>JBEKFS010000007.1:0-41491 GCA_050013195.1 Occallatibacter sp.
AGGCCAGGGTGCGGCCATCGGGGCTGAATACAATTCCCGCAACGATACCCGAGTGGCATTGGCATTGCCACGTGCGCAACAACTGTCCGCTGACCGCATCCCATAGCCTGATGGAGTAGTCGCCACCTCCAGAGGCCAGAGTGCGGCCATCGGGACTGAAGGCGATAGTGTCACTCATACTCGACTGGCTCTTGATGGTGCGCAACAACTGTCCGCTGGCCGCATCCCAGAACTTGATCGTGAAGTCGGTACTTCCCGAGGCCAGTGTACGGCCATCGGGGCTGAAGGCCACGGAAGAAACACTGTACGAATGGCCGTGGAGGGTGCGCAGCAACTGTCCACTGGCCATATCCCACAGCTTGACGGTCGTGTCATCATGCCCCGAGGCCAGGGTGCGGCCATCGGGCGAGAAGGCGACGGAACTGACATCACCCCCGTGGCCCTGGAGAGTGCGCAGCATTTGTCCGCTGGCCGTATCCCACAGCTTGATAGTTCTATCGTAGGACCCCGAAGCGAGGGTACGGCCATCAGGGCTGAAGGTGACGGAGTTGACCTCATACGAGTGGCCTTTGAGAGTGCGCAACAAACTCACCGGATGATCGCTCGTCGTCGGCAGAATATTATGTTGCTGCTGAATGAGTGCAGGCACATTGTTTGTGGCTTCAGAGGAGGGGTTTGATGGCACTTTTTTCAGCGCATTGAGACACAGCATGACGATCACAATGCCCAACAGCACCACAAAGAGGGCGCCCACGAGCCGTATCCATCGCGGCGTCGGACGGCGGGACGTCTTGTCTGTTTTTCGCTCGCTCTGCTGCTCGTGTTTCTGCTTGTGTTCCCTCTCGATCGTTTTCTGCGGCTCCGGTTTAGTGGACTTCCGCGACTCCTGCACGGTGGCCTGGCGGGTTTTGGGAGCCGTGTAGACGACCGCGTCGATGAGGTTGAGAAGTTCGGCGACGTTTGCAGGGCGGTCGTTGCGGTCTTTGGCGAGGAGGCGGAGGGTGAGGGCGTCGAGGCCGCGCCAGTTGGCGAGATCCTGCCGCAGATTGCTGGGCGGCGTGGGAGCGGCGTTCTTGTGCTGCTCAGCCCAGCCTTCGTAATTTTCGGCGTGGAAGGGCGTGCGGCCGGTGAGCATTTCGTAGAGGAGCCCACCGAGGGCGTAGAGGTCGGTGCGTCCATCGAGTTCTGCGGAGGGGGTTCCGAGCCACTGCTCGGGGGCGGCGTAGGCCATGGTGAGCAGAGTCCCGCCGGTGCGGGTGTAGGCGGTGCTGGATTCCTTTGTGGCGACGATGCCGAAGTCGGCGATCTTGGGAAGCCATGCGCCGGCGTCGCGGGCCATGAGGATGTTCTCCGGCTTGATGTCGCGGTGGACCATGCCTTTGGAGTGGGCCGCGCCGAGGCCTTCGGCGATTTGGCGAGTAATGGAGAGGGCGAGAGGGGCGGGGAGTGCGCCTAAAGGCAATTGCAGGTCCTTCGACTCCCCCTTCACTTCGCTCAGGGGTCGCTCAGGATGACAAGCACTAAGCAGACCGCGCAGGTCGGGGCCGTCGACGAACTCCATGGAAAAGAAGAGGCTGTCGTCCTCAGCGGCTTCCAGATCGCCGCAGTCCACGACGTTGCGATTGCGAATCTGGCGCAGCATGCGCACCTCGCGCAGAAAACGGCCGGTAAAGGCTTGGTCGCGGCTCAGCTCGGGAGAGAGAAATTTGAGGGCGCGCGGCTCGTCCATGAGAATGTGCTGGGCGAGATAAACGGTTCCCATGCCGCCCTGGCCGAGCTTGCGGACGATGCGGTAGGTCTTGTGAATCACCATGCCTGGTTTCAGTTCGCGAATCTCGTTGAGCAAGTGGCCGTGGATGGGGCAGGCAGTCTGGCCGTCGGGGTAGCCGGTATCGCACTGCGGGCAGGTTTTCATTCACTAGCCCCTTCGGTATTGGAAGATTTCGCGGCGCAACCATTGTTCCACTCTGAGCCTCGAAACGCAACGGCGCGCCGTGAAACGCAAAGACGATTGATTCACTCCTCCGCGTTTGCGATGGCAGCCGGGAACAAAAGGCTATAAGCTAAAGGCAGAAACACGATGAAAGACCCGATACCCGATTCGACGGAATTCGCCGAACTGCCGGTTCTTCCCGGTCTTGCGCCGGGCCCAGAGCACCTGGTGCCCTCGTTGCCGGAGGTTCATGCGACGGTGGGGGTCTCGCGCTCGCCGTGGTATTGGCGGCGGCTGCTGGGTTTTCTCGGTCCGGGATTTCTTATTTCCGTAGGCTACATGGACCCCGGCAACTGGGCTACCGACATTGCCGGCGGATCGCGTTTCGGCTACACGCTGCTGTTCGTCATCATGGCCAGCAACCTGATGGCGATATTGCTGCAGAGCTTGAGCCTCAAGCTGGGCATAGCCACGGAGCGCGACCTGGCGCAGATGTGCCACCAGAGCTACGGTCCAAGGGTGAGCTATGCCTTGTGGATCGGCGCGGAGATCGCGATTGCCGCCTGCGATCTGGCCGAGGTGATCGGCTCGGCCATCGCTCTGAACCTGCTCTTCCACATTCCGCTCTTCTACGGCGTGCTGATCACCGGGCTGGATGTGTTGCTGATTCTCGTAATCCAGCGCTGGGGCTTCCGCTATGTGGAGGCGCTGGTGATCACGCTTATCGGCACCATCATCGCGATGTTCGGCGTGCAGATGTTTCTCTCCAAGCCGGAGTACTGGCCGATATTGAAGAATCTTTTCATTCCCTCGCCCTCCATCGTCACTAACCCCGACATGCTCTACATCGCCATCGGGATTCTGGGCGCCACTGTGATGCCGCACAACCTCTACCTGCACTCCTCGATTGTGCAGAGCCGCAAATATGAGCGCACACCGGCGGGCAAGCGCGAGGCCATTCAAATGGCCAACATCGACTCCGCGCTGGCGCTGACCGTGGCGCTGTTTGTGAACGCGGCGATTTTGATTGTGGCGGCGGCGGTCTTTAATCGCCGCGGCCTCTACGATGTCGCGGCCATTCAGGATGCATACAAGCTGCTCAGCCCGCTGCTTGGCGCGGCTGGGGCGAGTACGCTGTTTGCCATTGCGTTGCTGGCCTCGGGGCAGAATTCGTCGATCACCGGAACGCTGGCCGGGCAGGTGGTGATGGAGGGCTTCATCCACCTCAAGGTGTCGCCGTGGCTGCGGCGGCTGATTACCCGCTCGCTGGCCATAATCCCTACTATCATCGTTGTCGCTGTCACTGGCGAGCAGGGTACGGAAAAACTGCTCATCCTGAGCCAGGTGATTCTCTCGCTGCAACTGAGCTTTGCCGTGGTGCCGCTGGTGCTGTTTACCGGCAGCCGCAAAATCATGGGCGAGTTTGTCAACGCCCGCTGGCTGAAGGCGTTGGCATGGGTTGTCGCCGTGCTGATTGCGGGGCTGAACGGCTGGCTGCTGATCTTGATGGCACGGTGAGTGCAGCTTTTAGCTGTTAGCTTTTAGCTATTAGCTTAGGAAAAGACTTATTAAGATTTCATCCTTTTATATGAAACACTGCAAACGATGGATATTCTGTTCCACTGATGCCAACATCTTTACGCAACCACTCTCATTTCCCCACCGAAGCTTGCAGCAAAAAGCTAACAGCTAACAGCTAAAAGATGTCCGTTGTCGTACACTGTCGCCATGCACATTCTTTCCGCAGCCGAGATGCAGGCTTGCGACCGCCTGACGACTGAGCGGTACGGGGTGCCGTCGCTGGAGTTGATGCGGGCGGCCTCTGCGGCAGTGGCGGCCTTTGCTCGAGAACAGTTTCCGCGAGCAAGGCGGGTGACGGTGGTCTGCGGCCGGGGAAACAATGGCGGCGACGGCATGATGGCTGCGCGGCTGCTGGCGGCCTCCGGGCTGGAGGTGACCACGCTGTTGCTGGGTGTGCCGGAGCACCTTGGGCCCGACGTTGTGAAGGCCTGGGGCGAGCTGCTGAAAAGCGCCATGCCACATACCGTGCATGTGGTGGAGAAGGCGGAGCAGTTGGCAGCGCATGCAGGCGCTCTGCAGGCCGACCTGCTTGTGGACGCTGTGGTAGGCACCGGATTCAAGCCGCCGCTCAAAGGGCTGGCACTGGCGGCGCTGGAATGGGTAAAGGCGAGCAAGGCGCCGATTCTAGCTGTGGATCTTCCTTCCGGCTGGCCGGCTGATGAGACTGCCGCTCTGGTGGCAGGGCCGGTCTTTCCCGCCGATGCGGTGATTACTTTTACGGCGCCCAAGCCGGCGCACGTCTTTGGGCGGTTGACGCGGCATTGGTCGCAACCTATCGTGGTGGTCCCTATCGGCTCACCGGATGAGGCGATGGTCTCCGAGTTGAAGCTACACTGGGCCGGTTCGGCGCTGGAGCTTGTGCAGACACCGCGCGCTGCGACGGCCAACAAGGGCAACTTTGGGCACGTGCTGGTGGTGGGCGGGACGATGGGAACGGCAGGAGGAAAAACTGGCGCGCCGGCCATGGCGGCTCTGGGCGCATTGCGTGCCGGTGCGGGACTGGTGACGGCGGCTGTCCCCGCTCCGGCGCTGCCCTTGGTGGCGGCCATTGCGCCGGAGCTGATGACCTGGCCTCTGGCCGTATCTCCCGCAGGCTGTATTGCAGCAGAGAATCTCGCGCCACCAACATTGGAAGCGCTCATGGCTGGCAAAACTGTGCTGGCGATTGGACCCGGCATGGGGCAGAGCGAAGAGACGGTCAAATTCACTTGCGGGCTGCTATCGGCTACAAAAATTCCGGCGGTGATCGATGCCGATGCTCTGAACATTCTGGCAGCCAAGCCTGTGTTGCTGGCGAAATTGGCGAAAGGGCGCACGCTCGTGCTGACGCCGCATCCCGGCGAGATGGCGCGGCTGGCGGGAATCACGGTGGCCGAGGTGCAGGCTAATCGGCTCGAAGTGGCGCGCAGTTTTGCGCAGCGGACCGGGGTTACGCTGGTACTCAAGGGCTGGCGGACGCTGATTGCGCATCCGGATGGACGCGTGGCCGTGAACACCAGTGGAAATCCCGGCATGGCCAAAGGCGGCAGCGGCGACCTGCTCACCGGGCTGATTGCCGGCTTGCTGGCGCAGTATGCGGACGATCCGGCGCGGACGGTGGAGGCGGCGGTTTATTTGCACGGGCTGGCCGCCGACCTGGCAGTTCGCAGTGACGACGAACACACATTGCTGGCCACGGACAGTCTTCCTCATCTTGCACAGGCTTTTCGCTTTGATTCACGTGGGCCAACCGGGTATCTTTGGTTGCAGGGGCTGCCTGCGGAGGCAGCATCCCAACAAGAGGCCACGAAATGAGTCAAGCCGCCCCCGCCGCATTTGTTCTGAAGCACGAGTTCACCACCATGAGCGGCGCGGACACCATTGAGGTAGGCCGCAAACTGGCCGGGTTGCTCGAGCCGCCGCAGTTGCTGATTTTAAGGGGCGATCTGGGCACGGGTAAGACTACTCTGGTGAAGGGCATTGCGCAGGCGCTGGATGCCGCAGAGACGGACGAGGTGACCAGCCCGACGTTTACGCTGCTGCATGAGTACGACGGCGCGCGCGAAGGGAAACCGGTGAAGCTATTTCACCTGGACGTTTACCGCCTGGATGGCGAGCGGCAACTGGAAACGCTGGGGCTGGACGAGTTGCTCACGCCGAACGCGCTGGTGCTGGTGGAGTGGGGCGAGAAGTTCAAGAGTATCCGCAAGAAATCTACCGGCGAGATCGTGATTGCTTCGGCCGGAGGCGACGCGCGCAAGATTACGGTGACGCTGAAGGAGTAAGTTCTCCGGGGCTAAAGCCCTCGACTGTGAATTGGCTTGATGCGGGGGTTGAAACCCCCGCCTCCCTCCGGCCATCGGCACGACTGAAGTCATGCCCTGACACAAAGCTGGCGGATGAAATTCGCTATAAGATTTTCCATCCGAAGCATCGAAATTCTATGAATCGAATTCCTTTTGACGAAGTGCAGGCGACTCTCGAAAGCGTACTGAGAAGGCTGGGCTTTGCAGACGGCCGGGCGCAAGCCTGTGCGCGACTCTTTGCGGAGACAACCTGCGACGGCGTGTATACGCACGGGGTCAATCGATTTCCGCGATTTGTTGCCATGATTCGCAATGGAAACGTCGATGTGAATGCGGAGCCGCGGCGGCTGACCAGCTTCGGCGCGCTGGAGCGTTGGAATGGACAGAAAGGCCCCGGCAATCTGAACGCACAGGCCTCGATGGAGCGGGCGATAAAGCTCAGCCGCGAGCATGGCGTGGGTTGCGTAGCGCTGGGCAACACCAATCACTGGATGCGCGGCGGCAGCTACGGCTGGCAAGCAGCCGAGGCGGGAGTGATCGGCATCTGCTGGACCAACACCATGCCCAACCTGCCTGCGTGGGGCGGCGTGGAACCGGCTCTAGGAAACAACCCTCTGGTGATTGCGATTCCGCGGGCGGGTGGGCATGTGGTGCTCGACATGGCGATGTCGCAGTTTTCTTATGGCACGCTGGAGAGTTACAAAAATCAAGGCAAAATGCTGCCGGTGGATGGAGGCTTCGATGCGAAGGGCAACCTGACGCGCGATCCCGCGGCGATTGAGCAAACGCAGCGCCCGCTGCCCATCGGGTACTGGAAGGGGTCAGGGCTTTCCCTCGTCCTGGATATGATTGCCGCGATGACGTCGCTGGGAAAAGCGACGCATCAGCTTTCGACGGACTCGCTGCAGGAGGCGGGTCTCTCGCAGGTTTTTCTGGCCATCAATCCTGCGGCGTTGGGAGATGAAAAAAGACCTTCGCAGATCGCCGACGATGTGATTGCTTCGTTGCATTATTGCCGGCCCGTCGAAAAGGGCGCGATGATTCGCTATCCCGGGGAGCGGGTGTTGCAGATTCGCGCGGAGAACCTGAGGCTCGGCGTTCCCGTCAACCGGGAGGTTTGGGAGAAAATTTTGAAGATGTAATATTTTAATTTCAATCAGTAAATGTATTCATGATAAGAATGTCACACACGATTGCAATTGTTCTTCAAACACAAGGATTCGGCCTAATCTCCGGATTATTGAATTTGGACAAATATAGGTTAATTATCTTGACTCCCATCTATCTGTTTACTAAACTTCGCGTAGAGGTCAACGTATATGCGTTCATTCCCCATGAACCTGATTACAGCGCTTCTATTTATGTCAGGAGTGCTCTTCGCTCAGCATCAAACCCCCGTACATCCACCAATTGCGAACCATTCGAGACCAGGGACGAAGCAATTCAAACCGAAGTCTGGGTCGAACGCTCATATTACGGCGAAGCACCCATCTCCTCTTAACCCTAATACAAACCAATCGGCCGGCACGGGTAACGATGACGAGAACACAACTCCTCGTGTGATCGGACAACAATCTGCGACCAATACAAACAATCCCATACCAAACCCGCCCAAGCATCAATAACAGCTTCTTGAAGAGAGGTCGAATTTGATGAAACAGCTTGAGGGGAAAGACTGCCGTTCTTTGGTGGATGTTGTGAAAGTGTGGGTTGAAACCATTCAAGGTATCGCAACCATTTTGGCAATTATCGCTGGAGGATATTGGTTTTTTCTGCAGCGGGGCACGAAACCTCAGATCAAGCTTGAGCAGACAGTGACTCAAAGAGCGGTTGCGGGTGAGCCACACGAGACGCTCATTGTTGTTGACGTTCGGGTTACGAATACAGGGAAGGTAAAGGTGGACCTGGATTCGGGTGAATTGCAGTTGACGCAGGTAAACCCAATACCAACGGATCCGAAGTCTGCTCGACTAGAGTCGTTCGAACTAAAAAGGGTGACACTGGAGCCAGGCGAAAGTGATCAAGCCTTATTTCGAGACGCCATTATCATGGACAACATAAAAACGATTCAGGTGCATTCCGATTACAAGGTTCCGCTGGAAAAGATACTGTTTTGGAGTCTGAAAGATAAGAATCTGTATTGGAATCTGTTGAGTTTTGTGGATATTGATGCGAATGCCAGCCGCACAAATGATGAAAAAACATCCGGCGACAGCCATAAGGACAAAAAGTAGCGAGAGTGCTTACAGGATCTGATTTTGGGCCAGGCCGGCAGCGCGCGACTGACGCATCCACGTTAGGATACCTAAACCCCTTACTCAGTGCGGTCGTCCGGGGAGCACGAAATGTTCGGCACAGCGGGGTTCGTAGGAGTCGCCGGGCATTTTGATGGGGCTGTCGTAGGGGGCTGGCTTGTCTTCAATCAGCCGCTGCGAATAAAAAGCGCGGTTGCCGCAGGTGCAGTAGGCGATACATTCGGTGCTGATGCCGCCGTAGGCGTTTACAAACCACGACAAGTTGAGCATCTCGCCGAAGGGCAGTGCGCGGAAGTCCAGGTCGAGGCCGGCGACGAGAACGTCATGGCCCGCATCTAGAAGGTAGCGCGCGAAAGCGAAGAGGTCCGTTACGAATTGCCCCTCGTCGATGGCGATGCACTCCACTCTCTTGCCGATGTTCTTTTCCGTGGCGGCGATTATCTGAAGAACTTCCCATGGATTGGCGGAGTTGAATTCGACGGCATTCATCTTGCCGTGGCCACGAGGATTGCGGCTCTCCACCACGCCCGGCCCGCCTTTGGTGTCGTCGCTGGGCTTGAGGACCATGACATATTGGCTGGCGTACTGGCGGCGCATTTCGGCGCGCCGCAACAGCTCAGCGGTCTTGTTGCTCCTCATCGGCCCCATCATCAGTTCCAATCTTCCTTGCATGGAATAAACCCTCAAAAAATATTAGCGTATCATGCCGGGGTCTCCACAGGGACTAGAGCATTTTACAGATGGTGTAAAGTGCGGCATGGACCGGGAGGTCCACGCGACAGCCGGCCGGGAGGCCGACGCTACAAGAAGATTCAAATTGCGCTAGAATCCCATGATGTTATAGCCGCAATCGACGTACATGATTTCTCCGGTGATGGCGCTGGATAGGTCGCTGGCCAGAAACAGGGCCGCTCCGCCGACCTCAATCTGGTCCACGTTGCGGTGCAGCGGGGCACGGTCGGAGTGGGATTTGATCATGTCTCCCAGATCGCCGACGCCGCGGGCGGCGAGAGTTTTAATGGGGCCGGCGGAGATGGCGTTGACGCGAATGTTCCGGGAGCCGAGGTTCCAGGCGAGATAGCGGACGGTGGATTCGAGGGCAGCCTTGGCAACAGCCATGACGTTGTAGTGGGGGACGACCTTTTCGGCGGCATAGAAGGTGAGCGTCAGGATGCTGCCGCCCTCGGTCATGAGCGGCGCGGCGGCGCGAGTGACGGCAATGAGCGAGTAGACGCTGACGTCATGGGCGATGCGGAAGCCCTCGCGGGTGGTGTCGATAAACTCCCCGCGCAACTCCGCCGCGGGCGCAAAGGCCACGGCATGGACGAGGATGTGCAGCTTGCCGTACTTCTGTTTGAGCGCGGCGAAGAGGGTTTCAATCTCCTGGTCGTTGGTGACATCGCATTGAAAGCCGCTGGCGCCGGACAGCTCGTCAATGAGGCTCTGCGCCTCGAGCTTCATGCGGTCATTTTGGTAGCAGATGGCCAGGGTTGCTCCGGCTTCATGCAGCTTCTGGGCGATGCCCCAGGCGATGGAACGCTTGTTGGCCAGCCCGAAGACTACAGCCGTCTTACCTGCCAGATCGATCATGCGTGCTAACTTCCTCCAGGTCCGCGTTTTGGGGATGGTGGACCTACGTATAACCAGAATATCAGAGCGGTTCTCCAATTATCGCGGCTTTACCAGTCCATATAATGTGGCGTTTTTTTGATGAAAAAGCCACCAATGGTCATTCGGTTTCGCCATGGCGCGAATGGAGAACCGCTCAGCCGCCCAGGTCCACGAGCTCGACCTTGCCGGTGGGGCGGCGAAGAAAGCGGGAACCTAGGCGCTCGAACTTCTCGACAGAATCGGTGGCAAAGCAGCGGACTTGATTCTGTGCGGACGGGTCCTGCGCGGACGGCGAACGTTCCTCTGCTTTTTTCAGGCCGAAGAGGCGGACGGCGGCCTCGGCGGTGGCATCGGCGGAATCGATGACCTTCATGCCGGCGGGGACAGCGCGTTCCAGAAGGGGGCGCAGCAACGGGTAGTGAGTGCAGCCCAGGAGTAGAACGTCGGGATTCATGCCCTGAGCGGCGGCCTCGGCGGTGAGTTCGGCGAGATAGATGCGGATGACCTCGGCGGTGACTTGATGCTCAGTCCATCCCTCCTCGACCAGCGGGACGAGCAGTGGGCAGGCTTTCTCCAAAGCGCGCAGGCCGCGCGCGCGGCAGGCGGCGGCGTAGGCGTGGCTCTGCACGGTGGCGTCGGTGGCAATGACCAGCACGTCGCCGGTGCGGGAGGCGGCGCGGGCAGCCTCGGCGCCCGGCTCAATGACGCCCAGCACGGGAACCTGAACCGCGTCCTGAATAGCGTCCAGAGCCAGGGCGCTGGCCGTGTTGCAGGCGATGACGAGGAACTCCGCGCCCTGCTGGTTAACGAGAAACTGCGCGCACTGGGCGGCATAACGAGCAATTGTCCGGCGGGATTTGGAGCCGTAAGGCAGCCGCGCGGTGTCGCCGATGAAGGCATAGCGGGCGCTTGGCATCTGGGCCATCAGTGCGCGCAGAACGGTGAGGCCGCCAAATCCGGAATCGAAGACGCCGATGGTGGGGGATGTGGTTCCCGTTTTGTTTTCAGAATTGCTCATGGGTTGGATTCCTCGGCCGGCACGGCATCGCCGGTCAGATAGGTGCGGGTCAGGTCGGCGTGGTCTGCGAGCGTGGCGCGCTGCTGGCCATCCACCAGGAAGCGCACCTGGGTGACGCGGGGCAGATTGGCGCGCAGCGTGCCGCAGATGGAGAGCACGGTGAGCATCTCCGTCTCAATGCCGGATGGGTGGTTGGCGGCAAAGCTGCCGGTGAGGTTGACGACCGCCAATAGCGGGCCGGATTGTGGCGCGTTCTGCGGTGTAGCTCCGGCAGAATTGGCGCGGGAATCGCGGGATTCGATCACAACATTTCTGGAATCCGCGATTTTTGGTTTGCCGGTGGCGGGAACTGCGCCTATAAGTTCAGGAGCGGGCAGTAGAAAAACCTGGAGTACGGAGCTTGCGCCGCCGGGGACCGGGTGGGCGGCATCGGGAGCGGCATAGAGGTCCAACAGCTTGCCCAACACGGCGCGTGCGCGGGCGCCAGGGTCAGCGGGCAGGGGCAGGGAGTGAAGCTGGGGCAGAATGGAGCCGTCGCTGTCGTTGGCCAGCAGCAGGGTTGCCTGTTCAGCGGGCGCCACGGCGGGAGCGCTGGTGGGCGCGGAGTCCTGGCCGGCGAGCAACCGCTGGTGGGCACGCTGGCGCAAATGCCACAATGCCGCGCCCATGGCCAGCGAGGCCACAAGCAGAAGGGCGAAGAGAATCTTCTGATGGCGGGGAATCACGGCTGGCGGACCTCCGTGCGCCACTCAACAAGCGTGGCAGCCAGCGCCGCGGCCACACGCGCCTGGTAGTCCTTGTCGTCCAGGCCGGCAGTGGTCTGATGGTTGGCGTTCTGCTCGGGCGCAATCTCGACGGCCACCGCCGGGCAGGTCATGCTATCCAATGCAGGCAGAGATGTGCGGCCCAGGGTTACGCTCATGCCGGCTTGCAGCAGCGCGGAGTTGAGCACTCCGGCCAGTTTGAGCGAGCGCGTTACCGAAGCGGCCTGCGCCGTCTTCCAGGCAGGGAAGCGCACGGGAGCGGCTGGGGTGAGCGAAGAGGTGAAGAGATAAACGCCAGAGCCGCTCTCAGATCCGTGCAGGATGAGGCAGGCCTGGGCCTGCGCGTGGTTGGCGATCTCCGCTCTCTTGACCGGATCTACCGCCGCATCGGAGTCGCGCGTGGTGACGACCTGGATGCCGCGCGCGGTGAGCAGCGATCGCAGCCGGGCGCTCATTGCCAAGGTAAAGCTCTTTTCAAACTGGCCGTTCGCGAGGTGTCCTCCAGTGTCGTCGCCGCCGTGAGCCGCGTCGAGCACCACCACAAAACGAGCCTGCGGAGCGGGCGGAGCCGGCTGCGCGAGGGCTGGTTGCGCGGCCAACAGGGCCACAACAAGAGCCGACCATGCGTACTTAATCCAGCGCATAAATGGTCAATCCGCTGAGCAGCTTGGGGAAGAAATCGGTGGATTTTTGCGGCATCACTTCGCCGGCAAAGGCCACATCCCTGAGCTGCTCCATGGAAACAGGGTTGGTGAGGAATGTAACATTGGCCTCGCCGCCGCGAACCTGCTCAACGGCCTCGGCCGCATCGCGCAGATAGCGAATGTTGGTTTGCTCGCGGACTTTTTCAGCGTTCAAGCCCAGCAGCCGGTCGAGGATGATGGAGTGCAGGCAGCTCAGATCAAGTTGCCGCTGGCGCTCAGGCAGGTTGGCGAGCGCGGCGGCCACCGGCTCGGGCTTGGCGCGCAACAGCAACGCTCCGGTGCGCGTGACAGCGACGAAAGCTGTGCCGGGCTGGGTAGTCAGCGTATCGATATAACTCGATGCGTCCGAGGCAGACAATGCAGAGACCGCGAAAAATTTCTCGGCGGCGCGCGCAAAGACAGTTGGGTCAAAGTTCGCCAGGCTGTGCACCACGCGATGGGTGGGCAGAATCACCAGCCCGTCGGAGTCCATGTTGACGAAGGTCATCATCGCCGCGGCTTCGGGAAAGACCGGCTGAGGCAACTCGGCATCGCTCGACTCAGGTTTGGCAGCCGTGTGTTCTTTCGCATAGTTCAGCGCCGTCTCGTAGCGGTGGTGTCCGTCGGCGATGATCAGTTTCTTGTCGGTCATGGCAGCGATCAGCAAACGGATGGCTGCCGGATCGCTGATCTTCCATAGCCGATGCACAACGCCGTACTCGTCCGTGACTTGTTCGTCGGCCGGACCGGCGCCGTCGTAGAGAATCTTTTCGATGCTGCCGGCCGGGTCGGAGTAGAGCATGAAGATCTGCCCGAAGTGCGCTCGCGTGGCCTTCAGCAGGTTGAGCCGGTCGCTCTTGGGCTTGCTGAGCGTCTGCTCGTGGCGGAAGACAACCTGTTCAGCGTAGTCGTGCAGCTTGCCAAGAGCGATAAATCCGCGCCGCTCCTTAATGATCTCCGTACCGGGCACGACATCGGAACCGGGCACTCTGAACCGCTGCGAGTAAGCAAAGATGCAGGGGTCTTTTTCCTGCGCCAGCACGCCCTGCTCTCGCCATGCATTGAAGTCGCGCGCCGCGCGGGTATAAACGCTCTCTCCGCTCTCGGCGTCGCCGGACTCCGGCAGGCCGAGGATGATGCGGACTAAATTAAACGGGCTGCGATGGTAGTAGGCCTGCTGCATGGCAGGAGAGATTTTGTCGTAGGGCTGGGTTACCACATCCTCCAGGCGAACAGCGGAGGGCGAGTAGCACCAGGCGCGAAAGGGATAAATGTGGGCCATGCGGAAGGTCTTGCTCCCCAATGCAGCGATGAATTTTGCGCTCGAAAGCCCCAATCTACTCACTTTATGGGCGTTTCACGCATGCGTCGATTGTATCTCAGGGGTCACGCGCGGTCCCGCGCAGGCAGGCTCTGCGGCTGACTGGCGACGGGTAGTGGGGTAAAGTGAAAGGTAGGGCTATCTTTCATGGGGATGGCTTCGTCTTATCATTCATGCTCGCACTGGCTCCTATGCGTATTTGTAATGTCACACTTCTATTTGCCCTGGCGGCTCTTCCGATGGCGGCGCAACAGCCGTCCGCATTGCCGGCCCCTGCCCAGACGCCTGTCCAAACGCCTATACAAGCTCCATCGCTCAACGTAGATCGCGATCCGGTGCGTTCGCCGGATGGCGAGCCGCCCGCGTTACCCGTCATTCGCAAAGAGGGCGCGGGCTTTGTTCTGCACACCGACGTGGAAGAGGTGTCGCTCAACTGCACGGCACTGGACGGCAATCGCATGGTTCCGGACCTGAAAAAGGAAAACTTCCAGGTCTACGAGGATGGCGTCAAACAGACTTTGATCAGCTTCCAACACACCGACCTTCCGGTTTCCATTGCGCTGGTGGTGGACAACTCCGGCTCCATGGGCCGCAAGAGACCCTCGGTGAACAAGAGCGCCCTCGACCTGATCGCGGCCTCGAACCCACAGGACGAGGCTTTCGTGGTGAACTTCAGTGACGAGGCATTCATTGATCAGGAGTTCACCTCCAACGTGAACAAGTTGCGCGAGGGGCTGAGCCACATTGAGGCCCGCGGCGGCACCGCGCTTTACGACGCAGTGGCGGCTTCAGCTGACAAGCTGGCAGCCGAGGCCAAGCACCCCAAACAAGTCATCATCCTCATCACCGACGGCGACGACAATGCATCGACGCTCAATCTGGACCAGACCATCCGCAAAGTTCAGCAATTCTCCGGCCCGGTTATCTATACGATCGGATTGCTCTTTGGCGACGAAGATATGAGCCACTCCCAGGTGAAGAACGCGCGGCGCGCCCTGGAGATGCTTTCCACTGAGACCGGCGGCATGGCCTTTTTCCCTAAAAATATCGAGCAGGTCGACCAGATCGCCGCCGAGGTGGCGCGTGATATTCGCAACCAGTACACGCTGGGCTACCACTCCACCAAGCCGAGCTCCGTGCCGGGCTTCCGGCGCGTCGAAGTCAAAGCCGAGGGCAAGGGCGAGGGCAAGCTCATCGTCCGCACCCGCACCGGCTACTACCCGGTGGCGCGGATGGTGCGGCAACCCGCCGCGCCGGAGAAAAAGTAAGCTGCCACCCTGGGATAGAATGGACCCCGCATGGATACTGCACATTCAACCTCACCCACTTTGCGCATGGCTGCCGACATCACGCAACTGGTAGGCTCGACGCCGATGCTGCAACTGACGCGCATTGCGCGGCAGCCCGCGGCTGCGGTCTTTGCCAAGCTCGAATTCCTCAACCCCGGCGGCAGCATCAAAGACCGCGCCGCGCTGGGCATGATTCTGGACGCCGAGGCGCGGGGACTGCTGCGGCGCGGTTCGAAAGACCATCCAGGCTCAACGATCATCGAAGCCACGGCGGGCAACACCGGCGTGGGCCTGGCACTGATTGGCGTCAATCGCGGCTACCGGGTCAAACTGTTTGTGCCCGAGGGATTTGCCGAGGAGAAGTGCATTCTGATGCGCGGCTTTGGCGCGGAGGTGGTGCGCACTCCGCTGGATGAAGGCATGGGCGGGGCGATTCGCCGCGCGCGCGAGGCCGGAGCGGCGATTCCCGGCTCATTCATCGCGCTGCAATTTGAAAATCAGGCCAACCCGCGTTTTCATCACGACACTACGGCGGCCGAGATGTGGGAGCAGATGGAGGGTCGAGTAGACGCTTTTGTAAATGGCGTCGGCACGGGAGGAACCTTCTCCGGCGTGGCGCGATACTTCAAGGAGAAAAATCCGGCAGTGATAAACGTGGCCGTCGAGACTGAGGGATCGATTCTGCAAGGTGGCACACCGGGCAAGCACAAGGTGGAGGGCATCGGCGTCAGCTTCATTCCCGAGACCTTTCATCGCGAGGTCTGCGACCGGATTGTGATGGTCACGGACAAGGACGCCTTTGAAATGGTCAAGCGGCTGGCCGCTGAAGAGGGATTGGTGGCCGGCTCCAGCTCCGGCGCTGCGGTTTACGCCGCCGTCGAGCTGGCCCGCGAGTTAGGGCCGGACAAGCGCATTGCTACGATTATTTCGGATTCGGCGGAACGCTATTTGTCGAAAAAGATCTTTGAGGGTGGAGTGTAGAGACGCGCTCCTCTGCAAAATAGCAGCGGCCCCTCCACGATAAGCTAGGAGCTAGAGGCTGATTTATGTCCAACTACAAATACTCGACCCTCGCCGTTCATGCCGGGCAGTATCCCGACCCGCTGACGGGCGCAGTTAACGTGCCTGTTTACCTTTCCTCGACATTTGAGCTGACCGGCATCGGCACGGATCGCGGCTGGGACTACTCGCGCGCCGGCAACCCCACGCGCGACCGGCTGGAGGAGGCGCTGGCGGCGCTGGAGGGCGGGACGAGCGGCCATGCCTTTGCCAGCGGCATGGCGGCCATCTACGGACTGGTGGCCATGTTGCGCTCGGGCGATCACCTGATCTGCTCGCACAATGTCTACGGAGGCACGGCGCGGTTATTTAATCTGATCGTGCGCCACTACGGCATCGAGATCGAGTACGTGGACACCGGCGATTTGAAGACCGTCTCAGCCGCCATCCGGCCCACGACCAGGCTGATTCACGTCGAGACGCCCACCAACCCGCTGATGTCGCTCACCGACATCCACGCGGTTTGCGAGATTGCCCACGCGAAAGGCGTCGAGGTCAGCGTGGACAACACCTTCCTGTCGCCCGCGCTGCAAAGTCCGCTTGCGCTGGGCGCGGACATCGTGATGCACTCGACTACCAAGTTTCTCAACGGCCACTCCGACGGGTTGGGCGGAGCGCTCATCGGCAGCAAACCGGAGCACAAGGAGCGCTTTAACCTGGTGCTGAAAGCCGCCGGCGGAATCATGTCGCCCTTCGAATGTTTCCTGGTTCTGCGCGGCATCAAGACGCTGCCTCTGCGCATGAAGCAGCACGAGGAAAACGGACGCGCCGCGGCCCAGTTCCTCTCCACGCAGAGCAAGGTGAGCCGGCTGGCCTATCCGGGCCTGACAACACATCCGCAGCACGCGCTGGCGGTGAAGCAGCAGAAAGGCTTCGGCTCCATGATGAGCTTCGACCTGGGATCGCGCGAGGCTGCCGGACGCTTCCTGGGCGCGCTCAAGCTGTTTCTGTGCGCCGAGTCGCTGGGCGGGGTTGAGTCTCTGGCCTCGCACTCGGCCACCACGACGCACGCCGCGCTGAGCGACGAGGAGCGCGCGACGCTGGGCATCTCGCCGGGACTTGTGCGGCTTTCGGTGGGCATCGAGGACAAAAACGACCTGATCGCCGATCTGGAGCAGGCGCTGAAGGCGGTGTAAGGAGGCTCATGGCGGAATCGATGCTACTGTTGGCCATCGACACTTGCGGAACTACCGGCTCGCTGGCGCTTGGGGTGGTGGTGGGCGGGGAGATTCACATCCTGGGTGAAACCTCTCTGGGCGGGCAGCGCCCCTCGGAGACGTTGGTGGGACATGCGTGCGAGATGCTGCGCATGGCCGGCGTGCAACTGATAAAGCTTGGCGCCATCGTCGCTGTGAACGGGCCGGGCGGCTTTACCGGCGTGCGCGTGGGGCTGGCAGCGGTGAAGGGATTGGCCGAACCGGCGCAGATTCCGGTGGTGGCGGTTTCGCGGCTGGAGGTGCTGGCGGTGAAGGCTGGGGTGGCCTCGGCGGCGCTGAATGCGCATCGTCATGAGGTCTACTTGCGCATCGGCGGGGCGGATGGACAGGCGAGGGAACTGCTGGCCGGAGCAGCAGAGCTGGCGGCGCTGGATTCGCCGCCCAAGCGAATTGCCGTTTGCGAAGATGCTGCCGCGGAACTGCTGAGTGCGGCCTGGCCGGATGCAGAGCTGGTTCGTGCGACCGCGCCCACGGCGGCGAATGCGCTGCGTTTGTGCGCGGCGCGGGCGGCAGCCGGAGAGTTTGTGGACCTGGCGCTGCTGGACGGCAACTACCTGCGCCGCTCGGATGCGGAGATCTTTGGCGAGGCGGACGAGGCCGCAGCAGCGGCTGAAGAGGCGGCCGCAAAGGCCGAAGAGGCTGCCGCGGCGCGCAGGAAGCGCGTGCCGCCCAATGCGGTGATTCAGGTGCGGCCTATGCGCGAAGAGGACCTGGATGAGGTGGTGATAGTGGCTGCCAGCCAGCGGCTTGCGCCCTTCTGGCCGCGCGAGACCTACAGGGCGGCGCTGGACCCGGCTGCCACGCCACGGCGGATCGCACTTGTGACGGATGGCGGTAAGGCGGGCAAAGTGGCAGGCCTGGTAGTGGCCAGCCTGCTGCCTCCACAGGCTGAGCTGGAGACCATCGTGGTGGATACGTATTACCAACGCTGCGGCCTGGCGCGGGGGCTCTTCATGGAGCTGGCCGGCAGGCTTGCCGGGGCCGGGGCTACCGAGGTTCATCTTGAGGTGCGCGCCTCCAACGAGAAGGCGCTGAGACTTTACCGGCGGCTAGGCTTTGAGGAAACTGGACTCCGGCCGGGCTATTATGTTGATCCGCCGGAGCCAGCGGAAGATGCGGTGTTGATGCGGCTGGGGTTGCAGGGCTTGGAGCCTAAGGCTGCTAACGCCCTGCTGCCGTGACGGTCAAACAGGCGTGATTGCGGTCACGCAAGGGGGCTTTCCAGGGCAAATTCCACAGTCCAGATTACTTCTGGTCCTTTTTTGACTTGCGGATTGCGCTATGGGGGCGATATATGTAAGTGTTCACTAATATTCGGAGGTGCTTGATGGATGAAATACAGGATTCCACGCTGAGCGCAGAAATTGATCGCCTGCACGCAGAACATCGTCGCTACGCTCAGCGGTTGGAAGAGTTGGTTCAGAAGCCCTATCTCTCCGCGGAGGAGCAGATCGAGGAAGTCAAACTGAAGAAGCTCAAGCTGCACGCCAAGGATTTGATCTTTGCCCTGGAGCGCAGGCAGCCGGTGGTTGCTTAAGTATTTGAATCAACAGGGAATTGCAGGCGAATAGCCCGAGCTTCCGCCCGGCTCGGCCTCAGGTGGGTTTGTGTGCCCCGGAATATACTCTACCCCCGCCTGTTTCAATCCTTCATCGAGTGGAATCACCGTATAATCGTCTAGACAATGGTACGTGACGGCTATATCTACGGTTTGAGCTTGCTGGCTGTGGCGGCTGTGCTCGAGTGGGCTACGGGCAACTGGGCGTGGAGCATCGTGCCCGTGCTTCTGGCGGCATTTTTTCTCTGGTTTTTCCGCGATCCTGAGCGGACGATTCCCACGGGCCCCGGCCTGATCGTCTCTCCCGGAGACGGGCTGGTAACCGAAACAGCTTCCATTAAAACTCCTGAAGGTCCGCGGCAGCGGATCAGCATCTTCCTCAGCGTCTTTGATGTGCACGTGAACCGCTCGCCCATCGGCGGCGTGCTCACCTCCGTGCACTATCAGAAGGGCCAGTACATGAACGCCATGAACCCGGATTCGGCCGACCGGAACGAGCAGAACATCGCGACAGTCCGGGGCGAGGACATGGAGGTTACCTTCAAACAGGTTGCCGGATTGTTGGCCCGGCGCATCGTCTTCAACTGCCGCGAGGGCGACACCTTGGCCCGCGGCCAGCGCGTGGGGCTGATCAAGTTCGGCTCCCGCGTCACCGTGCTGCTGCCGGCCGAGGCGATTTTGTGCGTGAAAGTGGGCCAGCGTGTCAAAGGCGGCTCGAGCGTGCTGGCGTCGATGGCGGAGCTTGAGATGGCGTCCGTTGCTTCCAACGCGAAAAGGTCCACGAGCGCCAGCGTGTTGCCCAACGAGTCCGGCGGAGGCCGCCTATGATTCACCCCGATGCCACACAGGTCAAGGCCAGGGCGCGGGCGCAGTTACGCCGTGGAATGTTTTTGCTGCCCTCGCTGTTTACGGCGGGTAACATCGCCGCAGGCTTCTTTTCTATTATCCAGACCATGGCGGCCCTTACCGACTCCGGCAACGCGCACACCCATCTTGACTGGGCAGCTATCGCCATCATTTTGGCCATTCCCTTTGACGGGCTGGACGGACGCATCGCCCGCTTGACCAACACATGCAGTGATTTTGGCAGGGAGCTGGATTCACTGGCCGACGCCATTGCCTTCGGCGTGGCGCCCAGCCTGCTGGCGCTCATCTGGGGATTCCACTTTCTGCCCGATTCCATCGATCCTCAGTTGCACGAGGACCTGCTCTACGCCGGATCTTTCATCTGTTTCCTCTATCTCATCGGCGGGGTCTCGCGGCTGGCGCGCTTCAACATCAGCCACGATCCCAAGCCGCGCAATCCGGGGCGTCCGGACCGCAAGTATTTTGTGGGCATGCCAATTCCGGCTGGTGCTGGCCTGTTGGCCGCTTGCGTGCATGTCTGCCAAGGCTATCCAGTGGAGAATCGGTGGGTCGCCATCATCTGGATTGGAATTGTTGGCGTGACCGGATTCCTGATGGTCAGCACCTGGCGCTTCTGGTCCGCCAAGGAACTCAGCTTCTCCCGCCGCCACTCCTTCCGTACTCTGTTTTTCATCGCCATTGCGCTGTATGTCATCATCAGATTTTCCCAGGCGGTGCTGTTTCTGTGGGCGCTGCTGTATATGTTCAGCGGCATCTGGGCTCGGGCGGCGTACTCGTGGTCGCGCCGCCGTCGCTGGCGGTTGAAGCGCGTGCCTGCTGCTATCTCGGAACCGGAGCTGCTCGACCGCTGATTTACGAACAGCTTTTAGCCATTAGCTCTTAGCTTTTAGCTGTTTTTCAGGTTATTGACCCGGCACGAAAAGCTAAAGGCTAAAAGCTAATAGCTGTTTTCATCGAATCAAAGGACGCTTGTGTACAAGATTGCCATTGCCGGAGCCTCAACCCTGGTGGGCCGGGAGTTGAAAGACGCTCTCTCGGAGTCGCCCCTGGCGGCGTCCAATATCGTGCTGCTGGACGAAGAAGAGGCAGAGGGCCAGTTGGACCAGGTGGGCGACGAGATCACCTTTGTCCAAACCATTGGCCCGGACGCCTTCGACCGCATCGACTTCACATTTTTTTGCGGCTCCGAGGACCTGACCCGCAAACACTGGCGGGATGCGCTCAGAGCCGGCTCAACGGTGCTCGACCTCTCCGGCGCTCTGGACCAGGAGACAGGCGTTGTGGTGCGCGCGCCCTGGCTGGGCTCTGAGGCGGCTAACGTGGACCTGTTCACTCCCGCCGTGGTCCCCGCCCACCCCGCGGCGCTGGCGCTGGCCCTGGTGCTGGAACGGCTGCAACAGGCAGCTGCGGTGCGCATCGCCTTCGCCACGTTGCTGCAGCCGGCCAGCGAGTTTGGCCGCGCCGCACTGGACGAACTGCACCAGCAGACCATGAGTTTGTTGAGCTTTCAGGGGCTGCCGCGTAACCTCTACGACGCGCAGGCGGCCTATAACCTGCTGGCCGGCCTGGGCGAATCCGCCAAAGTGAGCCTGGGCACGGTGGAGGCGCGGGTGCGCCGCCACTACGCCGCGCTTTCAGCCGGTCGCTGGCCCACGCTGGCCCTGCAAGTGGTTCACGCGCCAGTCTTCCATGGCCACGCATTCTCCATCGCCATCGAACTGGAGCAGCCAACGGAGATTGCCTCCCTGGAAGAAGTTTTGAGCGGCGGCCACCTCGACCTGGTGCTGGAAGACACTGATTCGCCCTCCAACCTTACCTCCACGGGACAGGACGATGTACTGGTGCGGCTGCATCCCGAGCCAGGCGCGCGCAACTCCAGCCAGATCACGCGGCTGTGGCTTTGGGTAGCCTCTGACAATCTCCGCCTGCAGGCGCAGAATGCCGTGGCCTGCGCCATGGACCTGCGCCGGCTGCGGCCGCAGGGGACGGTGCAGTAAAAACCGGCCTGGATATTCCTTCTCATGCGCTGAATTCAATGTTTCAGCGCGAATGCAGACCTTGTAATAGCGTTGGAGTAAAATTCTGTTGCAAGGAGGAATTATGAAACTCAACATTAAAGCTCTGGCGATTTCCTGCGCCATTCTGTGGGGAGGGTGCGTCTTTCTAGTGGCTTTGGTCAACCTGATTTGTGGCAGCTATGCTCAGCGTTTTCTGGAGTTGCTGGCGTCGTTCTATCCCGGCTATCATGCTACCCACAGCATCGGACAAGTTGCCCTGGTGACGCTCTACGCAATCGCGGATGGCTTGATCGGCGGCGTAGTCTTCGGCTGGCTCTACAACCGCGTAGCCAAATAAGCTGGCAAAGCCGTCGCGGGGGAACTTTGGTCTGCTCCAAATGCGGTGAAGAGATGCGGATGACGGAGAAGGACACCTCCAGTGGCCGCGATATTCGCGAGTATGTGTGCGACGGCTGTGGCCACGCGGACTGGGAGGTTCGCGGTCCTGCGCTGTGGCAGATTCTCCATGACGACCGGGAAGAGTTTCTGGCTGCTCAGGCCAATCGCAACTCCATCAACGCTCCCGAAGTTCAACCGGAAATCCCGCAAACCGTCCATGCGGCGTCAGGCTCCTTGTGGAAGCGGTTGCTAGCCTGGTTCGGCAAAGGCCAATAACTGGAGATAAGCTACTCATAATAATTGACTTACTCAGGATAGATGAATTCAAGGTAAAGATCGGAGATTTCTGGTATACTTTGACCAGTTGATTTGACTGGTCATTTTTTATGCAAACAGTTCAAGCGTCCGTAGCCAAGACCCATTTCCTCCGTATCCTCGACGACGTGGAGCGGGGGGAGAGCGTGATCGTCACGCGCCACGGCAAACGTATAGCTCGCCTTATCCCCGAGGTCGAGGTTGATCGGGAGCGGGTTCAGCGAGCCATTGATGGAATGCGCGCCCTGCGTCAACGTATTGGGAAGGTTTCTCTCGAAGAGATACTCTCCATGAGAGATGAAGGCCGCGCCTGATGGCATTCGTCCTTGATGCCTCCATTTCGGCTGTCTGGGCGCTAGCAGACGAGTCGTCTCCATTGGCTGAAATTGCCGCGAACCGGCTCAAGAATGAGATTGCTCTCGTGCCGCCGTTATGGTGGTACGAGGTGCGCAATCTCCTGGTTATTAACGAACGGCGGCAGCGGATGACGGTTGGGGAGTCTGCCCTTTTTCTCGAATTGCTCTCATCGTTCCCCATTCAAGTTGACCCAGTAGAGGACGAGCAAACAATTTTTCGATGTTCAAGGCAGTACCGGCTGTCTTTTTACGATGCGGCTTATCTTTCCGTTGCGCTACGTAACCGACTTCCAATTGCGACCCTCGACAAAGACCTCCGTGATGCCGCGCTGGCCGCGGGAGTTTCACTTCTGGCGTAGGACATCGTCTTACGGCTTGGCCGCCAGCTTCGGCGGATCGGTGACGTACTCGTCGCCGACCCGCTCCAGCAACAGGGCGCGGCGGTCGGTGAGCAGCTTCAGGCGAGTGGTCAGCTCGATGAACTCCTTTTTCTGTTCGCCAGTAAGCGGCGTTGCGGGCGTGCTCAGCTTATTTAGTTCATCCAGTTTGGCCTGCACGCGCGGAATCTCGCGGTCAATCAGCACCGGGCGAATCACCGGCGTTTTGGTTTGGCCGCGGGCCAGCTCGTTGCGATTGTTCTCGCCCCACACTGGCAATACGCCCACATGAGCCAGTTCAACGCGCACGCCGGCTGGTCCGTAGTCCCTGCGCACGGCAGAAAACAGGCCGATCATTGAGTCGCGCGGGTCGCCGGTTTTGTCCGGCATCAGGCCATCGACATACGTGCGCGATTGATTCGATAAAAAATTTCCCAGTGAATAAAAGATGACCGCGTCGCGACCATCGGCGGTGCGATACGTCTCCATCGGCTGCAATACATGCGGATGATGGCCGACGATCACCGCAGCTCCGGCATCGAGCATCTTGTGCGCAGTTTCCACATCTGCAGGAAGAGGCGCGGGCGCGTACTCCACGCCCCAGTGAATGGAGACCACCAAAAAATCACACTGGCTGCGCGCTTTTTTAATGGCGTCGAGCACAGCGGCCTCATCCATTCCCGGCGCGCCGTGGGATTCGCCAGGATACGGGAAGAAGTTTACGTGCGGCTGGTCATCCTTATCTGGATTGCGGTTGCCGTTGAGCCAGCGCGTCATTCCCAGCCAGCCCACCTTGATTCCGGTGGCCTCGGTGATGACCGGTTGCCAACTCAGCTCGGCCGTGTCGCCCGTGCCGGCAAAGAGCATTCCCCGTTCGCGCAGGTGTTCGCGAGTCTCGGCAAAGCCCTCCAAGCCTTGGTCCATCATGTGATTGTTGGCGGATGAGACGATTTTGATGCCGCTGGCCTTCAGCGCGTCGACGAGCGCAATGGGCGCGTCAAACATAAACTCTTTGGTCCCGCGCGAGTGCTGCGGCGCCACCGGAGTCTCCAGGTTCACAAAGCCGAAGTCGGCGTGCTGGAAGACGTCGGCCACATCGGCGAAGAGCGCTGTCCAGCCCTGAGCGCCGTCTCCGGCAGCGGCCGCGGCGGCGCGCACCGCGCCATGAGGGATTACGTCGCCGGCCACGGCAAAACTGACCTGCGCCAGCTCGTGCGGGTAAGGAGTGACAGCCGCCGCCGAACGGCTGGAATGAAAGCCGGGTAGCAAGGTCGCGCCGATGGCCGCCACGGCAAGCAGCAAGCCTCTGACAGCAGCCAGGCGCCCGTGTCTGCGCAGACTGGCGGTGAGCTTTGCCCCGAATCCTGCTCCCAGCAGGTCACTCTGCGTTTCAATGTCCAATGTTCGCGTCAAATGAGAACCCTTTCCCGCTGCAAAATGGAACGCAATCAGGATACAGGGTCAAACGACTGGCGGAGAAGATTCAGCGAGTATCCCATCCAACAAACAAATCCCCAGCACACAAAACTTGTGTGCTGGGGCGCAGAAAATAGGCGGCAGGATGGGTCAGGAGGCTAAGCCCGATATTACCGCCGCCCTGTCCTGCTATTGTCCTGTCTGTTTCGCACTTTCCAAAACCAGTTTGACGTCGTTCAGGTAAATGGAGTCCAGAACGACGACACCGCCCAGAGTATTGGTCTCAAACCCGCGGTTGTACTTGCCTGCGACCGCTTTTGCTGAAAATGTAGCAACAGTTTTGCCGTCCTGCGTCAGAGTGACCTGGACGTCTGATCCGGAACCTGCTATCGCCAGATGATAATCACCGGCGGGAACCGTGGCCGATCCTGCTTGCACGGCCCAGGGAAGGGATACGGTCGGGGCTTTCTTGCCGGCAAAAGCCGGGGCAGCCAGAAGAACGAGTGTCAATGCAATGCCAAAGAAACGCTTCATGTGAATCTCCTCTCGATTTGCCTCGCGTATTTTCTTCGTCGCATGAGGCACTAAGAGGATTAAACGACTCTTCGCCAACAACGTATCATAAGAATTCTTAAGTGTTGAAAGACGGTTCTGCTTAAGATTTCTTATGATTCGTTGCTGACAGCGGAATTGTAATCAGAACGCGCAGGCCGGGGGATGCATTCTCCGCGCTGATCGAGCCATGATGCAGTTGCACAGCACGTTTTGCGATGGATAAGCCCAGCCCAGATCCTCCGCCCATTGCATCGCGCGCCTCTTCAACCCGGAAGAAAGGATCGAAGATGTGCGTGAGCGCGTCTTCTGGAACGCCGGGCCCATGGTCACGGACGGCAATGACAGCAGAATGGGAGTCTTCAGTGAGGGATACTTCGATGGCGGAATTTTCCGGCGCATAGCGAATCGCATTGCGCAGCACATTCTCCACAGCGCGCCGTAGCAACTCGCGATTGCCAAGAACCTGCCCGTCAAGCCGGCCATTCACCGCGATGTGACAACCGCGGCTTTCAGCTTCCACAGCGCAGTCGCGAACGATTTCATCGATGATCTCTAAGGCGCGCAACCCCTCCGCGCCCTGAACGGCCGGATTTCCTTCGATGTAGGTAATCTCCACAATGTCTGCCACCAGCGATGTAATGCGGTCCACGTCCCGCTCAATGCGATCCAGCGCAGCATTGCTGTCCGCGGAGGTTCTGGCCAGCTTGATGGCGAACTTCAGCCGCGCAAGCGGTGATCGAAGTTCATGCGAAATGTCGCCTAGCAGCCTTCGTTCGCTCACAATCAGCCGTTGCAGGCTTTCAGCCATTTGATTGAAGGAACGTCCCAGTTGCCCGATCTCATCTAGTCGCCGGGTTTGTACGCGAATGGTGAGATTGCCCTGACCGAATAGCGCGATGGAGGCCGCGATTCTGCGTACTGGTGAGACCACGCCAACCGAGGCCAGCCAGCACAGTACGACGGTGGCACCGATGACAAGAAAATAGTAGGGAAGAAATGTCCAGAGATGCGGTCCTTCAGATAGGCCCGTGTTAACGATCCAATACTGCCCGTCCGGCGACCGCTGAGCTTTAATGTAATGGCCATTCGTGTGGGTGCGCCATTCTGTGCGTGGAGCGGGAGGCAAAAACGCGGCCCGATTTTCGCCGGTCAGCACATCTACGCCGTGTGCGTCGAGTAAATAATGCGTCGATCCTACAAAGACGCGATCCAAGCTGGTCAAATAGGATTTCAGCGACTTCGGCCCGCTGCTCGCCAATGCTCCGCGCGCACTCTCTAGCTCCAACTCGTCGATGTGGTCAAAGGCGGGATTGATGCTCTTCTTCTGCATGCGGTCAGAGATCTGATGAAAGACGATGAAGGAAAGCGAGAGCGTAACCACCATCGACAGCAGAACGCCGTAATAAAGGGACTTCATTGGCAAGCTCTTAAGCCGCTCCGGTAAATACATACCCCACTCCCCTGACCGCGCGGATCAGTTTCTTGCCGCGTTCCAGCTTGGTGCGCAGATGGCTGATGTGGACATCGAGAAAGCGATCGTACGGTGTTGCCTCGCGTTCAAACAGTGCCGCCGTAATCTCTTCTCGCGTTACAACCCGGCCCGCCGAGCGCATCAACATCTCCAGAAGGTCGAACTCCGCTGCGGTCAGCTCCACTGCCAACCCAGCGACCCACGCCTCGCGCGTCGCGGGGTTGAGCCGGATATCGCCGATAGATAATACCGTGCTGTCTTTCCACATGGCGGTATCGGCGCGGCGCAGTACAGCCCTGACTCGCGCCAGCAGTTCATCCGGATTGAATGGCTTGGGAAGATAGTCGTCGGCTCCCGTATTCAGGCCCAGAATCCGGTCCTGCTGCTGGACTCGCGCAGTCAACATGATTACGGGAAGGTTCTTGCGCCGTCGCAACTGTTGCAGCACGGTGAGGCCATCGAAGACAGGCAGCATGACATCCAGAATCAACAGATCGTAGGCGCCGTTAAGCGCGCACGCCAAGCCATCCCGGCCATTATGGGCGCAATCCAGATGATAGCCGGCCTGGGCGAAGAACTCCTTCATCAGGCCGCATAACTCTGTGTCGTCATCGACGAGCAGGAGTGATAATTTTTTTTGTTTTTCCGCAGTCTCCATCTGTACTGCCTCAGAACCCGGGTAAGCAATCTGAAAGCCCTTCCGATTCCTAAGTCTCGCACAGATTAAAGCGGCAATGAAAGACTTAACAATTCTTAAGACTAGCTTGGTTTGGAATGGAAACCAGCCGGTTGCGAGAACAGGCATACCCTGCGCTACCCTCCCGCTCCGAGCGATGCTTCCCCCTTTTGCGTCTATCCGTTACGAGCAGAGCGGGCGGGAACTGATAACCTTAATCCTGAGAAGAAATCCCGAGAAAAGCTGGCCAGACAGGTCAGGCTCACTCAGGGGTCCGGCTGGCGGCGAGAGGCATGGCGGAATTCGTAATCAAGGTGGCCGACGAGCGCGGTCGCGTGCAGGAGCAGGTGCAGACGGCGGCCACGGCAGAAGAGTTGCGCTCCCGCTTTGTTCATGCCGGCTACCACGTCTTTTTCGTGCGCCCACGCAGCGGATTTGGCGGGCTGAAGCGCCGCAAGGTCAAGCTGGAAACCTTTCTCATCTTCAACCAGCAGTTTCTCACGCTGGTACGCGCGGGGTTGCCGATTCTGGGCTCCATCCAGATGCTGGCCAAGAACCAGAAGAACGAGCATTTTGCCGCGCAGTTGGAGGATGTGTCCGCGCGGGTGAAGACGGGCGACGCGCTATCGGCGGCCTTCGAGGCGCAGAGCGGATTTCCCCTCATGTACACCACCACGCTGCTCGCTGGGGAGCGCAGCGGCAACCTGCAGGAGGTGCTGGAACGCTATGTCAGTTTTCAGCGCATCTCGCTCACCTTCCGCAAAAAGCTGGTGACCTCGCTGATCTATCCTTGCGTGCTGCTGACGCTGGTGGTCTGCCTGATGTTTTTCATGTTTGTTTTTGTGATTCCGCAGTTTGGCGAGCTCTATGAGCAGATGGGCGCCAAGCTGCCGGCCATGACCATGGACCTGCTGGCCTTCGGAAAATTTCTGAATCACAATCTGCTTTGGATTCTGCTCATCATCGCCGGCACGATCTTCAGCGGCTACCGTTTCGCCATCACCGAGCGGGGGCGCGACTTCATCGACGGGGTGCGCATTCGTTTGCCTATCTTCGGCAAAATCTGGCTCAAGTATCAGGTCGCGCTCTTTGCGCGCACGCTCTCCACGCTGCTGACGGGCGGATTGCCGCTGGTGCCGTCGCTGGAAACCGCGGCCCGCTCCATCAGCTCGCTGCGCGTGTCACGCGCGGTCACCAACTCCATCACTACGGTGCGCGAGGGTCGCAGCCTGGCCGATGCGCTGATCCAGACCAAGGTCTTTCCCGATCTGGCCGGAGAGATGATCTCGGTGGGCGAGCAGACGGGCGCGTTGCCGCAGATGCTCAACTCGGTGTCGGAGTTTTTCGAGGAGGACGTGGCGACGGCGCTGACCGCTTCACTGGCGCTGATTGAGCCGGCCATCCTGATCGTCATGGGCGTTGTGGTGGTCTTCATTCTCATCTCGCTTTACCTGCCTATCTTCTCGCTGGGGCAGGCCACCGGAGGTCAGTGATAAACCATGGCTGAAGCAACCACGCTTGCTGTTCCACTTTCCGCCGTTCAGGACGAGCGCGCCCAGGCCGAAGCTCTTGCCGTGCGCTATCATGCCGAGTTCGTGGACCTGAAGAACTTCAAGATTCAGCACGATCTGCTGCGCACGGTGCCGGTGGAACTGATGTTTCGCTACAACTTCGTGCCTATAGAAGCTCAAAACGATGCGCTGGTGATTGCTGTCAGCGACCCATCGCGGCTGATGATTCTGGATGAGATTGCCGGGCTGCTTTCGCACCGCATCATTCCGCGCGTGGCCACGCTCTCGCAGATTACCGACCTGCTGAAAAAAACTGAGCAGTCGCAGCGCGTGCTCGACGAGGCCAGCGAGGGGCTGACCTTCGACGTGCTCACCGGCGACGAAAATTCCGACGAAAATATTTCTATTGAGAAGCTGACCAGCGAAGAAGACATCAGCCCCATTATTCGCCTGGTGGACACAACTATCTTTACTGCCCTGGAGCGGCGCGCCTCCGACATTCACATCGAGACCTATGACGACTCGGTGCACATCAAGTATCGCATCGACGGCGTGCTGCAAGAGGCCATGGCGCCTATCGCGCGCGAGCATCATACTACGATTTTGAGTCGCATCAAGATCATGAGCGAGCTGGACATCGCTGAGCGAAGAGTGCCGCAGGACGGCCGTTTCAGAGTTCGATATAAGAACCGCCTGATCGACTTCCGCGTCTCCATCATGCCCACGATTCACGGCGAGAATGCCGTGCTGCGCGTGCTGGACAAGGAGTCGATGAGCGAGAAATTCCACCATTTGACTCTCGATGTGGTGGGTTTTAACGAAGCGGACCTGAAGCGCTTCCGCGCCTACATCCGCGAGCCTTACGGCATGGTGCTGGTCACCGGGCCCACAGGCTCCGGCAAAACGACAACCCTTTATGCCGCGCTGAACGAGATCAAAAGCGACGAGGACAAGATCATCACCATCGAGGACCCGGTGGAGTATCAGATTCGCGGCATCACGCAGATTCCCGTCAACGAGAAAAAGGGTCTGACTTTTGCGCGCGGGCTGCGGTCGATTCTGCGCCACGACCCGGACAAAATTCTGGTGGGCGAAATCCGCGACCAGGAGACGGCGCAGATTGCCATCAACTCCGCGCTGACCGGGCACCTGGTTTTCACGACGGTGCACGCCAACAATGTGGTGGACGTGCTGGGCCGCTTTCTGAATATGGGCGTGGAAGCTTACAACTTTGTCTCCGCGCTGAACTGCATTCTGGCGCAGCGATTGGTGCGCACAATCTGCGAGTACTGCGCGCGGCCCATCCAGCACAGCGATGCGGAGCTGCTGGCCAGCGGCATGGACCCCAAGGATTGGAAAGGCTTCGAATTCCGCGAGGGCCCGGGCTGCATGGAGTGCGGCGGCACCGGCTACCGCGGCCGCACGGCGATTCATGAACTGCTGGATTTGACCGACACTATTCGGGAAACAATTTTGGCAAAAAGGCCCACCTCCGAAATCCGCAAGCTGGCGCAGAAGGAGGGCATGACTTTTCTGCGCGAGTCGGCGCTGGACAGGGTGCGCCGCGGGCTGACCACGCTCAAGGAGATCAACAAGGTTACGTTCATCGAGGCGTCGCGATGATGAATTCAATCTTCAGCAATCACGGCTCTCAGCCCGGCGCGCGTCCGCCGGCGGCGGTGGAGATTTCGCCGCAGGGCGTGTTGGCCGCCGCTTCGCCGGGAGAAGGCCAGCCGCCCGTCTTTGCCTTTGAGCCGTTGTCGCCGGGTGCGATTGTGCCCGGCATCGGCGAGCAGAATCTACGCGCGCCGGAGCGAGTGACCAATGCGATCCGCGCCGCGCTCGGGCAGGTTTCGCCGCGCACCCGCTCCGTCACACTGGTTTTGCCCGACACCGTGGTTCGCGTCTTCTTTCTTGACTTTGATTCACTGCCCGCCAAGGCCGTTGAAGCCATTCCCGTTATACGCTTCCGCCTGCGCAAGATGGTTCCCTTCGAGGTGGAGCACGCCGGGCTGAGCTACCAGGTGCTGACGGAAAACAAGACCGAATGCAAGGTGCTGGCAGCGGTTCTTCCCGGCCCCGTTCTGGCGGAGTATGAGGCCGCGGTGCGCGAGGCAGGCTACGAGCCCGGAGCCGTGCTGCCAACGAGTCTGGCGGCGCTGGGGGCCATCGATTCGACGGAGCCGGTTTTGGCCGCCAACCTGAGCGCCACGGCGCTGACCACCTCCATCACCAACTCTCAAGACCTGCTGCTTTATCGCACGCTCGACCTGCCTGAAGATCCCGCGTTGCGCCTTCAGGAGGTGCAGCGCGGCGTCAGCGTGGCCGCTGCCTACTACGAAGACAAGCTCGGCGCGCGTCCACGGCTTCTGTACTATGCGGGCATCGGCGCGGGCGGCAACAGCGCCGCGGAAGATTTTGCCGGCTGGATTAATGATCCGGGATTGACCGTTGTCGACCTGGCGCCACGGCCGGAGACCGGAGCCGCAACACCGCTCGGCAATCTGGTGACTTTAGCCGGCGTAACCGGCGCACTGGCGGGAGCAAACTGATGCGCATCACACTCAATCTCGCCACTCGCCCCTACACCGACATCGGTCCGGCGATCAAGCGCCTGCGCATCGCCATGGCGGTGTTGGTGGTGATCGGCATCAGCCTCGGTCTGGGCTTGCACGCCATCCACAAGAAGGCCGAAGAGGCTCGCGCTACCGAACAGAGTGTGCAGAGCAAGATCGACGCCATCAACCGGGAACGGCAGGGCTACCAGGATCTGATGCGGCAGCCGGCCAACGACGCGTTGTTGAAGCAGGTCGGGTCGCTCAACCAGCTCATCGAAGAAAAAACCTTCTCCTGGACGCTGGCCATGGAGGATCTGGAAACCGTTTTGCCCGGCGGCGTGCAGGCGACCACACTGGAGCCGGTGCGCGACCCCAAGACCAACATCATCACCCTCAAGCTGCGCGTGGTTGGACCCCGCGACCGCGCCGTCGATCTGGTGGAGAACCTGGAACACTCCAAACACTTCCTTCTGCCCACCATCGTGGGAGAAAGCACGGAGTCCACCAGCGGTCCGGGAGAAAAATTGGAGGCGCCCAGCGCCTCCAACCGCGTCAACTTCGAGCTTCTGGCGCAATACAATCCGGCTGCGCCGGTGGATCGTAAGGCACAACAAAAGGCTGAGAAGCCCACGGCCGACGGAGATCGCGAAAGCCAGAGCGCGCCGCCGCCTCACGCGGCCCACAACGCGCCGCCGTCGCACCCTGTCCAGCCGATTGCCCGCCCGGTTGCCGCAGAGCACGCCGGCCAGAGCGCTCCGCCGCCTCATCCGGCTCAGACCCCGGCCGTTCCCGCCGAGCAGCCCGGCAGGCTGCACAATAACGGTCCAGGACGATTCGGACACCACGGCAATCGCAATCCCAACGCCGACTCTAATCCGGGAGGCCCGCGATGAGCAGCAGCCGCATCCCATCGTTGTGGCGCGAGCGCCTGACCTCTCCGCTCACTTGGCACTACGCCGCTTTTATAGTGCTGTTGGCCGCGGTCATCGTCCTCTCCATCCGTTTCGGCCTGGACTGGTCCGCCACCAACGGCAGCTCCAGCGACGCGCTGGCCGCTAAAAAGGTTCAGTTGAAGGCCCGCGACATGGAGACCGCCCCCTTGCGCGGCCTGGACAAGCGCGTCGAGGACTCCCGCGCCCAGATGCGCGCCTTCTACTCCAAACGCATCCCGCCCAATTACTCCTCCATCGCCATCCGCATCGGCGAGCTGGCGCTGAAAGGCCCCGTACGGCTCACCCGCGTGCAGTACACGCAGGGCGTTGCCGGTTCTTATCTCACGGAAATTTCCATGGACGCGGGCATCACCGGCGATTATCAGCAGATCATGCGCTTCGTGAACAGTTTGGAGCGCGATCAGACTTTCTTTGTCATTCGCGGAATGGCGCTGACCGGCCAGCAGGGCGGCCTGGTGAACCTGCGGCTGCGCGTCTCCACCTGGCTCAGGCCTGCCGACGTACCCAGCGGATTGGCGCCCACTCCACACGCAGGCGATGCGGCTGCCACTCCACAAGGAAAGGAGGGCGAATAGCCATGGCCATGCCGTTGGGAACAGAAAACAAGCGCCAGGTTTACATATTGATCGCCCTCGTTGTGGTGATTGTCTGCGCTGGCGGCTACGAGATATTTGGAGGTTCCTCCACGCCCCCACAGCCGGCGGTTGCGGCAGCCCGGCCCGCCAATCTCCAGCCCGCCCCGGCTATCGGAAACGCGTCGGCGGCAACCCCGACCGCGTCTCGCGGACCGGAGGCTCTGAAGCTCTCCAACGCCGGCATTGACCCCTCCATTCACCTTGACAAGCTGGCGCTGAGCGAAGCGGTGGAGTACCGGGGCACCGGTAGAAACATTTTCTCCGCCCAATCGGCGCCCGCAAAGATCGAAACTCCGGTAGCCGGCGCACGGCCCGGCCAGCCCGGACAGCCCGGCGTGAATGCAGGACCCGTTGTGCCCGAAAAACCCAAGCCGCCGGCTATCGATCTGAAGTACTTCGGCTACACCCAGACCAAAGACAAATCCTTGCAGGCTTTTTTCAGCCACGGGGACGACATTTTTATCGCCCATTCCGGTGATATTATCGACCATCGCTACAAGGTGGGCGCTATCATGCCAGGCAGCGTTCAGGTTACCGACCTGAGCTACAACAATACGCAATCCCTGAATTTTCAGGCGAACTGAAAGGCAGCTATTAGCTTTTAGCCTTTAGCTTTTTAGCTGTATGAATCTGTACGAAAGTTGTTGTAAGCCGCGTAAGATGGTTCTCGCGAGAAGGAGCTAATAGCTAACAGCTAAAAGCTAACAGCTAAATGATGAAGTCCGCCCCAATCCGCCGCACCCGTCCCTCCGAGGAGGGCTACATCCTGGTTGCGGTCATTTTCATGCTGGCGTTGTTCATTATCGCGCTGGCCGTCGCCTTGCCCAAGGTCTCCAAGGAGATTCAGCGCGACCACGAGCTGGAGACCATGCACCGCGGCAAGCAGTACATCCGAGGAGTCAGGATGTACTACAAGAAATTCAATGCCTATCCGCCCAACGTCGATGCTCTGGTCAAGCCCACCAACAAAATCAGATTCATGCGCAAGAAGTATGCGGACCCGATCACCGGCAAGGAGGATTGGAAGCCGGTGTACTTTGGCCAGAACAAGGCTCCCACGGCTATGGGCTTCTTCGGGCAGCCGATTGGGCGCTCGACGGTTGCCGGCGTCGGGCCCGGCGGCACAACAGGACTTCCGGGAACCAGCGGCCAACCGGGGAGCAGCGGGCTGTTGGGGAGCAGCAGCTTCGGCCAGCAGACAACCACGCCCGATCCCAACGCTCAGCAGGCGCAGAACCCCAACGATCCCAACGCCACCAGCGGCAGTACGGCCACGAGCGGGTCAACCCCCGGTTCAACAACAGGTTCAACCCCCGGATCGACCACCGGATCAACCTCCGGCTTGAGCGGCCAGACCTTCGGAGGCTTAGGCATTATCGGCTTCTCGCCCAACAGCCCCAAGCAATCCATTATGGTCTACAAGAAGAAAAACCATTACAACGAGTGGGAGTTTGTCTACGACCCGGTTGCCGAGCAGATGATGCAGATGGGCGGCAACACGGGAACCATCGGCCAGCCTGTAGGCGCTACCACCACCCCCATCGGCAGCGGGTCGGGCTTTGGCTCCGGTTCAGGCTTTGGAACTGGAAGCGGCACAAGCTTTGGCGGGCAAACGGGCGGAACCAATTTCGGCGGAACGGCTCCGCAACCTCCAACCACGCCACCGCAAACACCGCCGCCGCAATAGTTCGAGCGAAGACCCAAATGCAGCAAGGCCCGCCCCCGCGAAGGGGACGGGCCTTGCTGCATAAGCGAACCAAACCGGGACGCGGTGCCTTTACGTGCTGAAGGAGGAGCCGCAGCCGCAGGTGCTCTTCACATTGGGGTTGTCGAACTTGAAGCCGGCTGCCTCGACGGTCTCAACGAAATCCACCTTGCAGCCGTTCAGATACATCAGCGAGGTAGCGTCCACAAAGACTTTGAGGTCCTCGAAGCTGAAAACCTTGTCCATCATGCCGGGCTGGTTCTCAAAGGCCATGGAATATTGAAATCCAGAGCAGCCGCCGCCCTCCACGCCGATACGCAGCCCGGCGGGCAGTGGGTCCTGGGTGGCCATGATCTCGCGCACCTTGGCAATGGCCTGGGGGGTCAGGGTGAGAGGAGCTGTTTTGACGGTTTCCTTTGCGGGTGCGGGGGTTGCAGTGGCCATGGAATCTCCCAATAAAATGAATTGCTTGCCGTTTACGTAACTGTACTGCTTTGCCAGCGTGGATACAAGGCCTTTGCCAGTGTGGATACAAGGCTCCAGAGCTGTTCCATGCGGTTTCATATTATTGGATGCGCCGGCAGGGGAGAAAGTCGCAGAAGCAGCGGGTGGCCTGGGCCGAAAAAAGTCCGTGATTTTGTTGGTACAGCCCTACCCAATAAGAGGTATGATTGTCACCGGGCCGGCTCCTATGCTTGACGGGACGGGTAATTCTCTTTTGGGTCCGCCAGTCTTCGGGGCTGGAAGATATTTCGAGGTGGGGCATGACGTTTGTTACTGGAATGATGCTCGTTTGGATACTGTTGGTTGTGATTACTGGCGCCCTTATGTTGTATCGCGCCAGATTGCAAGGCAACGAAATGGACCAGGTCTCTCTGGACGATACCTTCGCAAAAGAGAGGGCCGAGAACGAGGCTATTGCCGCCAAGGTCTTGAAGGTTCAGCCGGCGATACGCATCTTTGGCTGGCTGCTTGCAGTAGCGACGGTGTTTGTGATCGCGTACTGGGTCTGGGACTTCGTCAAACAGTTCAAATAAACCGCTTTTCCCGGTCTGCCACGTGCGGCTGGCGGCGTCCCGAGGGGCTCCGCCAGTTGGCGTGCGTCTCAGGTACTCCCGCCTCTATTCATCCAACTTAATAGATTCAGCGTGATAGCCGGTCAATAGCCGCTGGCCACCAGCCATGCCTCGGTTAACTCAATCTCGGGCTTCTTCTGGGCCGCCATCTGCGCAAGGGCCAGCTTCACCAGCACATCGGCCTCCACGTTTACCGGAGCGCCCGCGGCCAGCGTGTGCAGGTTGGTTCGCCAATAGGTCAGCGGCAAAATCGCAATCGTGATCGTCTCACCGTCGAAATCGGCAATCGTCAGGCTGATGCCCTCCACGGCCACCGAGCCTTTGTGCACCATCCACGGGCGCACGTTCTCGGGAACGCGCACCTTCAGCGTCCAGTCGGTGGTCTGCCGGTCAAAATTGGGGCTTGTCTCCGGAATCACCGGGTCCAGAGCCGTCATCGTCCCGCAGCCGTCCACATGCCCCTGCACAATATGCCCGCCCAGCGGACTTCCCGCAGCCGTGGGCAGTTCCAGATTGACCTTCGAGCCGGGAGCCAGCGCACCCAGCGAGGTGCAATCCAGTGTCTCCTGCGCCAGGTCAGCGTGAAAGAGTGTGGGGTTCACGTCTAACGCCGTAAGACAAACGCCAGACACGCCCAGCGAATCGCCCTCGCGCAGCCGACCAGCCAAGCCGGGAGCCTCAACCGTGATGCGCCGCACCCCGCCGCGGCTCTCCAACCCTACCAGCGTGCCCGTCTGTTCGATGATGCCGGTAAACATGGTTCTATTTTACAGAGATCAGGGGTCAGAGATCAGATTCGCGTCTAGTTCACTCTATCGTCATGCAAGCACAGATCACGACTACGATGCTTCTGGCCATGGATCACGGAGCAGCGAGCACAGCCCCAAATCGTTGCCATAGCGCTCGACCTCGACCGCGGCCATCTGAATGGCATTGGTCATCCCTTTGAAGGCGGGGATGGCGTCAGAGCCCATGATCTGAGGCGAGATGAAGAGATGGATGCGGTCCACATGCCCGCCGGCCAGCAGAGAAGTGTTCAGCCGCGTGCCGGCCTCGGCAAGCACGGTGAGAATGCCCTCCTCGCCCAGCTTGTCCAGTAGTAGCGTGAGCGGTACGCGCCCAGCTTCAGCCGGCAGCACCTCGACTCGCACACCGCGAGTTTGCAATTCATGAATGCGAGCTTCGTCCTTCGAGACCGTAAAAATCACCAGGTCGTCGTGCGCAGTAGCCACCATTTTGGAGTCGAGCGGCATGCGCAGCGCCGAATCCAGCACCACGCGCAGCAGCGGACGACGGCGGCGCAGGCCGCTTCGGTCGGTGAGCAGGGGGTCGTCGGCCAGCACTGTGTCCACGCCGGTCAACGCCGCGTCGGCCTGCCAGCGCAAGGGCTGCACGGCGGCGCGGGCTTGCTCGCTGGTGATCCAGTATGGCTCGCGCAGAGTTTGCGTGCCCGGCGGCGGAGCGATGCGGCCATCGAGTGTCATGGCCACCTTCATCAGGACTAAAGGTCTATGGTGTTGGCTCCAGCGCGCAAAGCCTTCGTTCAGTCGGCGGGCTTCGGCCTGACAGACTCCGAGAACGGCTTCGATTCCCGTGGCGCGCAACGCCTCCATTCCGTGTCCGGCGACAGCGGGGTTGGGGTCGATGGTGGCCGCTACCACGCGTTTAACTCCTGCGGAAATAAGGGCTTCCGTGCAGGGCGGGGTGCGTCCGGTGTGGTTGCAGGGCTCCAAAGTGACGTAAACAGTGCCGCCGCGCAGACGCTCGCCCGCGTGCTGCTGGGCGATCTTGAGGGCGACAACTTCTGCGTGGTCCAGCAGGTCGTATTCGTGCCAGCCCTCGCCGGCCACCTGTCCCGCGCGGTCCAGAATCACGCAGCCCACGGTGGGGTTGGGCGAACTGACAGCGATGCCGCGCCGCGCCAACTCCAGGGCGCGCTGCATCCAGTACCGGTCTTGATCTTCCTGTTGATTCATGCGCAGGTCAAACGGGAACTCTCAAGTGTACATGAGGCGCGTCCTGTTAAGGCAGTATGTAGCGATATCAGCGTCTGTCGTTACCGATCCTGCGAGGTTAGTTGAACACCCATTTACGCATCCATAGTGCTACAATTCTGCCCAGCATAAGTGCAGAGAATCGCGATGGCTGCACATATTCCACGAACAGCCGTTCAGGTGGATGCAATGAAGAGTCATTCCTGGAATCGCAGGGAGTTCTCGGTGACGCCGAACGGTTATTTCACCGTTCTGAGGCCTACAGGGTGGTTTTCCACGGTGCGTCTGCCGGGTGTCTTTCAATATCGCATTGGTCTATCCGACGTTACGGAGTTTCCGCAGGCGAATGAGAATACCACTGAGAATCCGACAGCACCGCCTCCGCTTGAGTCGAAATTTGTATCGGAGCAGACTGCTTTAGACCATGCTGGCATCCGGGAAACGGCAATTCTATCGCAGTCTATGATACCGAGTATGCAGGATCACCGTCTGATGCGAACAGCGCTGATCGTTTTGGCGGCAGCTGCGATCTCATTCTTTGTATTGTGGTTGGCTCCGTTCGTCAAATAGGTGGCTTCCTCGCAGCCAATGTCATCTCTGGAGTATCGCCAGCTCCAGCGCTCGCTCCATCCAGTAGCGGTCTTGATCCAAATGACTCATTGCACGCTTTTTGCTCTCCGGAAACGGACCCAAAAGATTACATTGACGAGTAAAAACAGAAAAATACCGACTCCCACTACTATGAATAAGGGAGTACTACGAAAGTATTCAAAAACAAGACCAATGAGAATACTTGCATTGACAAGCACGATTTGATTCTGGAGCTTCATCTTCTTCATTGCAAATACCATTCAAAGCTGCATTCTTACTTATTCCAGTAACGAATCAACGAACTCTGCCGGAGAAAACTCCAGCAGATCGGTCATTTGCTCGCCTACGCCGACGAAGCGCACCGGCAAGCCAAGCTCCTGGGCGATGGCCACGCAGATGCCGCCTTTGGCCGTGCCGTCGAGCTTGGTCAATAGGATGCCGGTAACCCCTGCGGATTGAGTGAATTGGCGGGCCTGCTGCAAGCCGTTCTGGCCGGTGGTGGCGTCCATGACCAGCAGCACCTCGTGAGGCGCGCCAGGAATGAGCTTCGCGGCTGTGCGGCGCATCTTGTCCAGCTCGTCCATGAGGCCGGTTTTGGTGTGCAGGCGTCCGGCGGTGTCCACAATCAACTCGTCTGTTTTGTGCGCCTTGGCGGCGGAAATTGCATCATAGAGCACCGCCGAAGGGTCGCCTCCGTGGCGGGTTTTGATCATCTCGACACCGGAACGCGAGGCCCAGATTTCAAGCTGCTCGATGGCCGCGGCGCGGAAGGTGTCGGCGGCGCAAAGCAGAACTGATTTGTTTTCAGCACGATACCATGCGGCTAATTTGCCGGCGGAGGTGGTTTTGCCGGTGCCGTTGACGCCGACGAGGAAGGTGACGAAGGGGCCTTCAACCGGCTGTAAAGTATTGGATTGGCTGGAGATGGGCGCTTCGAGGATGGCGCGGATCTGGGCCTTGAGCAGGGCGCGCAGCTCCTCGCCGCCTTCGATGGCCTGGCGGCGGGCGCGGTCGCGCAGGGCAGCGAGAATCGCGTTAGTGGTCTGCACCCCCAGATCGCTGGTAAGCAGCGCCGTTTCAAGGCTTTCCAGGGTTTGTTCATCCACGGTGCGGGTGAGCGCGACCACCGTCTCGATGCGGGCGGAGAGCGATGCCCGAGAGCGCGCGACGGCCTGCTTCATGCGGCTGAAAAGGCTGGAGTTGGGGGTGGCGGCCGGGCCCGTTTCGGGCATGGTTGAGGGGGTGCCGTCTTTGCCGCCAAAAAGCTTCATCGTGGAGGTCCAGATTTAAGTTTAGAGCACCCAGAGCAGGGGGAGATTCTGATTTGCAAAATGGTGAGCTATAGGTTATCGGTTTTTGCAAAATGGTGCGTTATAGGTTATCGGTTTTTGCAAAACGTGAAGCTACAGCTCACCACAAGGTGGACCAATAGCTGCAAATCCCTCAGTAGTTAATTTTGGAAGTGATGGAAGATAGGGCGAATACCCCTGACCAACTTGGTCAGAGATAGTATTTCGGGGAAATTCCTGTCTGTAGAGTTCCCCAAAAAAGTTGGCCCACCGCGTGAGCGATGGGCCAGAAAGGGGAGGCACATCTTTTACAGTTTGCAGCCGAATACAGGCGGACGCCTAGTCAATATTGCTCACTATGCCGTTTATAAATGTAACTTTCATCTTGGAGTCCGAATAGTAGAAGATCTCCTTCGTTCCCGCCTCCGCCTTCCTTTGAGGCTCCCCAAAAGCGGCAATGACCTGAGCCCTGGTCTGGCCGATGGCGATGGTTGGCGTCTGATTGGCGGAGACGGCTGGCGCCGGGTTGACGGAGGCGGCTGGCGCCGGGTTGATGGAGACGGGCGGCGGCGGGGCGGCGGCTACCGGGGCCGGCTTGGGCGCAGATGCGGGCTGTCCCGGCGTCACCACTGTCAGCACCTCGGCAATCAACTGCAGTGCGGCATCCGCGGCCGGCACTTGATTCTTGTTGACAAAGGGAAACCTCAGCTCCGCCTGGTAGCGCATCCCGCGGGTGTCGGGATCCGTGAAGAGCTTAAAGAGAATCGCGTCTTTCTGAACAAGAATCGCCTCAATCCAGCACCGGTCACCGGCCGCCAATGTACGCGGCGGATATTCTTCGGAACTTTCCGTAATTGCTGCTCCAATCGTAGCCCATGCTCGCTTCGCCGATCCCCCACTGATGATGCCATTCCTGTAGACGTTCGACTCCGTCAGGGAAGAGGACAGGGGAGACATCCGAAGCCCGCTCTTATGCAGCTCGAGCATGTCGCCGAGAGTCACAACATCCGAAAAGCTGGACGCCAGATCCGAGACCTTGAATGTTTTCGAGGCCTTGAACGAGGAATTGAGTTTTTTTTGCAGCTCGGCCCGGTCCCCCGCCTGACCATACGCCCACGGCGTCGCAATGACCAACAGAGCAGATGCAAGCAAACAAATCGCGCGTTTCATAGAGGGTCTTCCTTTATGTGAAAATGAATGCGGAGAAATCATAGCATCAAAGCATCCCGTTTGGAGCCTGGTCCGATTATTCGTGCAGTTTGCGCAGCCTTCCTTTAGGCAGTATCTCGTAGAGGTCGCCGCGATAGCGCGTGCGGCGGGAGCCGAAGTAACTTCTAAGCCAGAAACAGAAACCCATGAAGTCGCGCAAGGGGTAGAGCCAGGCCTTGCGGAAGGCGGCGCGGTCTCGAACCACGCGCCAGGCAACCAGCAGACAAAGCAGCACGCGGTCGAGGATGGTAATGGTCAGCAGGGCGAGGCCAAGCGCGAGGTGGCCGGCGGCAGCGAAGACAGCGAGAGCAAGCAGGCCAAAGGGAACGGCGTAGGTCAACACTTCTCCCACGTGGCCCGCGGGCCGGGAGAAGCGCGTGCTGGTGGCCCATCCCTGCTGATGTGCGATGCTCTTTTTGAAGCTGGCGTTCAGCACGTGATGCTCGACTATGTAGTTGGACAGGATAACAGTTTCACCCGACGCTGCGGTCCAGTTGCCCAGCACAAAGTCGTCGGCGTAGTACTGCGCAACTTCCTCGAAGCCGCCGATTTTTTTGACGGTACTCTGGCGCATGACCATCGAAGGGCCGAGTGCAAAGTGCATTCCTTCAAGCATGTCGGCAACCAGCACGCCGGAGGTCATCTCGATGCTCATGCCCATGGCTTCCAGTTGCGCCCAGAGTCCGTGCCGAGTGACGCCGCGATAGAGGCAGGTGACCATGCCGACGTTGGGATCGCTGAGCGGGGTGACCACCGAGGTCAGGTAATCCGCGTCGACGCGCACATCGCTGTCAGAGGTGACCAGGATGGGATGGCGTGCCTCGCGGCGCATAATTTCCAGCGAAAAGGTGCGTGCGTTGGGCCAGGGCGGATCGCCGCAGGTGAGGATGTGCGTGGTGACCTGCGGGAAGCGGGCGGCGACGCGGCGCGCAGCGGCCAGGCCGAGGTCGTCACTGTAGCGCGCGCA
>JBEKFS010000008.1:0-42166 GCA_050013195.1 Occallatibacter sp.
GGTCGTGCACGAGGGACTGGACCAGGGGCATGAGGGCGCGGGGAACCATGACGAGATCGCGATCGAGTGTGCGGACAATCTCGAGTAGTGTGTCGTAGCGTGGCACGATCTTTCCCGACTCTATGCCGGAGATGTGCCTTTGGCCGATGCCGAGACGGCTTGCCAGATCCCTCTGGCTCCATCCGAGCTTCTTGCGTGCTTCGATCAGGGCCCGGCGCATCTCGGATGGCATGGCCCCCTGGCGCAAAGGTATGATACCCTTAGTTGCGTCATTATCCATATTTGATACAATATACTACATCAAGGCAAAAATCAAGTGATACATTAAAGTACATCATAAATCTAATATGATGTAATAAAAGGTTTCATTCTATGATGGCATAATTCGCAATCGCTCCGGGGCAACATTAGCAGTGACGGAAATTAGGGTGGCCATGCTGGTACGATCCAATGACTGTAACTGTAAGCTGAACTGAAGATCGTTCAGGATCAGTTTGCCCTTTCCAAGGGTGTGGAGAGTGTACCCCGCGGCCTGATCCCAGCGACGAATCGCCGATTTGAAAAAGGGCTGCTCTGATGCGTTCTACACGCCCCTTAAGGCTGGTTAATAGACGCCGCAGTGCGCATCGTCATGGAATTCAGACCAACCTAAGTGTTTTCCCCTATTCCGCTCCCGCCGACATAGTGCGATGGTTGGCACATCGCCGCCGGTGGCCAGGGAGTAGACTCAACACGACCCGGATACTGGGTCAGAGCCGGCAATCAGCGATTGGGTTGCCAATTTCATAATGTCAAAGAAACATGTACTAACTCATTTCGGAAATATAACCACCGCCACGAGAACACCCGATGGCACAAACACAACGCAGGTTACCACCCTCGAAAGACACTTCACCCCCGACGAGTTGGCTGAGATTTGGCACGTTAGCCCGACCACAGTCCGGAGCTGGTGTGAAGAGGAAGGCGGTTGTCTTGTGATCGACCGGCCGGAAGGTATGCATAAGCGGGGCTATAAGACTGTGCGCATCCCTGAATCAACGGCCGTTCGGATTTACGAGCGGCGCTTCCGAAGGGCAGCCTGAACAAGAACTACAAACGCACACCAAGAGGGCGGTTCCTTTCATGGAATCCGCCCTCTTCATTTTGCATAAAAAATGCTAAACTGACCCCCGATTTGCTGGACTTCTTGAGCTTATTGCTGAAATTGCTTTTTAACAAAATCAACAACTTACATAGATTCAACAAGTTAAAAGCATTATCAGTGAATCATGTTGATGGTTTCCTGGGTTACGGTGTCAAAGGTGGTTACAGCCTTGGAGTTGGCCTCAAAGGCGCGTTGAGCGATAATCAGATCAGAGAATTCGGCCGAGATGTTGACGTTCGAAGCCTCCAGAGAACTTCCTTCGAGCGTGCCGAGTTCGCCCGTGCCGGCCACGCCCACTGAAGCCGTTCCGGAAGCGCTGCTCGTCTCATATTCGGTTGATCCCACGTCAACCAGCCCCTGCTGGTTGCTTACCGTGGCGATTGCCAACTGGCCCACATCCTGGGTCTGGCCATTCGAGTAGGTTGCCGCCACGGTGCCATCGGAGCCGATGGTGAAGCTCTGATACTCGCCGCTTGTATACCCGTTCTGGTTGGCGGACGAGGTCGAGTTGGCTGCCGCAGTCTGGTTGATGTTCCCCGTGCCGGCGCTTCCAAACAAGCCCCAGGTCATGTTCAGCGTTGCAGCTCCGTCAGAGAGTCCAGCAAATGAGATTCCGCTCACATTTCCGGCAGGGTTAACCAGGTTGCCGCTGGAATTGAAGGTCAGCGTTCCGGTAGTGTTGGTGCCTAATGGATCCTGGATCACGCTTCCGCTGGTGGAGATGTTGGCTCCGGAGATCGTCAATGCCCCGGCAGCGGTTGAAGTTACCGTTACGCCGCCGGCGCCAACAGTGATGCCAGCCGCGCCCAGCGCGGCATTCAGGTCTGTCACATAATCGGCAACCGTCTCAGGTGAGCCAGTGAATGTCGGCAGCGCGGTGGTTGCCGTACCTCCGGCCGTGGCGGGCGCGGTAATCGTCAGGTTTGTTCCCGGATCAACGGTGCCCAGCGTGGCGCCGCTCGCCCCAAAGTCATATTTGATCGTTGTGACCGCCCCCACATTGGTTGTAGAGGATGTCAGCGTGTCGGGCATCGTGATGTTGTAGGACCAGGTATTATTCCCTGTTTTGGTATAGTTCACAGTGGCGACGTAACTATTTCCCAGCGAGTCATAGACAGTCACCGGGCCAGAGGCAGTAGCTCCTACGGCGGACTCGGAGTTCAAGTTTTGCGTCATGCTGAAAGTTGTCGTTGCCGAAGGCTGTATCACCTGTCCGGTCGGAACCACAATATCGCTCATCGCGCCGCTGGTATTCACTACGCCGTTCGTAGCAGAATATCCCATGACCGCCTGGCCGGCGGTGGACTCCAGCGTGCCATTTGAACTCAACTGAAAGTTGCCGTCGCGCGTATACAGTTGGCTTCCACTATTGTCCAAAACAAAGAAGCCCGTGCCATCGATCGCGGCATCGGTCGAAATGCCGGTTGAAGTGATCGAGCCGTCCGTGAAATCGGTGCTGTTCGAGGCCACCTGCACGCCCGTTCCTTGCTGAATCTGGTCTCCCGCGCCGGTAGTGCCCACCTGCTGGTAAAACAGGTCGCTGAAGTTGGTCGTCTGCGATTTAAAGCCGGTGGTGTTCATGTTGGACAAGTTGTTGGCGATAGTGTTCAGCGCCGTATTATCGGCGTTTAGGCCGCTGAGTGGAATGTAAAAACTGGGCATGGTGAATCTCCTCTCGACTGCATCTGAAGTTGGCGCGGGCCTAACGGCCGGCGGGTAAGTTGACTTTGCCGGGCTGTTTCAAGCCCGCGAAATCGCTGCTACATACGTGGCCGTCCGCTGAGGGACTGAGCAACGCTTTGGGCTGCGGGGTTGGCCGCGGGAACACCGAGGTTGCCTGGCGCCAGTTTGGCCGCTGCCGCGCTCAATGCGCCAGGAAGGGTTGTATCGGCTCCCGGCGTGCCCGGTTGAGCCTGCGCGCCTGCACTCGCTGCTTGAGCCGAGCCCGCACTGCCGCTCGAACTGGCTGTTGTGCTGCCCAGATCCGTAGTCAGCGTCTGGTTGATCGAGATCAATTGCTCCAGGCTGTTTACATTCACCAACTGGTTGATGTACTCGTTCGGGTCGGTGTCCGCAGTTGGATCCTGGTTTTTCATCTCGGTGACCAGCAATGTCAGGAAGTCGTTGGCCGAAATGGTGGACGATGAACTGCTGGTGTCGCTTGAACTACTGGTCGTGTCTGCCGTAGCGCTTGCATTGTTTGTCGCAGCTGCCACGGGGGTTGCGGAGTTGCCCGTTAGAGCCTGTGCCGCCGTCATGTGGTGATTCAAGATTCCTGCTAATGCTGCCATGTTGCCTCCCTGCTCTTCTCTGTTCCGATTTGTGTTCTTCTGCGTCCTGATTCCCGAACTCTTGCCCGCTGTTCTGTCTGTGTCTTGAGCCTGCCTTCAGGCTCAGGCCATCACCGATATGTGTGATCTCCCCAGGCTTGCTGCCTGTGCGCTTCCGTCGATATCACCGAAGAATGCCGGCAACTCCTGTGACGCGGCCGGCGTCTGGATTAAAGACTCTGAATACGGGCCTGATTGATAACCTGCATCGGCGTTCTGTGACATCCCCTGCCCGGTCTGCTGTCCTGCTCCTTGCTGCATTCCCTCCCCTGTGCCCCGGCCGCTGCCCATCTGTGACCAACCGCCTTCAGGCGAAGTCAGCGTAAGCGTTTCGACTGGCGTGTGGTGTTCGTCAAGATAGGCGTTCAATCCTGCCAGATGGCTGCCCAGCGCCTGGGCAGCATCGGCTGAGCCTGGCACCAGTTGAGCATGAACTCCACCCCCGCTCAGATCGGCGCGGACGCTTACCCAACCCAGGGCCGGATCCTGATAACCTGCCTCAGCTCGCTGCGCTCCGGCACGAATCCATGTCGGTTTTTCCGGTGTGGCCGCAGTGTCTAGTGTTGCAAAGGCTTCGCGGGTATCTGGCCGGGTTGCCGCCACGTTCACAGCTCCCGCAGGCTCACCGGCTATGCTCACAGTTCCGCCTGCACCGGCCAATGCGTGCACCATAGCAGAGGCATCCACGGCCGTAACAGATGAATGCCCTGTGAGTTGCTGGCTTGCATGCTGAACCGAATCAACATTGCTGACTCCGCGAGCAGGGCGCAAGGCTTCGGGCGTTGATACTTTTCCGCCACCGGCTGCGCCGGGCTTGCCCAGAACTGAGGGTAGAGCCGCGATCTGGCTGGATTGGGAGGCGGCGACGGCGGTGGACACCGGCAATGAATTCAATCCATCGCCGGGCATGGTAGTTCCAACCATGATTTGGTTTTGTTGCTGTGCCGGAGCCTGCCCCTGGCTTTGAACGAATGTTGGACTGAGGTACTGGTTTGTAACAAGCGTCTGTGACGAGGCCTGGATCGGTGCGATCGCTTCCGTCGGAGTTTCATTAGGCGCAGCAAATTGAATAGAGTGATGGTCCTGAGCCAATGAAATCGTTCGGCTCTGCGCAGGAGCGAGCGCTGGAGATGAAACCTGACTTGGCGCCGGTGGCCCCACTGGGTTCGCGTTCCTTGCATCCGTCGGAGATATCTGAATCAGGCTGCTGGGATGCGACGGTTTTTCAGGCAAGTTCGCGTCCTCCGCAAGCACTGAGATTGCAGGTGGTGCGTCTTTATCCGCATTCGAAGTATTTGTTTCACTGAGAGTTGGCGCGGATGAGCCACTCAGGCTCGGGCCTGGCAAAGTTTGTCCGGGTTGAGCGGACGTTTCAACTTCTTCCGCGGTCTTCTGCGCGACTGAATTCACCGCTGCGGCATGATTTCCGAAAACATTCCTCTCCTGCGGTTGCGGACTTAATGAAGCAGAAGCAAAAGCAGCTGGCTGGTGCGTCGAAAGACCGGCAGAATTCTCCGTCTGGGCAGATTGCGCCTTCTCGGCCATGCTTTGTACAGCCGGAGTTACAAGAACAGCCACCGGCGCAGCCTGTGAAAGACTCGCGCTTGTCGCCGGGATCAATCCCGTCAAGGGATCTGCTAAAACAGCGTCCGCCTTGGTGGCGTTGATTGAGCGGGCTGGACGCAAACTGTGAGCAGATTCTGTTGCCGGCTCTGCAGCCTGATTCGTCTCCTCTGTTTTAGTCGTGGTCTGTTTTGTAGCTCCGGCGGCCGGTTGGGCTACAAGGTATACAGTCTGAGCGCCACCCGAAGATAATTCTGCTCCCGAGCCAGTCTCAACACTTCCCTTCTCACTTCCCATAGCCTGACGCAAACGAATGCTGGTAGCCAGGGTTGAAACAGAGGGCTTTACAGAACTCTGCTCAGATGCCGGTCCATCGAAAGTAGTCCCTAGATCCGCCTCATCTTCGCTGAAGCCTTCCACGCGGGAGCCAAGCGAGGCCAGCAGCGATTGCCAGCCGGCGCGAAAACCCTCTTCTCCCGAATCATTCGAAGAAATAAACCCTTGAGCAGTTGACCCAGACCGCCCAGCGCCGTGTGCCGAGCCCTGCGCCTTGCCCAGGCCCGGCGCCGTAGTTCCCCCCGCTCCAATCTCGATGGCTGTGACAACCGTCATGGGATGAGATAAAGCAGACAGTGTGCCAAAGGGCGACAGGAAGGGTTAGAGCATTGTCAGGAATGGAACCTGTAATCCCGATTCAGGAAGTTCTAAGGTCTTCAATGTGGATTTTCACTAAAGTTTTTCTCACGAGCACTTCTCATTATTAGCAGCCAACTGGGACGCGGCGTTTCCTTGAGAGGCGAACTCTGACATGTCAACGATGACTGGTTCAGCATCGCCCCCTTCACTTTTCCCATCCCGATACAGCCGGGAGCTGTACCAATCGTCGAGAGACTGCTGGCCGCGGCGCCCGCTCTCGATGACCTCCTGCGCTTCAGTCTCATGGATCAGGGTCTCTGCTTGGCGGCGTTCCACCCTTTTCATGAGAAATTCCTGACGCCGATCTGCGACTTCTTCCTCCATCCCGTCGATTCTGGGCTCGAGCGCCGCGGCATGAATGCTGGCCGAGCGCGTCTCCTCAAGGCCGGCAAGCCGGTCCGTCAACTGGCCGGATTGGGCACTAACCTGAACCAGGCTCCGGCCGCGGCGCTCCCGCTCGTAGGCGGCCACCAGCGCATACTCCAGGCGGTGAAGTTCGCTCACCGCAGACTCCAAGGCCAGCCGGCTCTGCTCCTCCTCGAGCTCCCGAATGCGCAACAGGCGGCGCAACGCGCGCGAAACGGCCATCTCTCACACCTCCGCGGCAAGCTGCGCCAGCCGGCGCACACATTCGTCAAAGCGGACCTGTTCGTGCGAATCCTGAGTCATGAAAGTCCGCATCGCTCCCCGGGCTCTCAGGGCACGGTCCAGGTCCGGATCCGCGCCTGGCTTATAGGCCCCGATGCGCACCAGATCCTCGCTGCGGGCATAGACAGCCATCATCTTGCGCATCAGTGCTGCATGCTCGCGATGCGCGGGTTGGGTGACAACCGGCATCAGCCGGCTGATCGAGTCCAATACTTCGATGGGCGGATACCAGCCTTCGGCAGCCAGCGTGCGCGATAGCACTATGTGGCCGTCCAGCAGCGAACGAACCGCGTCCACCAGCGGATCCTGCTGGTCGTCGCCTTCCATCAATACGGTATAAAAAGCGGTGATCGAGCCCACCCGGAACTGCCCGGCGCGTTCCACCAGTTTGGCCAGGCGGTTAAAAACTGATGGCGTATACCCTTTGTTCGTGGGCGGCTCTCCGGCTGCCAGGCCAATCTCCCGTGCGGCCATGGCAAAGCGGGTCAACGAGTCCAGCACCAGCAGTACGTGCTTGTTCTGCGCGGCAAAAAACTCGGCGATGGTGGTGGCAGCCAGCGCCGCCCTCATGCGCATCAGCGGCGACTGGTCGGAGGTGGAAACCACCACCACCGAACGGGCCCGGCCCTCGCCGCCCAGTGAATCGTCCAGAAACTCGCCGACTTCGCGGCCCCGCTCGCCCACCAGGCCCACTACCGTCACATCCGCTTCAGTATTGCGGGTCATCATGCCGATCAGCGTGCTTTTGCCTACGCCTGAGCCACCGAAGATGCCCACCCGTTGCCCCCGCCCCACCGTCAACAAGCCGTCCAGGACGCGAATCCCCGTACCCAGCGGAGTGCGAATTGCCACTCTGTCCAGCGGCGACCTCGCCGCCCCCTCCAGCGGCAGCGCCAGAGAGACGGCCGGTGGGCGGCCGTTATCGATCGGCGCGCCCATCGCATTCAGTACCCTGCCCATCAACGCCGGCCCCACCTCGATCTCGGGATGGACGCCCCAGGCTGTCACCTTGTTTCCAAAGCGAATGCCTTCAGTGCTCTCAACCGGCATGGACAACACATTGGAGCCACGAAAACCGATCACCTCGGCCAGATGCGCAAGTCCGAACTGGTCCTGAATCTCGCAGCATTCGCCGACAGATGCCAACGGCCCAGCCGACTCGATGGTCTGACCTACCGATTCGAGAACCTGCCCGCTCCAGCGCCAGGGTTGGCCGCGCTCCAGACGGCTAAAACAGCGCTCCAAAACCCGCGTCATACGAGGCTATCCTGTTCGATTCCTGTGTCAGCGCCCGTCAAATCTGCATCGCTGGAACTGAATCTGCCATCTTTTATGCCGCCGGCGCGGTCGAAGAAGCCCCGCTCAATCTCTCCCAACTGCGCGCGAATTCCCAGGTCTACCGAACCCAGTTCGGTCTCGATCACGCAGTCGCCCAGCCGCATCCCTTCGGCAGCAAGCACGGTTGGCTTCAAGGCCAGGTTGGGCACCAGTGCAATGGCTTCGGACCACAGCGCGAACTCGGCTGGGGGGACACGCAATCGCACCTGAGTCGATTGGGAGAGCTGTCCCAGCGCCACCCTGACTGCGCCGGTCAACAACAGCGGGTCCATCTGCGCTTCGCGGCGAAGAATGCGCGCCGCGACAGCCAGTGCCAACTTCACTACCTCGTGCTCAACTTTCTGCAGGTAGTGGTCCCTCTCCTGCGTAAAACTCTCCACAAGCCCGGCGGCCTGTTGCACCCGCTCACGCTGGGTTGCCGCCTGAGAGCTGCTGTGCGCCTCGCGCTCAGCCTTCTGACCCTCCTGGCGGCCCTGCTCCCGGCCCGCCTCCAAGGCACGGCGCTTCTCCTCAGCCAGGCGCGCATCAAACTCGGCGCGCAGCCGAGTTTCGATGGCTCCCGAGGCAGCATCCCTGACCGGCGCCGCCGGAGCCCTGGGCGCGGCATCCTCGACATTCTCCCACCCATTCCATTCCGGCAAAAATGGCGCATCGGGGCCGGCCGGGTACTCAAAGGCCTCAATGCGCCCGAAAGCGCCCTTGCTCGTCAATGATTCCGTCTGCCGCAAGAAGTGCCTTCCTTTAGGGATTAGGGATTAGGGACCGCTTGCGGAGCTGATCCATGACCCCGACGGCTACGTTCCGATTGTTATCCTCAACTTCTGTTTTTCTAACCCCTAACCCCTAATCCCTAACCCCTATTTACGCCAGCATCTCGTCGCCGGTCTCCAGTTTGAGAACTACTTTGCCCTCCGCTTCCAGGCGCCGTGCCAGGTTGAGAATCTCCTGCTGTGCCTGCGCCACCTCGCGGGAGCGCACCGGGCCCAGTACCTCCATGTCTTCCTTCAGCATCTCCACGGCTCGCGAACTCATGGATTTGTAGATCTGGGCGCGCAACTCTTCCTTGGCGCCGCGCAGGGCGAGTGCCAGTTGCCGCTTGTCCACGCCGGAAACGATCTCGCGGATGGTGGTCGGCGGCACTGTCACCAGATCTTCAAAGGTGAACATAAGGTTGCGAATGGACAGAGCCAGTTCCGGCTGGCCATCTTCGATGGTTTCGAGTATTTTCTTCGATTCCTCTGCGTTGAGCCGGTTCAGCAGGTCAGCCACCGCCTTAAAGCCGGAGTAGCTCTTGCGTCCCGTGTCGCCCACGTTTTCAAGGCGGCGATGCAGAATGTGCGCCACTTTCTGCGCCATCTCCGGAGAAAACTGGCGCATCTCCGCCAGCCGCTGAATGGAGAGTACCTTGTGGTCCTCACTTAAACTGTCCAGCACCATGGAGGCGCGCTTTGGATCCAGGTGGGCCAGCACCAGGGCGATAGTCTGCGGATGCTCGCTGTCGAGCAGCTTGCCCAACTGCTGGGGATCGGTGCGCTGCAGCTTGGCCAGATTGCCATGGGCTTCCTCCTGGGAGCGGCGCACCAGCATCAACAGATCGTCGGCGCGTGCCGCGCCGAAGGTCTCTTTCAGCAACCGGCTGGCGTAGTCCAACCCGCCGTGGGTCGTGAAGTTCTGAGTATCAAGAAGCTCCCAGAATTCCTCAATGATCCCGGCAGACATCTCCGGTGTAATGCCGCGCAGCTCGGCCAGCTCTTCGGTGAGCTGCTGCACGTCGGCCTCTGGCAGTGCGCGCAGAATCTCCTTAGCCAAATCCTCGCCCACCGCCACCAATAAAACTGCCGCCTTGCGCACCCCGCTCATGTTCGCCGACAGCTGGCGCCGTGCTATCGCATTTTGGTTCTGTTCGGCCAAGACCCCGGTCCTTTCCCATGTTCAGCAATGCGTATCGCGCCTTACTTACCGTCTTCCAATCAATCGGAGTGTATCCAGCTCTGCAAGAGGCGTGAGCTTTGTGTGGGCTCGCGCTTGAGGTGGCCGGTCACCTGCTCGAAGATCTCCTGTGTCCTGAGCCGCTCCGGGTCGATCTCAACCGGCTCAGGCGCCCTGAATGTGCGCGCTTCAGCAGATTCCGCATATCCCGGCAACTCCCTGCCCCCTCCCTTGGCTGGCGGACCCGGCGCAAGCCGGGCGTGGCGCAGGGCGGGACGCACCCCGAATGCCACCACCACCAGCAGGCCCGTCAAAAGGGCTGCATACTTCACTAAAACCGGCGAGCCTTCGGCAGTGGCCAGAACCTGACTGGGTAACGAGACCGGCGGCTGCATACGGTTATCTTCAAAGGCCAGATCCTCAACCTCGAGCAGGTCGCCGCGCGCCGCGTCAAAACCCACCGCGGCTTGCGCCAGCGCCGTCAGGTTGCGCAACTCCTCGGGCGAACGGGGCTGCCATTGCGCCGCTTTGTCTTTGGTTGCAAGCTGGGCCAGCCGGTCATTCACAACGATGGCTGCCGTCATCCGCCTCACTCTCCCGGGGCTCTCGATCACGTGTCGCATGGTCTTGGTGGCCGCGTAGGTTCCGGCCTCGCTCTTGGCGGTTTGCGGCGCTGCGCTCTGTGCCGGGTAGACCGGCAGGGCCTGCGAGTTAGGCGCATTGGAGGCAACGCCGGGAACACCGGCAGCCACTGGCAGCGCGCCGGCGCTCTGCTCGGTGCGCTGCATCGACAACGTCACCGTCTGGTCCGGGTCGTAGCTCTCCTTAGTCTCCTCGGAGGCGGATGGGTCATAGTCCAGGGTCACCGATGCGCGCACGTTGCCTGCTCCCGTTACCGGTTCCAGGGTAGCGATGAGTTTCTCTTCCAGCGCCTGCTCGGCGCTTAAGTGCATGGCGTCTGCGGTTTTGGGTCCGAGCGGCAGGTGGCCGGCCGCATCCACCAGCACCACATGATCCGGCGTAAGCCCGTCAACCGCCGAGGAGACCAGGTTGCGAATCGCCTCCGGCTCTCCGTCGCCCAGTGAACGATGGCGCAGCTTGAGCACTACCGAGGCCTTGGCTGGCCGCTCAGAATCGCGAAAGAGCGAGTCGTGCGGCAGAACCAGGTGAACCCGCGCCGATTGAACGTCGGTGAGAGTTCCAACGGTATGCTCCAGCTCGCCTTCCAGCGCCCGCTGATAGTTGACCTGTTCGTCGAACTCCGATCCTACCCAGTTGGGCTTGTCAAAGAGCTCAAAGCCCAACCGCCCGCTCTTCAGGCCCTTGGCTGCCGTCACCAGCCGCGCCTTGTCCAGTTGTGCGGCCGGAACCAGAATACCGGCGCCGTTCGGGGCGGGCTCAAAGGGAATCTGCGCCTGGACCAGAACCTGGCCGGCCTGGCGCACATCCTCCGGGTCAAGATCCGCATAGAGGATGCGCCAATCGGGCCGCATGCCATACCAGAACAAGCCTCCCACCAGCGCCACAAGCAGCAAAGCCGCCATCAGCGCCCAGCCGCGCTGCGCCGGATGCATCTGCGCCCAGCCAACCCGTGTCCGGCCCCATAGCCCGGCCAGCCGGTCTGTCAACTGGGGTTGGCCCGGCATCGCCTGCGCGCTCTTTTGCAATTGTGTTCCGGTGGCCATGATCTGTGTGTCCCGCCGTTACCAGTTTTCAATGATTCATTTCATCGTTCATGACTGACAGCTAACACCTGATAACTAAAACTGCATTCCGATGACCTGCTGATAAGCCTGAACTGCCTTGTTGCGCACCGCCAGCGCCAGCTCAAAGGCCATGCTTGCCTTCTGGGTGGCGATCATCGCCTGATGCACGTCCACGCCTGAGCCTGTCATCAATCCGGCGACGGCGGTATGCGCCTGGGCTTCGAGCTGATCCACCTGGCCAACGGCATCGGTCAGCAACTCGGAAAACGGGGTGGGCTGAGCGCTGGAGCCGCCGGTCGAAGTTGCGCTATTTCCTGCGCCAGCGCCAGATAGCCCCTGTAAAGCCTGTGTAGCGGTATTTATGGCGTTGATTGCGGTTAACATGGTTTCTCCCTGCTGCTGCGGTCCGTTATCAAAGTCCTTCACGCGTCTGCAATCGCATGGGCTGCATCACTCGACCCGGCGATTACGATTTTGCAATCTCCAATGCAGAGGTGATCATGCCCTTCTCGGCCTGCACGGCGGAGCTATTCAAACCATATGCACGTGTCGCCCCCATCAGGTCCACCATCTCTGTGAGAGGATTAATGTCCGGATATGAGACATATCCGTCCGGCCCCGCATCCGGGTGTCCGGGATCATAACGCTTGAGCGGGGGCGAGTTATCTTCAACCACGGCCGCAATATGCACTCCCGGCACTGCCTGCCCTGAACTATTCAGATTCATAGGAAGCAAAGGCGTCGGGAACTCCGGCAAAGCCGCCGTGGCAAGGCTTCCTGAGGCCGTCGTCCCCAAGGGAGCGCTCCCTGTAGCTGCATTGAAGTTGTTTGCAAACGCGGGATCGCCGGCATTGGCTGCAAAGACTACATGCTGGCGGCGGTATGCGCCTCCTGTGGCCGTGCGCGTCGTCTCTGCGTTGGCCATGTTGGCCGCCACCACCTCGGCGCGCATCCGTTCAGCCTGCATTGCGCTGCCCGAGGTCTCCATCATTGCAAAGAGGTTCATCTTTCCCTCCTTCTGCAGATGAATCTCTGCACGTTAATCTCCACTTACTTGCCATCAGAATGGATGGCGTTCAATATGCGCTGGTACTCCTGGCGGAGCAACGCCACGCCGGTTTTGAATCTTAACTGCGCCTCCGCCATGTTCAGTCCCTCGCGGTCCATGGAGACGTTGTTTCCGTCGGGCCGCGCAATCAGTCCGTCCACGGCCTTAATGTGCACCGGACGTGCCGCGCGCCCCTTCTCCACTCCAGTCATCGCCTCCCGCATCTCGGCTTCGAAGTCCATGCCCATGGCCTTATAGCCAGGAGTGTCGATGTTGGCCATGTTGGACGCGGTCAGCTTGGTCTCGCTTACGGCCAGATCCAGATAACGGGCAATCTGGTCGCTGAGTTGGCTCTCAACCTGCATCTACCTACCCTCCTTTGATGGCTTCGTCGCACAGGTTGTTGTGCGTTGCAGGGCTACGAGCATCAACTTGTCAAGCTGGATGTCTCTGAAGCGGCTGCTTCGTTCGATTCCCTGATATACCCACTCTCGGTCCATGGTTGGTCCTCTCTTCGTTTTTCGATGTACGCCCAGGTGGTGAGTGTGGCGAAGATGCCGCTCAGCATGCCCAGGGCGAAGATGACGTTGTCGAGCATGGCTTAGAGTTACCTTCCTTCCTGACGAAATGCTCCTGGCTTCCAGATATTAACTAGGAGTTAAAAGCTAGAAGCTATTAGCTTCCTTCATTTCCTAGTTGATCGTCAGCCCGAAGTCGATCTCTTGCGCGGTTACGACGGACTCGTCGCCGATCAGAATTGCGGCCCGCTCCAGAACGTGTTCGAGCTCGCGGACATTGCCCGGCCAGTCGTGTGCGGTGAGCTTTGCCAGCGCCCCCGGGTTTAGCCGCTTGACCGGGGCCTCGCGGCCCATTCGCGCCAGAAAGTGATTGACCAGCAGCGGCAGATCCACGATATGCTCAGTCAGCTTTGGGGTGCGGATGAGAAAGACAGCCAGCCGATAGTAGAGATCGGCGCGGAAGCCGCCTGACTGTGTCTGCTGAGCCAGTGCCTGGTGGGTGGCGGCGATAATGCGCACATCCACCTTCACGGTTTCGTTATCGCCCACCCGCTGCAGCTCGCCACACTCCACAAAGCGCAGCAGCTTGGATTGCAGGGCCAGCGGCATCTCCCCTATCTCGTCCAGAAACAGTGTGCCTCCGTCGGCGGCCTCAATCCGCCCTACGCGCCCCTGCACAGCGCCGGTAAACGCGCCGCGGGTGTGGCCGAAGAGCTCAGCTTCCAGCAGCGCCTCGGGAATCGCCGCGCAGTTGATGGCGACAAATGATTTGCGGCTGCGGGTCGACAGGCGATGCAAAGCCTCGGCTACCAGTTCCTTGCCTGAGCCGGTAGGTCCTTCGATCAGCACAGGGGTAGAACGCGGGGCCACCAGACGAACGCGGCGGCTGACCTCAAGCATGCAGGGAGCGTAGCCAATGATCTCCGGCAGCCGCTCACTGGATGTCGGTTCGATATTGACTGCGGGCAGCTCTGCTACGGCAGGCATGATTTGAGTCTGATGAGGATGCAGCCCATCTGACAAAGCACTCTGCGACGGAAATGATGCCTGAGCCTCAGCAGGAAGAGCGGGAACAGGCCACGGGTTGGCGAGTTGAGAGTCCAGCGGCGGATTCGTTTTGTTGAGCACTGGAGCCGCGTTCCATATCGCCGTGTCGTTATCCTGCGAGCGGCGCAGAGCATACAGCAGTTCCTGGCGGTAGGGTCCGCGCGGGCTCTCCTGCGCAACGGAGCCGCCGGCCGTCACCAGATCCACTTCAGGGAAAAAGGTGCGGAAGTCCTTGAGAAACTCGGCCAGGTCGAGATCGGGCAGCCATGAATCGACGATGATCGCTTCGGGCTGAGCCGATTCCGCCTCTGCCCAGGCCTGGGCGCCGCCTTCTGCCTCACGGACCTGCCAGCGCAGGCCGGTGAGAGTCTCCGAGAGCCGCTGACGAAAGTTGCGATCAGCGCTCGCCACCAGCGCCGTGCGCGGGCGAATACGGCTGGTAAGAGGAAGAGCGGAAACGGGAACGGATACCATGATTTTTCTCCTCAGCGTCGATCGTGTTGGTTCGATTAAATAAGCTGGTTCAACTGAAAAATCCTAAGCAGCGGCCACCGGAGTAATTACGCTGGGCAGAATTGAGGGCACGGAATGCACCGGTATGGCGGAGAGCACAAGATCGGCCTCCGGCGGCACCATGTATCCCTGTCCGCGCACCGTGCGGATCAGATGTCCGGGAGGCGGGTCCTTGAGCTTGCGGCGCAGATAGTTGATGTAGACATCCACGATGTTGGTGGTCTGCGTCGGCTCCAGGTTCCAGACCGAATCCAGCAGCTCTACACGCGTAACGCACTGGCCGCGATTGAGCATCAGGTGTTCGAGCAGGGCAAACTCCTTGTTGGTGAACACAATCGACATGCCGGCTCGACGGGCAGTGTGATCCAGCCTGTCCAGTTCCAGGTCGCCGGCGCGCAACATCAGGCGCGCTTCGCGCTTGCGGCGCAGCAGAGCCCGGCATCGAGCCCGCAGTTCGTGCAGGCTGAAGGGCTTGATCATCAGGTCGTCGGCTCCGAGGTCCAGACAGCGGACTCTTGTGTCCACCTCCTGGCGGGCGGTCAACACCAGAACCGGCAGGTCCGCGTCCATTCTGCGAACCTCTTCAAGCACCTGCTCGCCGTCCTTGACCGGCATATTCAAATCAAGAATGGTCAGGTCAGGCATCTCCTGGCGAAATGCCTCCACCGCTGCGGCCCCATCGTACGCCAGGTGGACATGGTGCCCATCGGCCTCTAAGCCGCGACTTAGAAACAATCCCAGTGCCTTGTCGTCTTCGGCAATCAATAACCTCATGGCAACCTTTCTTTGTGAGCGGCGCTCTTAGCCCCTGCGCCTGTCTGCTCATTTTTACTAACCGGCCAGCTTAGCGTGCGCTAACGGACGGCTTCACATAACCATCACGCATGGGGGAACGAAACTCAATAGTTGGAAAATAAAAAGGGAGGGTGGTGAGTCCAGGAATGGCACAGAGGCTGGAAGATTCCCGAAATGGCGATTGTGCGCGAGCCTACAGATGCGAGTGCTTCTCCACTCTCCAGACGGCTCTGTTGAAGGCGGTTAGACGCTTTTGACCAGAAGCCGCGTTATCCCACGCGACTGTTCTTGTTCGACCGTGCGGCTGCTTTATCGCGATACATCGCGGCGTCGGCACGCTCGATCAGTTCCTTCATCGTCTCGCCTGCCAGCCGTTCCGCAAGGCCTATGGAGGCGAACACGCGCAACTTCGCGGGTGCGGAGCTTCCCTGAACCGTGTAGTTCCCACACACCCACTCCTGCAGTCGATTCACCTGCTCCTTGGCCTCCGCCACGCGGCAGTGCAGCAGAAGAATGAATTCGTCGCCGCCCCAGCGCCCGATCATGTCCGTTGCCCGGCACACAGATTTCATCTTTGCGGCAAACTGCTTCAGCAACTCATCTCCCACCACGTGGCCATGCTCGTCATTCACCCGCTTGAACTCGTTGATGTCGAGGATAGCGACACAGAACGGAGCCCCGGCATGGAGCGATTGCTCGATCTGGCTTTCCACCGACAGGCGGCTGCGCAGCCCGGTGAGAGCGTCGCGCGAGGCAATCTCTTCGGCCTCTTCCAGCCGTGTCTGGTAGGTTGTCACTTCCTTCTTCAGATGGTCGATTGCCGCCTTGCCTTCCGCAGTCATCCTGTCGATCGAGCCCTTTAGATCAGAGGCGCTCTGCTTGATCGATTCCCGGATCGCTGTCAGGTCCTCCAGGTTGGCGATGCTCTTGAGCCGTGTTGTGACATCGGTGATTTGCGCAGCGCAGCGCTGGTCCCGCTCGCCCACAGACTCGGCGGTGCGAGCCATCATCAGCAATATCTCTTTTACCTCGCCGGTTTGCTTCCGGTAATGTAGTGCCACGAGCCTTCCCCAGCCCTGCAAATGCTTTCGCACGCTGGATTCGGTATCTTTGACCGACTCACAGGTAAGTTTTGCGGAGAACTTCTCTCCCAGTTTGCTTAGGCCCTGCTTCAGTTCTCCGCCCAGAGCCGGACAGGCATCCTGGCCGCAGTTGCCCATCTCCACTAATGAGGAACGATAGGCGGTAACAGTTACCTCAAGAAGAGGCTGCACCTCCGGCTCGCCGTCTTCGCCGTGTTCCGTTTGTGTCTGCTCAAGATACCGTTTGATGGAGATCATCGTTCCTCTTAGAATCGCTCTTCGCGCAGACTTGCGCGCAAAGGTAATACCACTGGCATATCGGCAATTCTCTGGTTTTTCTTTAGCCATGGATGTAGGATGATTGCGCGCCAATATCCACAGGGAAAGTTGATTTCTACTCAGAGAATTCGATGGAGATGCATTTGTGAAACGCAAACTGCCCGCAGAGCCCTGCGTACGCTGCCAGAAACCCACATCGCGTAGACGCGATGGCAGGCCCACGTGCCTGCGCTGCTGGGTGGTACTGACGGGTCTGGCCATGGACAAGAAAATGCGCCGCATGGGAAAGCTCAAAGACACGCACGGGCGCTCCTGAGCTATCGTGTGTATGGAACTATACTACGGTCGTTCGACCCCGGAGAGATAAAAATGACGGGAGAAGAGAGGCAAGCGAAGCTGGCCAGCCTTACCTGCTGCAAGCAGTTTGGTGAGAAGGCCTACGACGAAATGTATGAGGCGCATTCTTCCAGTGGTGCCACCGGCCGTTACAGCGATGCCAAGGAGGCCTTCTATGACGCCATCGGACTTGCCGAGGAACTCGGAATGCCCGAGGAGGCCGAGGCTCTGCGCAAGCGTCTGGAACACATAAAGGCGGTCTTCAGAAGCCAGTTTACGTAGTGATCAAAATTAGACGAAAAAAAGAGTTGACACAGTTCGCTTTTTATTCGCTATAATGCGCGCATGGCAGTTACACGTAGGCAAAAAGAGATTCTCGACTTTCTGGAGTCGTTTGTAGCGCGCAACGGCTACTCCCCGTCCTTTGAAGAGATTGCGCGCGGCATGAGGCTGAAGAGCCTGGCAACCGTGCATAAGCACATTACCAACCTCGAAAAGAAGGGGTTGCTTGACCGCGTGCATAATCGTAGCCGCTCCATCGACGTATTGCCGCCGGGAACGCGGAGCCGCACCAGCGACCGTCTGCCGCTTGCCGGGCGCATCGCTGCCGGGTACCCTATCGAGGCGATGGAGACCGAGGAGAGTATTTCCCTGCACGACGTGGTGGGCAACCGCGATGTCTTTGCCCTCGAAGTGCGCGGGGACTCGATGCGCGACGAGCACATCATCAGCGGCGATTACGTGCTGGTGGAACGCACGCGCACGGCGCGCCAGGGCGAGATTGTAGTTGCGCTGGTGCGCGGCGCCGAGACTACGCTGAAGCGTCTTTTCACCGAAGGAAACCGGGTGCGGCTGCAACCATCCAACCTGGAGATGGATCCGATCTACCTTCCCGCTGCGCAGGTGGCCATTCAGGGCCGGGTGCTGGGTGTGCTGCGCAAGTACCGGCAATAACGCTGACCTGCCAGCTTGCCGTACCACGATTACCAGGAGATGCAAGTGACCCAGTCCTACGATTATCCGGCAATTGCCAAAATGATCGATCACTCGCTGCTCAACCCCACGCTGACCGCCTCGGCGCTGGAAGATGGTTGCGTGCTGGCGGTTCGATATGACGTGGCTAGCGTCTGCATCGTGCCTTATTACCTGGCCCGCAGCGCGGCACTGCTGGCAGGAACCACGATCCACACCAGCACCACCATCGGCTTTCCGCATGGAGGGCACACAACCGCCGTCAAACTTGCCGAAATTCGGCAGGCGCTCATCGACGGCGGCCAGGAACTGGATGCGGTCATCAATATCAGCAAGGCCCGCAGCGGTGATTGGCAATATGTCAAAGATGAGCTTGCGGCGCTTGCGGCAGCCACACATGCGGGCGGAGCCAAAATCAAAGTGATCTTTGAGAATGCTTATCTGGACGACGCTGCGAAAATCCGATTGTGCGAGATCTGCGCGGAGATTGGAGTCGATTGGGTCAAGACCTCCACCGGCTATGCTCCCAGCGGAGCGACTCTAGCCGATCTCGAACTGATGCGCAGGCATTCTCCGGCCAACATTCAAGTCAAAGCAGCGGGCGGGGTTCGCGATCTCGATACGCTACTGTCCATCCGCGACCTCGGAGTGAGCCGGGTGGGCACCTCCAACACCCAGGCCATCCTGGAAGAATGTCGTAAGCGGCTCGGCCTGCAGCCCATCTCTCCTGCCAGCGTATCGGGCGCTCCCGCAGCATATTAGCCATCGTAGGACTGAACAGATCCAAAGAAAAAGGCCCGGCGCAATAGCCGGGCCTTTTCACTCTGCCCATCGGCAGGCGCAACTGAGTCCCAATTACGCCAGCAGACTCTTGATCTTCCCGTCAATTACATCCTGTGGAACATATCCGACTATCTGATCTGCTACTTTGCCGTTCTTGAAAAATAAAAGTGCAGGTATACCTCGAACGCCGTAGCGTGACGGGGTTGCGCCGTTCTCATCCACATTTACCTTTGCCACCTTCAGCTTGCCGGCATAGGTAGCGGCCATGCCATCAACAATTGGCGCAATGGCCTTGCAGGGACCGCACCACGCGGCCCAGAAATCCACCAGTACCGGTTGCTCGCTTTGTAGCACCTCCTGGTCGAATGTTGCATCACTTACTTCCAGAACTCCCAATCCAGCCATGATCCTCCTTGCGTTCACTGCCTATATTCAGTGTAACGGTAACCGGGCCTTCATGAGATGCGTAATAGGGATGCAAAGTCGCAAACTGCTCGTTTCCGTTCAGCATAATAGCGAGATCGGCAAAACCGAAAGGTTGAGACTCTCTAGTGATTGCCGACAAAAAGATAGATATCGCATGAAAAGTAAATAAAAGCGCCCGGATCCTAAGAAGGATCACGGGCGCTAGAGCAGCCCTCCCCCAGAACTGCCCACGCAGCAAATTTAGGTGTTCCCATAGCGAAACGCAAGCAATCTTGAGTAACAACTTAAGTAACATATTAGTAAGGATTCGCAGGGAAAAAGTAACATTTAACCCGGAATTGCACTTTACAGTATGATGCGCTCGCAGCAAGTACTCAAGTCTCGATCACTGTGCCGAAAAGCCCGTAAACCCGTTCTCAAAGGCCTTGGAGCGCCGCCTCAAAGGAATGACTTGCTCCGTCCGGCACAAATCGGCATAGCTTGAGTTCCGGCTCAGGTAATCCTGTCAGCGCTTTATGAATAGCAGCCGTAGCCCCCGGCACTCTCTCCTCGTTGCCGACGACGACCAGAACCGAGGGCCCGGCTCCACTCAGAGCCACGCCCAGAATGCCATGCTCTCCGGCCAGCGGCAGTAATCCTTTCAGCAAGGGACACAGAGGTGCACGATAGGGCTGGTGAATGCGATCCCGCATGGCCATGCGCAGCAGATCACCGCGTCCCTGTGCAAAAGCCATCCCCAATAGCGCCACGGACTGAATGTTGGCCACCGCATCGGCGCGGGAATAGGTTGCAGGCAATGCGGCGCGTGCCTCGCTGGTGGACAATGGCTCAGCGGGCAGCACCACGATGGCCCGCCACTCGGTTGGCGGCGCAACGTGAGCCACATGGACCCGCCTGCCCTCGACAGCCGCCGTCACAAATCCGCCCAGCCAGCAGGCCGCTGCGTTGTCCGGATGTCCCTCCAGCGCCACTGCTTTCTCAAGAATCCGCTTTGAACTCCAGTCCAACTGCCCAAAATGCACCGCAAGAATGATGCCCGCAAGCCGTCCCGCCGCCGACGATCCGCAGCCCATCCCCAGCGGAATTTCGTTGGTCATCTGAATGGACAAAGGAATAACCCGATGACCGTTGCTCTCAAGCAGATTCTTGTAAACCTCCAGGATGAGATTGTTCTCAAGCCATGAACAATGCTCCCGGTCGCGTCCGGTCGCGTCGATAGAAAACTCCACAGCTGGCTCAGCCTCAATTTCCAGATAAAAATCAAGGGCCACGGCCGCAGCGTCAAAGCCGGGACCAAGATTGGCGGAAGTGGCCGGCAGGCGCAGCCTTAACCTGGCAGGGCTGGCGTCTCCGAAAAACACGCTCAAAGCCTCGCTCATTCTGCTCTCCCCTTCAGCGTGGCCAATACCGCGGCCGGTGTAGCCTCCACGGCCACCGCATCGCGCCGCAGAGCGGCAATCTCCGCTTCCCTTCCCGCCATCTCCTCTTTTTTCAGCAGCGTTCCTCGATGAAAGTCGATAGTGTAGTCGGCATCCTTGAGCGTGTGGCCGGTCAGCATCAGAACCACCGTCTCGCCGGATGTAACCTTGCCCTCGGCGCGCAGCTTCTTCAGCCCCGCCAGCGTCACTGCTGAAGCCGGCTCGCAGCCCAACCCCTCAGCGCCAATCTCCGCCTTGGCAATCGCGATCTCGGCTTCGGTCACATCGAGGCACCAGCCGCCCGTCTCTTGAATGGCGCGCGCGGCCTTGCGCCATGAAGCCGGATTGCCGATGCGAATGGCCGTGGCGCGGGTGTCAGCTTCCACTGGCTCCAGCGACGTGGCCTGATGCTCCCTGAAGCTGCGTACAAGTGGATTCGCCCCTGCTGCCTGAATCACGCTGATGCGTGGCATCTTCGCCACCAGCCCCAGCTCGTGCATCTCCCTGAAGCCCTTACCCAGCGCCGACGAGTTGCCCAGATTGCCGCCGGGCACGATCAGGTGGTCGGGAACACTCCAGTCAAAGGCCTCGGCAATCTCCAGGGCCGGCGTCTTCTGCCCTTCCAGCCGGTAAGGGTTCACCGAATTCAGCAGATAAATCGGCGCTTCCTGCACTATCTGTGACAGCAGGCGCAGGCAGCCGTCGAAATCCGCCTTCAGCTGGCAGGTCACCGCGCCGTAGTCCATGGCTTGCGACAGCTTGCCCCAGGCAATCTTTCCTTCAGGAATCAGCACCAGGCTCTTGAGCCCGGCGCGCGCCGCATAAGCGGCCATCGAGGCCGAAGTGTTCCCGGTAGACGCGCAGGCCACCCACTCGAAGCCGCGCTCCTTGGCCACGCTCAGCGCCGCTGTCATGCCCGTGTCCTTGAAGGAGCCGGTCGGGTTCATTCCCTGGTGCTTGGCAAAGAGCAGGTCAATCCTCAAAGCCAGGGCCGTGCGCGTCATGTGGTACAGCGGCGTGTTGCCCTCGCGCAGGCTCACCGCGTTGCTAAAGTCTTCCAGAATGGGCAGCAACTCGCGGAAGCGCCAGACACCGGAGCGGTCAAGATCCTCGGAGGACGAGCGCCGCTCACGCCAAACCCACTTGAGCCCGCCTGCATTGGGACGGTCCTTGCCCCCGCGCTGGCTCCAGCCGGGGTACTCAACGTCAAACAGCTCTCCGCAGGCGGCGCAACGGAAGTCCGGCCGGGCATCCGTGCCTGCAATCCGCGCCCCGCATCTGATACAGCGCAACTGATGCAAAATATCGTTCATGCCTGGTTTTAGCCTATCAGCGCACGGCGATTCGCGCCCGCTGTGTCTCTGGGTCGGTGGGCAATTCCTACTTTGGCTTCTCTACCGCAGGTTGACCGGGCGCACTGCTCTGCGCCTTATCCAGCGCCGGGTCTTTCAACTCCCTGCGAGCCTGCTTGCCGTGTGGACCGTCGGGGTCGTACTCCAGCAGCTTCAGATAATGCGCCTTGGCATGGGCATAATCGCCCAGGTGGTGCTCCGCCTCTGCCAAACCCCAATAAACCTCAGGGTTTTCCGGATCCAGAATCATCGCCGACTCAAAGCGCGAAAGAGCCGCCTTCCAGTTTTTAGTCTGTAAATAATAGTTGCCCACCTCAATGTCTTTGGAGGAAGCCTCCTGGTGGGTGGGCTCCTTGATGACAAGAAGTTTTTTCTTCTTGCCCGGCTGATCTTCATCATCAGGCCGGGGTAGTAGCCCCTCCAGTCCCTTCAGGCTGGAACTGGAATCGGCATCCGAGCCGCTTGCAGCCTCCGGCGCAGGGTCGTCCGGGCTGCGGACCGGGTCAATGTCCTCACCCCGCAGCGGAACCGGCGAGCTATCCGGCCCCCTTTCCATCTCTCTTTCCTCCCCTCGATAGGTCCCCTCAGGCAGCGGTGGCGGGGTCTTCGAGGGCATCACAGGAACCGTGCTCGTATCCTCGGGAAAAGGATTGGTGCTGGACTGAGTGGCCGAGCCCGGCTGCGATGAGCTGGGCTGCGGCTTCTGGCTCTCGCCCGCCGGCTTACTCTGGCTCTTCGGGTCGCCCGCAGCCGGAGCCTGCGCCATCAGCCGCGGACCCGCCGCCAGGCAGCCCGCCAACACCAGCGCAAAAGCCAAATATCGCTTCATATTTACTATCCTAATCTCATACTTTGAAGCGAGTGATCAGTGGTCAGTAGTCAGTGGTCAGTTGCTAATTCGACGGGGGGAACAAAATCTCTCCATCATCATGAAGCAGATTGACCGCTGATCTCTAATCTCTGATCTCTGTCCCCTGTTCTCTGTTACGATTCGTTTCATACAGATCTAAAGGAAAGCATCTCACACCGCATGGCACTCATCATCCGCTCCTCAGCCATTCACTCCTCCGGCTGCTATACCACAACGGCCATTCGCAAAGGCCGACGCGTGGCCGAGTATACCGGGTCGCGCCTCACCAAGGCAGAGGCAGACGCCGCCTACAAGAACTCGTCCATCACCTATCTCTTTGGACTCGGCGACGGCTCAGTGGTCATCGACGGCCTATGCACAGCCATGTACATCAACCACAGTTGCACACCCAACTGCGAGACCGTCGAGGAAGACGGCCACATCTGGGTCAACGCCATCCGCAACATCGCCCCCGGCGAAGAGATCACCTATGACTACTGCCTCTACGACAGCGGCCCTGGTGACAGCGAAGCCCTGTGCAACTGCGGTGCAACTGAGTGCCGTGGGACCTTGTACTCCAAGGAAGAGGTGAAGCGCCGCAAGGCCGCCGCAAAGAAGGCTGCCAAAAAGTCGGTCCTTTAAGGAGTGTGGGCCGAGAGGGTCTGCTGCAACTTCTATCCCCGCAGTTGCAGATAATTACCCTCCGTTGGCGCACACTTCCAGTATGAGTAAAAGTGGCCCGACCTCCTCTCCGATCTGTCAGGGATCCGCCCGGTCTATACCCACCAATGACACCCCCTACCCCCCCTCAATATTTTTAAACCGTGCAGATTAATTCAGAGAAGGGTTTCGATAGATCTTCGATTATCGCCAACACGAAGCTACGTGCCCCCTATTTACTGGGAAACTCTGAACCCTTAGACTTCCGTTCACAGTACCCCGGAACGATACAATCCCCTCTAGGCGGCCTTCACTCTCAACAGCCTCCAGGAGTGGGTTCAACCATGGGTTATCAGGTTCTAGCCAGGAAATACCGTCCGCAGCGCTTTGCCGACGTGGCCGGCCAGGATCACGTCACCCGGACACTGCTCAACGCGCTCAGCCAGAACCGCGTCGCCCACGGCTACATCTTCAGCGGCCACCGCGGCATCGGCAAGACCACCATCGCCCGCATCGTGGCCATGGCCCTGAACTGCCGCACTGAAATCGGCTCTCCAGCCCGTCCGACGCCCGAGCCGTGCGGCACTTGCGACTCCTGCATGGAGATTCGCCAGGGCAACGCTGTGGACGTGATCGAAATTGACGCCGCCACCAATCGCGGCATCGACGAGATTCGCGAGCTGCGCGACGCCGCCCGCTACGCACCGTCGCGCGACCGCTACAAGATTTACATCCTTGACGAGGCCCATCAGATTACCGACGCGGCCTTCAACGCCCTGCTCAAAACCCTCGAAGAGCCGCCTTCGCACGTCATTTTCATGATGGCCACCACCCAGCCGGAGGATATTCCGCAAACCATCCGCTCCCGCTGCCAGCACTTCAGCTTTCATGCCGTCAAATTCGACGACATTCTGGCGCAGTTGAAGATGATCGCCGCTGAAGAGAAGGTCGAAGCCGAGGATGCCGCTCTGGCGCTGCTGGCCGAGGCCGGCGACGGCTCCATGCGCGACGCGCTCTCCATCATGGACCAGGCCATTGCCTCCGCGCCGGTGGAGAACGGCCGTCCGGTGCTTTCGGCGGCACAGATTCGCGAACTCATGGGATCAGTCCCCAACGCCGTCTTCGAGCGCCTTCTGGAGGCCGTCGCCGCTGGCCAAAGCACCGAGCTGATGGAGCAGTTGAATCTGCTGGTCAACGCCGGCCACAATCCATCATCGCTGGCCCGGCAGATGGTCCGTTATCTACGCAACACTCTGATGGCTAAGCTGGGCGGCGAGCAGACGGAGCTGCTGCAAATCTCTGCCGATGAGCGCGCCCGCGCCGCGCGGACCGCACAACTCTTCAGCGAGGAAGAGCTGACCCGTAACCTGCAGATCGTTCTGCGCACCTTCGACGATCTGAACTATCGCCAGGAGCAGCGTTTCCACCTGGAACTGGGCCTCCTCAAGCTGATTCATGCGCAGCGGCTGCTGCCGATCGAGGAGCTGTTAAGCGGCGTAGGAGCAATGCACCCTGCGAATCCAGCATTAACGCCGCGACCAGCCGCAAGCCCGGCGCGTCCAACTGCATCATCTGCCCCTTCGTCTGCGCCGGCACTCTCGCCCTTTGGCCCGACGGGTGGCAATTTGAGCTCAGGGCCAAAGATGGAGTCCAGAACTAAGTCGGATGCAGCGAGCTCGCCCTTCCCTGCCGCGACTGCTACGGCCACCGTATATGCCACAACTCTTACCGAAGGCGCTCTGGCTGTGGCGCCGCAAGCTGCTGTCTCGGCTGCCAGTCAGCCCAGCATCGAATCCATCCGTCAAGCTGTCGGCAATGCGCTGGTCGAGGGCGGCCACGTATCGGCGTCACAACTTCTCGGCGCGGGCAAATGGACCATCGATGGGGCCAGCCTGCGCATTGAGGTGGCCGGCATGGGCAAGAAGATGCTGGCACTGACGGTCAACACTGCTGCGGAGAAGATCATTCGCAAGGAGTTACAACGGCTGGGCGCGCCGACGCGATTGCTGCTTGTTCCCGGCGAAGGAACAGCGTCGTCTTCTGTACCGATGGCCACACCGCCAGCCGGTAGCATTGGGGAGATTGCACTGGCCAACCCTCTGGTCCAGCGAGCAAAAGAGATTTTCAAGGCAGAGGTGCGCAGTGTCGTCGATCTTCGCCAAAAATAAATGTACGCTTCAGATGAGGAATACAAACCATGCTTAACCCGCTCAAAATCTCTGAGATGCTCTCTCAGGCCAACCAGATGCAAGAGGAGGTTCAGCACAAGCTGAGCCAGATGGTGGTCGAGGGAAGCAGCGGCGGCGGCGCTGTGACTGCAATCATGAACGGCAAGAAACAGCTTCTCAAAATCCGTATCGAGCCTGCGGCGGTGATTGGCCTCGGTAGCGACAAGCCGGATGTGGAGATGCTCGAAGACCTGGTGGTGGCCGCCGTCAACGAAGCGGGGCGCAAGGCCGATGAGGCCATGCAATCCAGCGTGCAGGGAATGTTAGGCGGGCTCAAGCTGCCGGGGATGAGCTGAGATTTGATCGCGGTTTCTTATTGAAAATCCGAGGGAGGGTGAAACCATGCTCGAAGGAATGAATCGCAGAAACTTTTTGCAAATTGGCCTCGCGGCAGGCGCGACGGCCATGCTTCCCCGCACTACGAGCGCACAAGCCGCGCCACCAGCCGGCCAGGCGGCGCAGCCCCATGCCAACGCCGCAACCACGCCCATCAAGATAACCAAACTCTACGACAACATCTATCTGCTTCAGGGCCTGGGCGGCAACATGGCGCTGCAAACCGGCCCCGAGGGAAATATCCTCATCGATGCCAGCTTTGCCCCGGCGGTTCCGCGGATTCTTGAGGCCATCGCCGCCATCAGCAAAGACGCACCTTTCGCGCTGATCAACACACACTGGCACGGCGACCACACTGGCGGTAACGAAGGAATCCATGCGGCAGGATACACCATCTATGCCCACGAAAATACCCGCGAGCGTCTCTCCGCTCCGCAGGCCATGAAGCTCTTTCATACGACCACGCAGCCTTCACCAGCCGGTGCTCTGCCGACAATCACTTTCGCGGATGCCCTGCACATCTGGCGTAACGGCGACGCTCTTGACCTGGTCCATTATGATCCCGCGCATACCGACACGGACATTTACATTCATTTCCAAAAGGCGAATGTGCTGCATGTGGGCGATATCTGGTTCAACGGCATCTACCCGTTCATCGACGAAGGCACGGGCGGCACCATCGGCGGCATGATCCGCGCCGCTAAAAAAACGCTGGCCGTCGCGGGCAGCGACACGAAGATGATTCCCGGCCATGGACCTCTGGGATCGAAGGCCGATTTTCAGAAGTATCACGACATGCTTGCGGCGGTTCGTGACAAGGTGTCAGCACTCAAGGCCAGCGGCGCCAGCGAGCAAGAGGTCATAGCCAAAAAGCCCACGGCGGAGTTCGACGCCGCCCTGGCCAAGGGCTTCATGAATGCCGATACATTTACCGGCATCGTTTATCGGACGCTTTAGGAGGCGCGCACGTGTCACGTTATGCCGAGCCAATGGCGCGGCTGATTGAAGAGTTGAAGAAGCTACCGGGGGTGGGAGCCAAGAGCGCGCAACGCTTTGCCTTCCACATCCTGCGCTCCAGCGACGAGGATGCCGCCGCCTTGGCCGAGGCGGTGCGTGGCCTCAAGGTAAATCTGCGCCTGTGCTCGATCTGTAACAACGTCACAGATGTCGATCCCTGCGCCTATTGCGCCAACCCTGCGCGCAACCACCGCCTGGTCTGCGTCGTCGAGGAGCCCACCAATATCGCAGCCGTAGAGCGCACGCGCAGCTCAAATAGCGGCTATCAGGGCGTCTACCATGTGCTGCACGGCACACTTTCTCCCCTGCACGGCGTGGGACCCGATCAGTTGCGCATCGGAACGTTGGTCGCCCGCGTAGAACACGGCGAGGTCGACGAGGTCATCCTGGCCACCAGTCCCACTCTAGAGGGCGAAGCCACCGCGCATTGGCTGGCCGGCGCGCTGCGCGGTTTTCCGGTCCGCATCACCCGCATCGCCACCGGCGTTCCCGCCGGCAGCGATATCGAATACGCCGACGAGGTGACGATGACGCGTGCGCTGGAAGGCCGAAGGGAACTTTAACTATTTCATATCAGAAACCGGAGAACCAGCGATGCAGGAAGCTGCCACTCAAAGCGAAAGCTCGGCTACAGCCCCAACCCAGACAGTCGAAGCCATCATTCGCGCCGAGAAGATCGAGAAATACTACACGCAGCCCAGCCAGAACCGCATCCAGGTCATCTCCGCCACAGACCTCTCCATCGTCCCCGGTGAGATCGTCGCCCTGCTCGGCCCCTCTGGCTCCGGCAAGTCGACCATGCTGCGCATATTAACCGGCCTTTCCACACCAACGGCTGGCCAGGTTTACTGGCACGAAAAACCCATCGCCAGCGCGGAGATCAACGTCTCGATTGTCTTTCAGAGCTTTGCCCTCTTTCCCTGGCTCACGGTGCTGGAAAATGTTGAAGCTCCGCTCCAGGCCCGCGGCGTTTCGGCTGACGTGCGCCGCGACCGCAGTATGAAGATGCTGGATACAGTCGGCCTGGACGGCTTCGAAGTTGCCTATCCGAAGGAATTGTCCGGCGGCATGAAGCAGAGGGTGGGCTTTGCCCGCGCCCTCGTCGTCGAACCCGAAGTCCTCTTCATGGATGAGCCTTTCAGCGCTCTCGACGTGCTGACCGCCGAAAACCTGCGCAGTGAGTTGCTGGAACTATGGGCCAATAAAACCATGCCCACCAAGGCTGTCTTCCTGGTCACGCACAACATCGAAGAGGCGGTGCTGCTGGCCGACCGCATCATCGTATTTGGAAAAAATCCCGGCCACATCCGGACCGATTTCAAGGTGCAACTTGCCCAGCCTCGCGACCGCGCCTCCACGCCCTTTACCGAGCTGGTCGACTACATCTACAAAGTTCTCACCAAGCCCGATGTGACTCCCGCCGAGGCACCCGACCAGCAAGCCGAACCAAAGCCGCGCGATCAGCGACAAATGCACTATCAGATGCTGCCACATTCGCGCCCTGGCGGTATCGCTGGCCTGCTGGAGTTGCTGCTCGACAAAGGCGGTCGTGATGACATCTACCGTCTGGCTGACGATCTGAGCTTCGAAATCGACGACCTGCTGCCCATCGTCGATGCCGCTCAGCTACTCGGCTTCCTCAATGTCGAGGAGGGCGACGCGGTCATCACCCCAAGCGGCACGGAATTTGCCAACTCCGAGATTCTTCGCCAGAAAGAACTTTTCCGCGTCGCCGCCGTGGCTCACGTCCTTCTGCTCCGCCAGATTCGCCGCGCTCTTGAAGCCAAGAAAGATCACACCGTCCCCGAGGACTTCTTCCTCGATATGCTCGACGAGCAGTTCAGCGAGGAAGAATGCCAGCGCCAGATTGAAACCGCTGTCACCTGGGGCCGCTATGCTGAGCTGTTCGACTATGATGCCGGGCACCGCCGTTTTATACTGCCCGATGCAGAGGACGAAGAGATCGCTGCCAGCGAGGATGCCGAGTGAAGCCCCCGCATCCCTTGGCGCGAACGCTGGTCCCCGCCCAGACCTGGCCAATCCTCATCGATCTGGCCGTAGTCCTCTGCGGCCTTGCCTTTTTCCTGGGCATGATCAAGTTGGGAACTTACTGGATGGCGCGGCCCGTGCCGGCAGTTGTCATCTCCCTCTCGGTCCGCGCATTGCCGCTCTACGCCTTCTACTCCGTCGCGCGCATCGCCATCGCTTACCTGTTCAGCCTTATCTTTGCCGTCTCTTACGGATACATCGCCGCCTACAATTCGCGCGTCGAAGCCTGGATGATCGCGGTCCTCGACATTCTCCAGTCCATTCCCGTACTCAGCTTTCTGCCCGGCGTCATGCTGGCTATGATGGCCCTGATCCCCGGCCATCAACTTGGCATTGAGTTGGGTTCCATCCTGCTCATCTTCACCGGCCAGGTCTGGAACATGGCCTTCAGCTTTTATTCCTCGCTCAAGAGCATTCCACGTGAGATGATTGAAGCCTCCCGCATCTATCGCTACTCCGCATGGCAGCGCTTCTGGCAGCTTGAGCTGCCATTCTCCGCCATCGGCCTCATTTGGAACTCCATTGTTTCCGTTGCCGGAGGATGGTTCTTCCTCATCGTTTGCGAGATGTTCGCTTTCCGCGGAACCAACTTCCGCCTGCCCGGCCTGGGCAGCTATCTGCAAACCGCTGCCTCCGCCAACCCCGTGGATACGCATGCCCTGCTCTGGGGCCTCTCCGTTCTGGTGCTCATCATCGTAGCCACCGACCAGCTAATCTGGCGGCCGCTCGTTGCCTGGAGTGACAAATTTAAATTCGAGCAGACTGAATCTGCCAGTCGCGTCACCTCGCCCATTCTCTCGCTTTTCCAGCAAACCAGCGCGCTCACCCGACTCCCCGCGCGCGTCTGGGGCGGTGTGGAAGAGCACATCTACCATCGACTCTCACAAACCCGCGGATGTCGCATTGTGCAGCCCATGGACGACACAGCCCGCAAGCGCGGAAAGCTGTTTCCGCTGCTGCTGGCGTTCGTTGCGGTTCCGGCCATCTTGTGGAGCCTTTTCCAGGCTTACCAGTTGCTTCGTGGCACCACTTGGGCTGAGATCCGGCTGCTTCTGCTCTGCGCCGGAGCCACTTACCTCCGCGTCAATGCAGCTATCGCCATCGCCGCCCTGTGGACCATCCCTGTCGGCGTCACCATCGGGTCTAATCCGCGATTGGCACGGTTTCTCCAACCTATCACCCAGGTTGTAGCTTCGGTGCCGGCCACAGCGCTTTTTCCCGTTCTGATGCTCGGGCTGATCCGTATAGGCGGAGGTCTTGGCGTCGGTTCCATTGCTCTCATGTTGATGGGAACACAATGGTACATCCTCTTCAACGTCATCGCCGGCGCCATGGCCATCCCCTCAGACCTCAAGGAGGCCGCTGACATCTACCGCTTTACTCGCTGGCAGCGCTGGACTCGGCTGATCCTGCCCGGCATCTTTCCTTACCTGGTCACCGGCATGATTACCGCCTCGGGCGGAGCGTGGAACGCATCGATTGTCTCCGAATATTTCCACATCGGTGACAGAACCCTCCAGACACTGGGTCTGGGAGCGCAGATCAGCGCGGCCAGCGATAGCGGAAACATCTCTTTGCTCTTGCTGGCCACTGTACTGATGGCCTCCATCGTAGTCACCATGAACCGGTTGGTCTGGCGACGCCTCTACCGCCTGGCTGAAACCCGGTATAAGCTCGAAGGATAGGGCGCTCCGAAACGTCGCTCTTCGGGAGGATTCATGATTCGTGTCGGTTTGGTTGGATTTGGGATGGTAGCGCGAGTTTTTCACGCTCCGCTGATCTCCTCGGTTGAAGGACTCGAGCTCGCAGCCGTCATGGAGCGCACTTCGAACAAAGCTGCTGAACGCTATCCCGGCATTATCACCTACCGCACTCTTGAAGCCATGCTGGCCGACGCCTCCCTCGGCCTTTTTGTGGTCGCCACGCCCAGCCAAAGTCACTTCGAGGTCGCCAGCCAAATTCTCAAAGCCGGCAAGATCCTCATCGTGGACAAGCCTATGTGCACCACGTCCGCTGAAATTGCCCAGCTCATGGAGCTTGCCGCAGCCCATAACGCCCTCCTTATACCGTTTCATAACCGACGCTGGGACAGTGACTTCCAAACAATTCAGAAACTATTACATGAAGGTTCGCTGGGGCACCTGGTTTACTTTGAATCTCGCTTTGACCGTTGGCGTCCCGTTCCCCCCACCGACCGACTCTGGAAGGAAGACCCCTCATCCGGCGGCGTTTTGCTCGACCTGGGATCGCATCTGGCCGATCAGGCGCTGACACTCTTTGGCAAACCGGATGCGGTCTCCGCCGAGATCCTTTGCGAGCGCGAATGGGCCAGAGCCTGCGACTCTTTCACCCTTCGCTTGCGCTATCCTGGCTTCTTGGTTGTTCTCGGCGCCAACTGCCTGACCACGCCTGCGCGCCCCCGCTTCCATCTGCGCGGTACAAAAGGCAACTACTTGAAGCTTGGCCTCGACCCGCAGGAGGCCGCGCTGAACAAAGTCACTCGCATCGACGATCCTGCCTGGGGCAAGGAGCCAGCCGCCGAATGGGGAAATTTGATCTTGGACGTGAACGGTAGCACCATTACCAAGTCCATCGAGCCCATCCCCGGCGACTACCGGCTCTACTATGCAGGTGTCCGCGACGCATTGTTGGGTAAATCGCCGGCTCCGGTTCCGGCCGTGGCTGCCTGGAGAGTGGTGCGCCTGTTGGAGTGGGCCTTGGAAAGCTCTGACAAGCGCCGCGAAATCATTTGCGATTGGCGCGAAGAGCCGAAGTAGAGGCCAAACGGGATTGTGCGCCAGAGCGGTCTACTTTATGTGGCTCGTCGCAGCCCCGCTCCCCGGCTCCTTTTCCACCAACGGAACCCAGAAGCGGAAACACGCGCCCTTTCCCTGAGCGCTCTCGACCTCAATTTCCCCGCCGTGCGCGGCAAGGATAGCGCGGCAGATGGCCAACCCCATCCCCGTTCCCTTCCCTTTGCCGGTTCCCTTCTTGCCCCGGTAAAACTTATCGAAAATGAAGGGCAGATCAATTGTATCTATGCCCTCACCTTCGTCCACGACGCGAAACTCCAGTCGGTCGCCCAAGCGTCGGCTGCCGAGCTGGATGTGGCCGCCGGGAGATGTGTGTCGGGCCGCGTTTTCCAGAAGGTGGCGCAGCACGCGCCCTAGCAGATGCGGATCGAACCAGGCAGGCTTGTCAGGCCCTTCGGCGGAAATCACCACCCGGTGCGCGGCCAGCGCATGCCGCGACTCCTCCACTGCCTGATCGAGCAGAGCGCGCGGATGGTGCGGTACTCGGCGAACCTGGACCACGTTAGCGTCAATCTCAGCCATCTCGACGGCCTCGCCAATCAGCCGATCCAGTTGCGAGCTCTCCTCATCGACAATGGCTGCCAGCTCCAACCGCCCTGCTTCGTCCAGTCCATCACCCTGTACTAACGTGGTAGCGGCGGCTCGAATCGCGGTCAGAGGCGTGCGTAACTCGTGCGTCAACGAGTCAATCAGCGCGGCACGCAAACGATCCGCCTCACGTGCCGCCTCCATGCGAGAGGATGCCTCAATGGCCGTGGCGCGTGTGAGCGCGATGGCCACCTGCGCACTGACCGCCGTAGCTACCTCGTGAGAAAGCACGGCCGGCCTCAAGCCCAACGCGCCCACCGGCCGCATCCCCAGCATCAACGTCATCGCCGTGAAGCCGCCCGGAATGGCCAGCGCGGGATTTTGACCCTGTGTCATGGCCCGCAGCCCATCCTGGATGTTTACCGGCAGCTCGGACGTTGAGGAATAGAACTGGTTCTGGTCGCAGACGTATAGCACCACCCCATCCAACGCGAAGATTCGCCCAATCAGCCGGGGCAGGTCGCGGATCAGTTCGGCAGCGTCCTCCTGTAGCATCATCTCCTGCGAGAGTTCGTACAGCCGCTCCACATCCTCGCGACGCTGCTCGGCCTGGCGCGCCTGACCGCGCGCCCGTTCAGCCAACCGGCCCACCACCAGGCAACTTAGCAGGAACGAGATCATGGCCACCCATTGCTGTAAGCCCACAATTTGCAGCGTATGAAATGGCAACAGAAAATAATAGTCGAAAGCTACCGCACTAAGCAGCGCAACATATAGCGCCAGCCAGATTCCCGCCTGGGCGGCAAACCACACCACCAGCACCAGAAATACCATCCCCGCTGTCGTCGAGTTGACGCCCAGCCATACCAGAAGACTCGTAATCGCCACCGCAACCAGCGTGGCCGCGAGCCAGCGGGCAATCACGCGCGTATAGGATGGCAGTTGCATATTTCCTCCAAATAAATCATACCCGTCCGCCCGGATGATGTAATCTTTCGATGAAAGAAGAAGAAGACCATGCCAGACAGAATTCTGGTAATCGACGATGAACCCCAGATTACTCGTGTGCTACGTGCCGCGCTCACCGCGCAGCGCTTTGACGTGCGTACCGCCAACGATCCGGAGGAGGGCTTGCTGCTGTTCCGCGATTGGCTACCAGACCTGGTGGTGACTGACCTGATGATGCCAGGCCTCAGCGGTGTTGAGGTATGTCGCGCCATCCGCGCTCAATCGGCAATTCCAATTGTTGTGCTCTCTGTCCGCGACCACGAACGCTCCAAAGTAGAGGCCCTGGACGCAGGAGCCGACGACTATGTGACCAAGCCCTTCAGCATTCAGGAGCTGCTGGCCCGCGTCCGCGCCCATCTGCGCCGCGCCCCGGAGAGGACGACCGCCGCATTGGAGGCCGGCGACTTCGTGCTGGACTCGGAGGCGCACTCGATTACCGTCCTGGGAAAACCCATTCACCTGACTCCCAAGGAGTTTGAGCTGTTGCTGCATCTGGCCAATCACGCCGGCAAGGTGATGACCCACCGCACGCTGCTAACCGCCGTGTGGGGGGCGCAGTCAGCCCATCAGCCCGAGTACCTGCGCGTCTTCGTCGGCCAGTTACGCAAGAAGCTCGAAGCCCAAGCCGGCAAGCAATACATCCAGACCGAACCCTGGGTGGGCTACCGCTTTATCCCTGAGGGATGGACTGGCAACGAAGAGTGAACTACGGAATCTTTAAGGGGATATTGGTATCATCCATCTATGCACCATCTGGACCAAAAAGATCGCCGGCTCATCGCCCGGATCACGCGTGCCCTGATTGAGGTCGCGTTTATTGTATTTCTATTTTATTCAAATCTATTAATGGGAGAGTTCTCTCGAACCAATGGACATGGGAAAACTCTGGCCTTCGCCCTCCACGATATCTTTACGGTCAAGAATTTTGCCATTGCCATAATTGCCGCGCTGTTAGGGCATGGCATATTCCATTACCTGCGTAAAAAGCTATAGAGATGCGGCTTTCACGTCCTTACGCTTTATTTAGGAATTCTTTTGGATACTCAAACAAGACATGAGCCAAAATTGTTTTTGAACGGGTGGTCTATCCACGACCTGTTCATCGGACTGCGAGACCCGAAATGCAAAATCTGATGCAAGATGTAGTGATGTTGCTGTTCACGGTAGTCTTCTTCGGCCTGGCGTTTCTCTACGTCAAGGCTTGCCAGAAGTTGAGGTAACCCATGCAAACCGACATCATCACCATGGCTGTGCTGATTCTGTCCATCCTGCTGTTTGGATACCTGACCATAACCCTGCTTTTCCCGGAGAAGTTCTAGCGATGTCCGCCAACGGTTGGTTGCAATTTGCCGTATTCTCGCTGATTTTGCTGGCCAGCGTTCGTCCGGTGGGTATTTATCTGGCCCGCGTATTAGAGGGGGAGCGTACCTGGCTCTCCCCATTGCTGCGCCCAGTTGAGCGGCTCATTTACCGGCTCTGCGGCGTCCAGGACGACAAAGAGATGAACTGGCGCGAGTATGCCTGTGCGGTGCTGGGCTTCTCGGCCGTCACTCTGCTGCTTACCTACGGCCTTGAGCGCCTTCAAAATTTCTTCCCCTGGAACCCGCAGAATCTGGCTGCGGTGGGGCCGGATCTCGCCTGGAATACCGCCGCCAGCTTTACCACCAACACCAACTGGCAGTCTTATACGCCCGAGACCACGATGAGCTATCTGACGCAGATGGCTGGCCTGGCAACGCACAACTTCTGGTCCGCAGCGGTGGGCATCGCGGTGGCTATTGCCCTTATTCGCGGCATCAAGCGGACGACATCGGGCACCATCGGCAATTTCTGGGTGGACATAACGCGTACCCTGCTCTATGTGCTGATGCCCGCATCGATACTTGGAGCGCTACTGATGGTAGCGCAGGGCGTCCCGCAAAACCTGAACGCCTATACTACAGCTCATCCACTCGATCAACCTGGCCAGACGCAGACCATCGCGCAGGGTCCAGTAGCCTCGCAGGAAATCATTAAGATGCTGGGGACCAACGGCGGCGGATTCACGAACGCCAACAGCTCCCATCCCTTCGAGAACCCTACGCCGCTTACCAACCTCTTCCAAATCTTGCTGATCTTTGTGATTCCCGCGGGCCTCACCTACACGCTGGGTCGCATGACCGGCTCTCCGGGCCATGGATGGGCCGTTTTGGCGGCCATGTTCGTGCTCTTCGCCGCCGGATTCACCACCGTCTACTGGGCCGAGTCGCATCCGCACCTGCTCATTCACGGCGCGGCACAGACCGGAACCGCAACCGCACCAGCCGGCAATATGGAGGGCAAGGAGGTGCGCTTCGGCGTCAGCCAGTCCTCGCTTTTCGCCACCATCACCACTGACGCCAGTTGCGGCGCTGTCAACACCATGCACGACTCACTCACTCCGCTGGGAGGCATGGTAGTGCTGATCAACATCATGATGGGCGAGGTGGTCTTCGGCGGAGTCGGTTCAGGCTTGTACGGCATCCTGATCATGGTGGTACTCTCGGTCTTCATCGCCGGCCTCATGGTGGGCCGAACACCGGAGTACCTCGGCAAGAAGATCGAGGCCTATGACGTAAAGATGTCCATGCTCTACGTGCTCATCTTCCCTCTCATCATTCTTTCGCTTACAGCCGCCTTTGCGCTCTGGCCCTCTGTTGGACTGCCAGCTCTCACTAATCAGGGACCGCACGGGCTCACTGAGATTCTCTACGCTTTTACCTCGGGCGCGGGTAACAATGGCTCGGCCTTCGCCGGGCTCAATATTCCCGTCAACTCCACCACTCAGTGGTGGTACAACGTAGCGCTGGGCTGGGATATGTTGTTCGGACGGCTTTTCATGATGATTCCAGTGCTGGCATTAGCAGGCAATCTCGCCAGCAAAAAGAGCGTGCCTCCCTCGCCCGGCACCTTCCCCGTGAATGGCTCGTTATTTACCGTGCTGTTGGTCGGCGTCATTGTCATTCTTAGTGCACTGACATTTTTCCCGGCGCTGAGCTTGGGACCGATTCTGGAACATCTGCTGCTCCACGGAAATCCCGGAACGCTTTTCTAACGCCTGTTCTTGCAATGTGGCGGCCGATAACTGATGTTTGCGGAGGACTAATGTTAAGCCGGAATCTACTGCTAGGTTTTCTGATTCTCTCTGTGACAGGCACAATTCATTGTAAGAGTTGGATGATGGGCGAACCGCAGGTGATCCCTTTGCCACCGCCCCCGCCTCAGATCGTCAAGCAGAACCCAGCGTCCTTATCGCTGGAATACCGCCGGGCCATCCTCGTGTTGAAGAGAGGACAGAAGTTGGGTTGGAGCAATCGCGACCAATTTATTACGGCTTTCAATCAAACACCAATCACGGGCGCTCAAAAAGACGTGATGCAGAGCGTGAAGGACTATGTGAGCGCTGCATTGAAACGTCACCTCAGAGTTCATGATGTGTGGGATGAAGGACCACCTATCGGTGTCGAGGTGCAAAGAGCGATTGATGATTTCACGAAACAACGAAATCAATTGCTCGAAGCTGAAAACTCGGCAAAGCGTTGAGCAGGCTTTTATCGTTGCTTGAATACTACCGTGCGATTTCTATAACTGGCAGAGGTTCCATATTAACCTCGCAACAAGGCAAAACGGACTGTCATGCTTGAAAAAAAGAGTCTCTGGAATACGGAAATCATGACCCAGGCGCTTGTGGATTCATTCCGCAAGCTCAACCCGCGCGGCATGGCCAAAAACCCGGTGATGTTTGTCGTCGAGGTGGGCAGCGTGCTGACCACGCTGCTACTGATCGACAACACCGTTCACCACCGCGCCGGTTTTGGCTTCAACCTCCAGATCACCCTTTGGCTGTGGTTCACGGTGATTTTCGCCAACTTTGCCGAGGCCATGGCCGAAGGCCGCGGCAAGGCCCAGGCCGATACGCTGCGCAAAGCCAAGGGCGAGACCATTGCGAAACGATACACAGCAGACAACAAGCTGGAAGATGTCGCCAGTGGCCTGCTCCGCCTGGGAGACATAATCTACGTCGAGGCCGGCAGATACATTGCAGGAGACGGCGAAGTGATCGAGGGTGTGGCCTCCGTGGACGAATCGGCCATTACCGGCGAATCGGCTCCGGTCATCCGCGAAGCCGGCGGCGACCGCTCGGCCGTCACAGGAGGCACCAAGGTTCTCTCCGACTGGATCAAGGTTCGCATCACCTCCAATCCCGGTGAAACCTTCCTTGACCGCATGATCGCTCTGGTTGAGGGCGCCACCCGTCAAAAGACGCCCAATGAGATCGCGTTGAGCATTCTGCTCAGTGGCCTGACGATTGTCTTCCTTCTCGCCGTAGTCACGCTCCAGCCCTTCGCCATTTACTCCAAGGCACCGCAAACTATCTTCGTGCTGGTTTCTCTGCTGGTCTGCCTCATCCCGACGACTATTGGCGGGCTGCTCTCGGCCATAGGCATCGCCGGCATGGACCGTCTAGTCCAGTACAACGTACTGGCCATGAGCGGACGCGCCGTAGAAGCTGCCGGCGACGTAAACACCCTGCTGCTGGACAAAACAGGCACCATCACTCTGGGTAACCGCCAGGCCACAGAGTTCATCCCTGCCCCCGACGTGAGTAACGAGCAGTTGGCTGACGCGGCCCAGCTTGCCTCGCTCTCTGACGAAACCCCTGAAGGACGGTCGATTGTTGTTTTGGCCAAGGAGAAGTACAACCTGCGTGGGCGCGACCTGAGCAGCATTCACGCCGAGTTCGTTCCCTTCACCGCCCAGACCCGCATGAGTGGCGTCAACCTGCCAGGTGTGCGCATCCGCAAAGGCTCGTCGGACGCCATTGCTCGCTTCCTCGAAGAGCAAGGTTCCTCGCTGCCCAAAAAGGTCCGCGATACCGTAGAAGAGATTGCTCGCCTCGGCGGGACTCCGCTGGTTGTAGCCGAAAACACAACCGCTCTCGGCGTCATCTACCTCAAGGATATCGTGAAAGGCGGACTCAAAGATCGCTTGGCGCGTCTGCGGGCCATGGGTATCAGGACCATCATGATCACAGGCGACAATCCGCTGACCGCCGCCGTTATCGCCCGCGAGGCTGGCGTGGACGACTTCCTCGCCGAGGCCAAGCCCAAGGACAAGATGGACCTGATCAAGCGCGAGCAGGGCAAAGGCAAGCTGGTGGCTATGACCGGCGACGGCACCAACGATGCCCCGGCGCTGGCCCAGGCCGATGTGGGTGTGGCCATGAACTCCGGAACGCAGGCTGCCAAAGAGGCCGGCAACATGGTCGATCTGGACTCCAACCCAACCAAGCTCATCGAAATCGTCGAAATAGGCAAGCAGTTGCTCATGACCCGCGGCGCTCTAACGACCTTCTCCATCGCTAACGACGTGGCAAAATACTTCGCCATCATCCCCGCCATGTTCGCAGGCGTTTTTCCGGTGCTGGCTGCGCTCAATATCATGTACCTGCACTCACCCCAATCTGCCATTCTCTCGGCGGTCATCTTCAACGCCGTCATCATCGTGGCCCTGATTCCGCTGGCACTCAAGGGAGTCAAGTACGAGCCCAAGGCCGCCGATATTTTGCTGCGCAACAATCTGCTGATCTACGGCGTCGGCGGCATCATCATTCCATTTATCGGCATCAAGGCCATCGACATGTGTTTGGTAGCTCTGCATCTGGCATAAATGTGCGGGAACTGACCCGCAAGGAGATACTCCGTGCATTCCGTTTGGAAGACATCAATTCGCTTCACCATCTTGACTGCCATACTTTTGGGCCTGGGCTATCCATTGCTGATCACCGGCATCGCCGGCGTGCTCTTCCCCCATCAGGCCGCCGGCAGCCTTATCAGGCTCAACGACGGCACCATCATCGGCTCCCATCTGATTGCTCAAAGCTTCACCTCCGACCGCTACTTTCATCCCCGGCCTTCTGCCGCAGGCAACGGATACGACGCTACCGCATCAGGCGGCTCCAACCTGGCCCAGTCCTCCAAGACTTTGGTCACGCGCATCCAGGGAGACATTGACAAGCTGGCCGCGCAGAATCCCGGCAAGCCGGTGCCCATTGACCTGGTGACAACTTCTGCCTCCGGACTCGATCCCGACATTACCCCCGACGCCGCGGACTTTCAGGTTCCCCGCGTGGCCAAAGCCCGCAACCTCAGCCCGGAGAGCCTCCGCATGCTCATCCAGCAACACACCACCAAGCGCCAGTTAGGCCTGCTCGGCGAACCCAGAGTGAACGTTCTCGAACTCAATCTCGCTCTCGACAAGCTGTGGAAATAACCGGTTTTCAGCAGATTCTTCCCTGGAATGGCTCTGGACCAGGGCGTTCCAGCAGCCTACTATCGGTTCATGGACGCTCTGATTCTTGACGGACAACCGCTGACACTGACCGAGATAGAGGCTGTTTCGCTCACCCGCCGCCCGGTGATCGTTGCACCCGCCGCCTTGGCCCGCGTAGCCCAAAGCCGGGCGCTGATCGAGGAGATTTTGGCCGCCGGAGAGACGGTCTACGGGGTTAACACCGGCTTCGGCAAGCTGTCGGATGTGCGCATTCCGGCCGGAAACCTGGCGCAGTTGCAAACCAATCTGGTACGTAGCCATGCCGGCGGGGTGGGTCAGCCACTCTCCGAAGCCGAATCGCGGGCCATGCTGCTGCTCAGAGCCAATGTACTGGCCAAGGGCTTCAGCGGCTGTCGGCCTGCGCTGGTCGAGCTGCTGGTGGCGCTCCTGAACGCCGGGGTGCATCCGGTGATCCCCGAAAAAGGCTCGGTGGGTGCGAGCGGCGACCTGGCGCCTCTGGCTCATCTGGCGTTGGTCGTCATCGGCGAGGGCGAGGCCTTCTTCAAAGGCGCCCGGATGGCCGGCGGCGAGGCGATCAAGCAAGCCGGATTACAGCCCATCGTTCTGGCTGCCAAGGAAGGCCTCGCGCTGCTGAACGGAACGCAGGCCATGACCGCCGTGGGGGGATTGGCGGTTGCGCGCGCCCGGCGTGTGGCGCAGTTGGCCGACCTGGCCGGAGCCATGAGCCTTGAGGCGCTTATGGGCACGCCTGCCGCCTTCGACCCGCGCATTCACCAGGCCCGGCCACACTCAGGCCAGATTCGCGCAGCGGAGCACCTGGTCGAACTGCTTGCCGACTCGCCGATTCGCGAGTCGCATCGCACCGCGGATTCGCGCGTACAAGACGCCTATTGCCTGCGCTGCATGCCGCAAGTACATGGAGCGGTGCGCGATGCGCTGGAGCACGTGCGCGGAATCCTGGAGATTGAGGCGGGCTCCGCTACGGATAATCCCCTGGTTTTTCCTGAAATCTCGTCCAAAACGCCAACCCACGGAGCAGTGCTATCTGGCGGGAATTTTCATGGAGCGCCGCTGGCCTATGCCTTTGATTATGCGGCCATTGTGCTCACCGATCTGGCCGGCATCACGGAGCGGCGCATTGACCGGCTGCTGAATACTGACATCAACGAAGGACTCCCGGCCTTCCTGGCGGCGCTCATCAACGAGTGCCAGGTGCTCGCCCATCCCTCCTCAGCCTCCAACATTCCCACCGATGGGGGCAAGGAGGATCACGTCTCCATGGGCATGACCGGAGCGCTCAAGCTGCGCCAGATCGTTGAGAACGCCGAACGAGTTGTCGGCATCGAGCTGATGTGCGCCGCGCAGGGGCTGGAGTTCCGCCGTCCGCTCCGTGCCAGCCGCGAGGTGGAGCGCGCTCACGCGGTGGTTCGGGCGATTGTGCCTTGGCTGGACGAGGACCGCGTCCTGGCCCACGACATCGAGGCGATGGCGGCAGCCGTGAGGGCCGGAGCTTTCAACGCCTGGTGTGGATAAAGGTCATTAAAAGATGCTATGATTGCGGTCCAAGGCAGGTCATTTGCACCTCGTTTTGCTTGCTAACTCATTATTTAAGAACAACATAGATTTTCCACATGGGGCAGATTGAAAGTTGAAAATTGTTCTGGAAACTGTGCAATTTTGCTATTGATTTCTGAAGGGAAAATCCGTAAAATAGGAGTGTAGTCACTTCTCCGGGTCCTCTATCCTCCGGCCCGCAATTCAGGATTTTAAGGAAACACACCTTTACTCACTAAGGACAGCAAATCAATGGCAAAGCGTCGTGGAAATCCAAATTGGGGCAAGCCCGAGCCCATCGGCCCGGTTGTGCCCACGGTGACCTCCTTCGAGCAGATTGTGAAGGAGTTCAAGCTCAGCCCCGACCAGTACATCCGCTCCACCCGTCTACGGGAGTGGGCTCGCCGGAACAAGAATTCCAAGTACATTCCCGAGGCTCTTCTAGAAGCCTGGGGCTTTGAGATCGAATCAGCTTTATAAACCCCTCCCATATCTGCTTGTTTCCAGTGAAAGCGCCACCTTTGGGTGGCGCTTTTGCTGTTTTGGGCTGGTCGAGATGTTTCCGGATTGCCGGCAAAACCTGCGAAAAATGATTGCACACCCTGCCAATTTATACAATCAAGCCCTTTGTTTTTAGCAGGATGCGGATTTTCTCATTGCCGAGCCGGTGTAATAATCTGCACGGTTTTTGGGGAAATTTCATACCCCCGGGGGGTATGGGGGGGTAGGGGGTGGGGGTCCCTTCCGGCGTATGAACCGGGGACATCCCTGACTGTTTGTCATGAGGCGGAGAGTGTGCGAGTTCATGCTTCCATTGTGCGCTCGAAGTGGGAAATAATCTGCAACAGAAAATTGACGACAGAGAACAGGGGTCAGAAGAGTCGCGCC
>JBEKFS010000009.1:0-44609 GCA_050013195.1 Occallatibacter sp.
TTGCACGAATCAAGACGCTGCTCAAGGATAACCCTGATCTTGTTTCCAGCAGAGACGATGACGGCTATACACCATTGCACATAGCGGCAATAGCAGGGCACAGAGAAATAGCAGAATTGCTCTTAGCCAACAAGGCCGATGTCAACGCCGGGAATCTCGCTAACGGGCGGACAGCGCTGCTGCTTGCGGCGGGCATGTGTCACACGGAAGTTGCGAGGCTACTCATGGCTAAGGGAGCGGACGTCAGCCAACCTGATCGATATGGAACCACGCCTCTGCACTCAGCGGCGCTGAACGGATGTGCGGATGTCGCGAAACTGCTCATAGAAAACAAAGCAGAGGTCAATGCCAAGAATATTCAAGGCATGACGCCGCTCTTCTGGGCTAAGAACAAAGACGTAGCGAGGTTGCTGCTGGCCAACGGAGCGGATCTCAATGCCAAAGACGAATTTGGCTTTACGCCATTGCATAGGGCGGCTTGCGACGACAACAAAGATTTAGCGGAAGTGCTCCTTGTGAATAAGGCTGAAGCTAATGCCAAGGGCAACGACGGCATCACGTCTTTGTACTGCGCAGCGCAGAATGGCCATAAGAACATGGCGGAGTTATTGTTGTCCAAAGGTGCCGACATTAATGAGAGGGTGGAAGGTAAGACTCCTTTAGGCGTGGCCGAAGGTAATGGAAACAAGGATGTGGCGGATTTTCTGCGCCAGCATGGCGGCCATGAATAGGCTGGCCGGGTGACCAATGTCTCGACCTAAGGAAGGACCTTTGCAGGATCAACCGACCTGATTTAGGATTCTGCTCTTTATAACCCAGCAGTTTCAATAGACTGCCGAACTGTGACAATCGCAATTCCCTCGTAGTTGCCAAGCCGCAGCAGATGCCTGTCTCCGCTGACAATAAACTCGGCTTTGCCTGCGACGGCGCACTCCAGAACGCGATTGTCATCCGGGTCTTCGGGAACCGCATCTAGTTCAAAATCCGGATCGACAACTTCCGCGATGCCTTTGAGTTTTTCTCGAATAGCCTGCGCATCACGCTCTGAAACAGCGAATTTGCCGCGCAGCTTCTCGTCCAGCTCATCCAGAAGCGCCTTTGAAGTAATTAGAGTGAATCTCCGGTGCAGCGCAAGATCGAGAAATCTCCCCGGCAATCCTCCGAACATCAAAGCGGAGATGAAAACATTCGTGTCCGCAACGACTCGCATCATGGCGCCGCGTGTTGAAGCCGCTCCTGCCGGAACTCATCCGACAGGCGCTCCACGTCCGCCTCTGTGGCGATGCCCATCGCCTTCCCGGCAGCGTGTGTCCGGCGCAGCAGCGCATCCCACTCCGGGTCGGCCGTGATGTAGCGGCGCAGCGCCTCCCGGAAGAGTTCACTGATCGTCCGGTCTTCGCGCTCGGCAGTCTTCTGTGCCTTCACGAGCAGATCAGGGGGAAGAGTAATCGAGATGGTCCTCGCAGTGCGCATATATGTCAATATAATACATTGTATGATATTGTCAAGTATACATATAGGCATATTCCGTTGACAAGAGGATCAAACCATGACCACCAAAATCGCCACTTTCCCCCTGCGTCTGCCGGTCTCGCTCAAAGCGGCTCTTGAGACCATAAGCGACCGCGACGGAACCAGCATGAACCAGTTTCTGGTAGTCGCCGCCGCGGAGAAGATTGCCGCCATGCAGACGGAAGAGTTCTTCTCGCAACGCCGCAACCGCGCCGACCGCGAAGCCTTCCGTCGCATCCTCAATCGCCAGGCCGGAGAAGCTCCGTCTCAAGAAGATACCTGGGAAAATCCTGCTTCCGTATAAATCTTCTCGTCCCGTCCCGGTTTCCCCAATCCGGCCCTCCGGTGCGACAATCGTTACGTCAAGGCAGTGCATCCAAAACCGCGCTGCCCGGAGGAGAAAACCATCATGAAGCGTCTTTTAGTTTGTGCGAGCCTGTTCGTTGCTGTTGCTGCTCTATCCGCCCAGCCAGCCCCGCCGCCCAGCGTGCCGAAGGCCCCGCCGAAGAGCCCGCCGGCCACTGCGACAGCGACCATCGCCGGCAAAGCCATCACCATCAAATACAGCTCGCCGGGAGTCAAGGGTCGCGCCGGCCAGATCTTCACTAAGGATGGCCTCATCAGCCACGATCCCACCTATCCGGTCTGGCGCGCAGGCGCCAATTCCGCCACCACGCTGGAGAACGACGGGGGCATCACGGCCGGTAAGCTCAAAGTACCTGCCGGGAAATACACGCTGTATGTCGATATCTCCGATCCCGATGCGTGGGTTCTGATCATCAACAAACAGACCGGCCAATGGGGCACCAAATACGACAAGACGCAGGATTTGGGCCGCGTGAAGATGACAATGAGCAAGCCGCCGGCGCTGGTCGAGAATCTTACGTACATTCTCAAGGAGCAGGGCGGCAACAAGGGCAAGCTCACCCTGGAATGGGAGAATCACTCGGCATCAGTTCTCATAGCCGCGCATTAAGCCGGCGAGAGAAGGGATTTTGCGGCGGGGTGGGAGTCAATGAACCTCATGGCGCGCAAGCGTCGCCCGCCCCATCGCAGGTAGTTTGCAGATAATTACCGCCCAGCCGATACAATAGGAGTAGTGTGTGAATTCGTCCCTGAAGGGGTAAAAGAATTGCCTTTATATGCCTATCGCTGTACCAAGTGCGGCCACCACTTTGAAAAAATCCAGAACTTCAACTCTCAGCAGGAGCTTGTCTGCCCCGTGTGCCATGGTGTGCTGGAGCGTCCGCTGACCGCGCCGCGCCTGCACTTCAAGGGCGGAGGCTTTTATGTGAACGACTACGCGGGCAAAAACAACGCGCCTGCCTCCGAGCCAGCACCGGCCGAGATCAAAACCCCTTGCGGCGGAAACTGCGGAGCGGCCTGCCCCGCCGTCGCGGCCGCCTCTACTGCATCTACCGGCGATACGTCAAAGAAATAGCGCGACAAACATACTTTTCCAGGTTTCCGCCATCCCATATCTGATCCAAGCGCAACTAGGCGTCGCCGTAGGATAATGGTGTCCTTGAACTCTCAAGGTCCATCGATGACGCCAACCTCCACGCCGCCTCCTTCGCAATCCAGGCCCGCGGCTCTTCGCGCGCTAGTTCTGGCAGCCGCCCTGCTCTTCGCCGCGGGACTTGTTACCGGCTTCTTTCACCCTCACGTCGAGCTTGCCGCCGCACTTCGCTGGACCGGCCTCGGCCTCTTCGTACCCTTCGTCGTGCACCGCCGCTCGCTGCTGGTGTGGACCTTCTTCGCCATGCTGGCCGGCGCGGAACTGGGCGTGGACGCGCCTAATATCGCTGCGCAGTGCCACTTTCTCGCCGACATCTTTCTGCGGCTCATCCGCATGATTGTCGCGCCGCTCATCTTCGGCGGCATCGTCACCGGCATCGCTGGCCACAACGAACTGCGCGGTGTAGGCCGCGTAGCGCTCAAGTCCATCATCTTCTTTGAAGTTGTCACCACCATCGGACTGATCCTGGGCGCCGTCGCCATCAACCTCACCCAGGCCGGAGCCGGTGTCACACTGCCTGCTGCGACTCAGGCCGCCGTGCCCGCCGCTCACCCGGAAGGTTGGCAACAGATTCTGCTGAACATCTTCCCGGAGAATATCGCCAAGGCTGTCGCGGAGAATCAAATCCTACAGGTCGCCATCTTCGCGTTGCTCTTTGGCGTGGCGCTGGCCACCCTGCCGGAGAAGAGGCGCGCTCCTCTGGTCTCCGTTTTGCAATCGCTGACCGAGACCATGTTTCGCCTCACCCGCATCATCATGGTCACCGCGCCTGTAGCCGCAGGCGCCGCGCTGGCCTACACCGTAGGCAGCATGGGCCTTGCCACGCTGCTGCCGTTGCTGAAGCTTCTTGTCACCAACTACGTCACGCTGACAATATTTCTACTGCTGGTTTTCGTTCCGATTCTGCTCATAGCTCGCATCCCCCTCGGCCGTTTTATCGCCGCCGTTGCCGAGCCAGCCGCCATCGGCTTCGCCACCACATCGTCGGAGGCCGCGCTGCCACTGGCCATGGAGCGCATGGAAGAGTTCGGCGTGCCGCGATGGATGGTCTCCTTCGTCATTCCCACCGGCTACAGCTTCAACCTGACCGGTTCAACCCTCTATCTCTCCATGGCCGCACTCTTCGCTGTGCAGGCAGCGGGCCTCCATTTTTCTGTGGGACAGCAGATCGTCCTGCTGGCCACGCTTGCGCTCACCAGCAAAGGCATCGCCGGCGTACCCCGCGCTACGATTGTTACCCTGCTGGCTGTCGCCGGTTCCTTCCAGATTCCCGCCGCAGCCGTGCTGATGCTGCTCGGCGTGGATACGCTGATGGACATGGGCCGCACCGCCTTGAACGTGATCGGCAACTGCATGGCCGCGGCCGTCGTTGCGCGCTGGGAGGGAGAGTTGAAACCCGCGGCGAACACCCCCAGCCCGATAAGATAGTTTCAGTACAGAAAAACTATGCCCCTGCTTGATCCCATCCCGTCGCCTGTGTTGGATGCCGACTTTGCCGCTCTCGAGTGGGAAGCGCTTCTCGCGCTTTGTTCTTCTTTCGCTGCATCGCCGGTGGGACGCCAGGCTATTCTCGACCTCAAGCCGTCCACCGATGAGGAATGGATTGCCAGCCAGCATCAGCTCACCGCCGAGCTTCGCCTGCTGCTCGAAGAGCAGACTTCCATTCCTGTCGGCGGCCTCTTCGATCCCACGCAGCAAGCGACCAAGGCGCAGATTCCCGGCGCGGCGCTCGAAGCGGGAGAGCTGCAAGCCATCGCCCGCCTGGCCAACGACGTGGCCTCCTGGCAATCGCTGCTGCAATCGCCGCCGGTTCGTCTGGTGGGCAAGCTGCCCGGACTCGCCCAGCTTTCGTCCGCGCTCACCGGAAGCCTTCGTCCTCTCGCCGAATCCATTGAGCGCACCATTCAGCCCGATGGATCTCTGGCCGACAATGCCTCGCCTGAGCTGGGCCGCATCCGTCGCGAGCAGGAGCGCCAGAAAAAACAGATCGAAGAATCCCTGCGCGCCACCCTGCGCAAGCTCGCCTCGGAAGGCGCCACGCAGGAAGATCTCATCACCATTCGCGGCGACCGCTTCGTCATTCCCGTTCGCAGCGAGCTCAAGCGGCGCGTCAGCGGCGTAGTCCACGGCGTCAGCTCCTCGGGCCAGACGGTCTACTTGGAGCCATTGGAAACCATCGAGCAAAACAACGAGCTGGTCCGTCTCATCGAAGAGGAGCAGGCCGAAATTCACCGCATCTTCATGGCTCTCACACGCCAGGTGGGCGGTTATGCTCACGCTCTCATCGAGGGTGCGCGCGTCCTTGCGCTGGTCGATAGCCTCCAGGCTCGCGCCCGCTTTGCCCGCGACTACAACTGCGTGGCTCCGGCCATCACACCCGATCTACTGCATCTGGAAGCCGCGCGTCATCCGCTGCTCGAAAGGCATCTCCGCCTGACTGGCGGTCACGTTGTCCCACTTACGCTGGAGCTGACTGCCTCAGAGCGACAGCTCATCATCAGCGGCCCCAACACCGGCGGCAAAACCGTCACGCTTAAAACCACCGCGCTTCTGGCCATGATGGCTCAGGCCGGCCTGCCCATCCCCGCCACGGCAGCCAGCTTTCCCATTTTCACCGCGTTTCTGGCCGACATCGGCGACGCGCAATCCATCGAGGCGGAACTCTCCACATTTTCCGCGCACATCACCAACCTAGACCGCCTCTCGCGCCTCGCCGGGGCAAAATCTCTGGTCCTGCTTGACGAGCTTGGCTCCTCCACCGATCCCGAGGAAGGCTCTGCGCTCGCCGTCGCCATCGCCAGCCACTTCTTGACAGCCGGAGCCTGGACGCTCATCTCCACGCATCACACTTCGCTCAAGGTCTACGCGGCCAACACGGATGGCGTGCTCAACGCTGCGGCTGGCGTGGACGAAGTGACGCTCGTGCCGAACTACCAGCTGCGCCTCGGCGTTCCCGGCGCATCAGCAGGAATTCAAACCGCAGAGCGCCTCGGCCTCAACGCCAACATCATCGCCGCCGCCCGCCGGCGCCTCGGTTCGCAGCAGGTGGACATTGCTCGCTTCCTCGATAAGCTGCATAGCGATCTCACGCAACTCGAAGCGGACCGCAAAGGCGCACGCGCCGAGCAGTATGCGCTCAATCAGGAGCGAGCAAGGTTGGCGCGCGAGGGCGACGTTGAACTGCGCCAGCGTACGCGCGAGCTTGAAACAAAGCTGGCCTCGCTGCTCAAGGACTTCGAATTTCAAATGCGCGAGACAGTCCGCGCCATCGAAGATCGCGCCGGACAACAAAAACTTTCCAAAGAAGCCGAGCGTCGCATCCTGCGCCTGCGCCGCGAGTTTCAAGAGAGCTTCAACCAGACCGTCGTCGCACATCGCACAGGCGCGGATGTTGGCGATGCCAACGCTGAGCCGCACATCCTGAAACACATCACTGCTGGCGATCAGGTTCGCCTCAAGTCAATGAACAAGATTGCTGTCGTGCAGCGAGAGATCGAGAAAGACCTCTTCGAAGTTGCCCTCGGGCCCATCAAGATGCGCGTCAAGCGTGAAGACTGCTCCGCAGTTTTACCTCTTGGCGGAGAATCAGCGACGGAAAAACGCTCCGATCCGCTGGCCGCAGCACGCAAGCAGAAAAACGTTCACGTCACCGTCACCAGCGCCTCGACCGATGCCCTGCGCACGGAGATCAACCTCATAGGCCGCACTGTGGACGAAGCCACGCAGGAGTTGGAACAGTACCTCGACCGTGCCTTCCTCGCCGGCCTGCCCGGCGTCCGCATCATTCACGGACACGGCGCCGGCATCCTCCGCCGCGGCGTCCGCGAATTCCTCAAATCCCATCCCCACGTCGCCACCATCACCGAAGCCCCGCAAAACGAAGGCGGCCAGGGTGCAACGCTGGTCGAGCTAAGACAGTAGTAGGAAGTCAATCGCACGAACGCAAGTCAATCGCACGAACGAATAATGACGATTCCGCACCGCTCCTCCCGGAGGGAGGAAACGAAAATAGCCCAGGGTGAAACCCTGGGAAAGTGTACAGTTCAGAAATTCCCGCCCCAGAGGGGCGGTGCGAAACCCTGAGCCGCCAGTGCAGACGATTCGGCAGGTGAGGTCAATGGTTGTAATTGGAGATATCGGATCGGTCGAGGCGGACGTCCAACGCAATTTCGCGCTAAGGCTTGGCTCCTTTTTTGCGCTTGCAGATCAGACTCACGCACTTCTTGAGCGCTCGCTAGAGCTTGTGGCGGGGTACCCGCAGGCCGACGAGAATACTGTCGCGTCAGCTAAAGTTTGCATTATCCTCGCTGCCCGTTTGCAAAATGACCTTCGCGTCTGCTCTATCGTGAGCAGCCGCGGCTATGGTCTGCAAGCGATGGGCTTGGCGGCCTCGATGTTGGAAACTGCGGGGACGCTGTTTTATGTGGGCCGGAACGAGAGCCGAGCAATTGAATGGGCTAAACATTCGGACCATGGGCATTCTTATCCACAGACGATCGAACAGCGAATCTCTGCGATCCTCGACAGAGCACCGCAGCATGTGGCTGAAACCCTGGGCCGCCAATATCGGGGCGCATACAAGTCCATTTGCATGGCCAAGCACTCCAATCCGCGACTTGCAATGGAACAAGGGCTGCGCACAGAGCTTGATGATCCCGAACTCCTTGATACAGTTTTCGCGGTCGGGCCCGATGCATCGCGGATTGGCGTCAAGAACGCCGCGTATGCGTTATTCTGGGCAATCGACTTCGCTTTATTGGGACTCCGGGCGCTGTTGCAATGTTGCTCCGACGTGGTCTTGCTAGCACAAATCTCCGAGGGCATCGATGAGCTTGGCCGCCAACTCGGAGACTTAGAGCAAAACTTGGCCAAATTGATGTCGCCGAGCCCAGTTGGCCGGCCCAACTGAGGTGAGGAGTCCTTTCGCGGTCTACTGGACGCCGGGTACCCAGGTCCGGGTTTTCGGCCCTGAGATAAATGTCTGCCTCACGGTAAATGTTTGCAGATAATTAACTTCCTTCGGCGCACAATAGTGGAATGAAAGAAAAGGGTACACAGTGCCGGTTCGTTCTGTCAGGGATGTGCCCGGTCCGTACCCCACCAGGGGGTACCCCCCACCCCCCCATACCCCCCTGGGGTATAAATTTTCCTTAAAATCTTGCAGATTATTTTTAACTCATTTGGAATCAATGCCTGCGGATAAGATTTTGGCCCAAATTCTCCTACATCGTGAGATTTGACCTCTGAAAATCACCGGGAAAATCCGGTTTTTCACCCAGAAACAGCTCTAATCATTGTTCCATAGCCTTTCCGCAAACTCGCTAACAGAAAAGGCCCCAAATTCGGGGGCCTTTTCGCTAACTCGCTAACTTGCGAATGTGCGCGAAGCGCACGCTAACTCGCTGCATTTATGCCATCGCTTCCTTGCTCATCGGCTCGAACTTCAGTTGGTTTGTCTTGCGGTCCACGTCGATGCGCACATGCGCGCCGTGAACGACTTCGCCATTGAGAATCTTGATCGCCAGCGGATCCTGAATCATGCGCTGCAAGGCGCGCTTCAACGGACGCGCTCCGTAAGCCGCATCGGAGCCCGCGGCCAGAATCAATTGCCGCGCCGGCTCGGTCAGCTCCAACGAAATCTGCCGCTCTTCGAGCAGCTTGCTCACTTCGGCCAGCCGCAGGTCGAGAATCCTGCTCATCTGCGCCGCGCCCAGCGGGCGGAAAATCACGATGTCGTCTACGCGATTCAAAAACTCCGGCCGGAAGTGCTCGCGCAGCACGCGCATTACCGATTCGCGTGCCATATCGAAGTCGTGCTCGCTCTTGAGCGCGTCCGTTATAAGCATCGACGCTCCCAGATTGGAAGTCATAATCAGAACGGTGTTCTTGAAGTCAACGGTCCGGCCTTTGGCGTCGGTCAGCCGCCCATCGTCCATCACCTGAAGCAGAATGTTGAAAACATCCGGGTGAGCTTTCTCGATCTCGTCGAAGAGAATCACAGCATACGGCCTGCGCCGGACAGCTTCGGTCAACTGTCCTCCCTCGTCGTAGCCCACGTAGCCCGGCGGCGCGCCGATCAACCGCGCCACGGCGTGCTTCTCCATGTACTCGCTCATATCAATGCGAATCATGGCCTGCTCGTCGTCGAACATAAATTCAGCCAACGCGCGCGCGGTCTCCGTTTTGCCCACGCCTGTTGGCCCAAGAAAAATGAATGACCCAATCGGCCTGCGCGGATCAGACAAACCAGCTCGGGAGCGCCGAATCGCGTTGGCCACGATGGTCAGCGCCGCATCCTGGCCGATGACGCGCTCGCGCAGGCGTTGTTCCATTTCGACGAGCTTCTTCACTTCGCCTTCCAGCATGCGCGACACAGGAATTCCCGTCCACTTGCTCACGATGCCGGCGATGTCCTCCTCATCGACCTCGTCCTTCAACATACGTGTTCCGCTCACGCTGCCGTCCTGCGCGGCGCTCAACTGCTTCAGTTCGGTTTCTAGCTTGGGAAGCTCGCCATATTGAATCTGCGCAGCACGGTCCAGTTGCCCCCTGCGCGTCTGCTCCTCAGCCTCAAAGCGCAGCGCATCAATCTTCTTCTTGACCTCGCTGATGCGGCTGCTCGCATCGCGCTCCTTGTTCCACCGCGACCGCAGAGCCGTAATCTGCTCGCGCAGTGTGGCAATTTCGCGTTCGACTTCTTTGCGGCGCTCGACGCTATTCGCATCGGTCTCGCGCTTCAACGCTTCGCGCTCAATCTCCAGCGACGTCTTTGCGCGCTCCCGTTGATCAATCTCCGTCGGCACTGAACCTTTCTGAATGGCCAGCGAAGCCGCGGCCTCATCCACAAGGTCGATGGCCTTATCTGGCAAAAAGCGGTCGCTGATATAGCGATGCGAGAGCACGGCCGCGGCCACAATCGCCGCATCCTTGATGCGCACATTGTGGTGCGCTTCGTAGCGATCTTTCAAGCCGCGCAGAATGGCGATCGTGTCTTCGACATTAGGCTCGCCGACATAGACAATCTGGAAGCGCCGCTCCAGCGCCGCATCCTTCTCGATGTACTTGCGGTACTCGTTCAGCGTGGTTGCGCCGATGGCCCGAAGATCGCCCCTCGCCAGCGCCGGCTTCAGCATATTGCTGGCGTCGATCGCGCCTTCGGCCGCGCCCGCGCCGACCAGCGTATGCAACTCGTCGATGAAAAGGACGATCTCACCGTTTGATTCTTCAATTTCTTTCAAGACCGCCTTAAGCCGGTCCTCAAACTCGCCGCGATACTTTGCTCCGGCCAGCATCGAACCCAGATCGAGCGAGATCACGCGCTTGTCACGCAAGCTCTCCGGAACGTCACCAGAGACAATGCGCCGCGCCAGGCCTTCGACGATGGCCGTCTTGCCCACGCCCGGTTCGCCGATCAGCACAGGATTGTTTTTAGTGCGACGGCTCAGTACCTGGATCACGCGGCGAATCTCCTCGTCGCGGCCAATGACCGGGTCCAGCTTGCCGCGCCGCGCAAGTTCCGTCAGATCCTTGGCGTATTTTTCCAGGGCCTGAAACTTGCCTTCGGGGTTCTGATCCGTCACGCGCTGCGAGCCGCGCACGGCGGTAAGCGCCTTCAGAATTGCATCGTGCGTCGCGCCCAGAGCCACCAACGCCTCGCGTGCAGCGTCGCTTTTTTGATGCGCAACACCCAAAAGCAAGTGTTCCGTGGAAGTGTACTCGTCCTTGAAGTTAGCGGCCTCGCGGAAGGCCTGGTCAAAAACTTTCTGCAACGCCTGGCTCAGGCCGGGCTGCGCGGCCGCTCCGGCCATTCGCGGCAGCTTCTCCTCGATTCGATGAAGGTCGTGCTCCAGCCGCTCGGTGGGCACACCGATCTTGTCGAGCACGGCGGGTATCACGCCCTCGCGATCCTCGACAAGCGCCAACAACAAATGCACCGGCAGCACTTCTGGGTTGCCAAGTTCGACAGCCCGCGCCTGCGCCTGTTCCATCGCCTGCTGTGATTTGACGGTAAGTTTTTCCCAACGAATAGCCATAGCTCCTCAGTTCTCAGCTTTCAGCCGTCAGCCATCAGCCTTGGTTACTGACGGCTGATTGCTGACAACTGTTCTTACGCCACTTTGATCTCGATCTGCTTGGGCTGGGCTTCCGGCTTCTTGGCCAGCTCCAGCTTCAGCACACCCGCATTGTAACTGGCGGACACGTGCTCCGTATCGACAGAGGAGGGCAGCGTAAAAGCGCGATAGAAGCTGCCGTAGCGCCGCTCGATGCGATGGAAGTTCTGTTCCTTCTCCTCCGCCTCGAACTTGCGCTCTCCCTTGACGGTGAGCGTGTGGTTCTCCACGCGCACATCCAGGTCCTTCTGGTCGACGCCCGGCACTTCCAGCTTGAGCATCACCTTCTGCGCGTCCTCATAAATATCGACTGCCGGCACAAAGCTGGCTGCCGCCACCGGGTCATCCCCTTCGTTCAGATCGCGAAAGAGAGAGTTGACGCGGTTCTGCAAAGCTACGACTTCCCGGAACGGGTCCCAACGAGTGATTGCCATGATTGTTTACCTCCTGATGATCTTTGATATGAGGCTTGAGAACTATGCTCAAACGCTCACATATTCTGATAAAAATATATCATAAAAGATTCATATAATATGCGTGTATTACACTCATATATTGAGAATATTATTATCTATTTTATTATCAATAACATAATAAAGATGAGAAGTCAGAATCGATGTCAATTTTGCCCAAATGCTACCCACTATTGCCGCTTCCCGCTCCACTCCAGGTAGCTGGTGAAATCAGTCTGTCCAGGCATTTTCAGCTCAAACTGGCCGCTCATCATGCCGTCCAGGAAGGTGTAGCTCAAGCGGTATTGCGGCCCAGGCTGCGCGGGATCGGAGAGGAAAACCGCTGTTCCGGGCTTAGGCGTGGAGACGGCATAGTGTATGACGTGACCCTCATTGTCGAAATAAATGGCTTCGAGCGTTTGTCCGGTCGCCGCGGGATAAATGTAGAGTAGATCGCTATGCTGGCAGTTGAAGTCGTCCGGGGCAGAGCATGCGCCGCTTCTGGAGTGTCGCGCCATAATGTGGTCACGCAGCTCCAGCCGGAAGGAGTAGCCGGCGGAGACTTGTGCCTGAGCCACGCCGCCGGTGGTTTTCGCCTGCCATAGTCCGAGCAGAAAGCGAACCCCGGCCCACAGGTCAGCTTTGGAGGGGGCCAACGCGAGAGGCTGCGTAGAGGGTTGCGCTTGAGATTGTGTGGTGGGCGCAGGCGGTTTCGCGGGGGTTTGCGCGGATACGCCGCAGACCGTCAGCAGGGCCATTGCGGCAAATAGTAAGGTGCATTTCTTCATAGGCAGAGTCTACTCCTGCACTGCTGCTCTTCTTCGTTTAAATTGCAGTTCTTGCTCATGAAATTCCCAGCTTAAAACGCCCACTACAATATGGATAGATGCTGCATCTCTCCGGCCTTTCCTCGTTCATCGATTGGCACTGGCTTTGGCTCGCCGTTGCGGCCTTTCTGGCCGGAATTTTGAACGCCGTTGCCGGGGGCGGCTCATTTCTTTCTTTCCCGGCGATGCTGAGCATGGGGATTCTGCCCATACAGGCGAACGCCACCAACTCGGTGGCTATCTGGCCCGGCCAGCTCACTTCCATCGCCGGCTACATTCACGACATTCGCCGCAACCCGCGCATGGCTCTGCTGATGGCCTGTGCGGGCTTGATTGGCGGTTCCGCCGGCGCTCTAGTTCTGCTGCACACGCCGCAGCGGACCTTCATGCATTTGGTGCCCTGGCTGCTGCTCTCGGCTGCCACCATCTTTGCCTTCAGCGGCCCCGTTTCCCGCAGGCTGGAGTCGCGCAAAATTGTCAAAGCACCCATTAAGCCGTCGCCCCGGCTAACGGTCTTCCTGGCGATGACGGCGATCTGTTTTTACATTGGCTACTTCGGCGCTGGCGCGGGCTTTTTACTTATGACGGTGCTCTCGCTCAACGGCTGGCAAGATATCCACGAGATCAACGCCCTCAAAGTCTCCGCCACCACCCCGGCCAACGGTATTGCCTGCATCCTCTTCATCATCGACAAACAGGTCGTTTGGAGTTGCTGCCTGCTTGCCATGGTTACCTGCGCCATCGGCGGTTACCTCTCTGCACGCATGGCGCGCCGCGTTCCGCAAACGCTTCTCCGCGCGATCATCGTCGTGATCGGCCTCTCCATGGCTGCATGGTTTTTCTGGCGGCAGTGAACCAGCAAACAACTCACAGGAGACAGCTAACAGTAAACCGCCGCCAACTATTAGCTGTGAGCTGTCTGCTGTAAGCTTTACCCATGAGTCACGAAGGTATCCGTATTGCTCCCAAAGACTCCGAAGACCGCACGAGCGAGGCCGAGCGTCCGTTACCTCGCATCAGCGTCACGCCGCAGAAGGTCCGCGTGTTCATCACGGAGGGCAAGGGCATGGAGATCGATTGGGTTGACGGCCACCACAGCGCCTGGAGCTTTGCCTGGCTGCGTGATGCCTGCCCCTGCGCCACTTGCGTGGAGGAGCGCAAGGCGGAAGGCCGCAAAATTGGCCAGCCAAAGCCCAAGCCTACCGCCATTCTGCCCATGTACACTCCGCGCGCAAAACCGGCCAGCGCTCACCCGGTCGGCCGATACGCCATCCAGTTCAACTGGCAAGACGGCCACTCCGGCGGCATCTACTCCTGGGATTATCTGCGCCGCTGTTGCCAGTGCCGCGAATGTACCTTTGTGGCTGAAGAGACAACCGGCGCGCCGAATTAGGGCATATTTCAAATGGCTTATTGCGTTGGTTGAAACCACCGCCTTCCTCCGTTCAAAAAACGCGAAAAAGAGAGCATTTTGGGGTTAAATCAGCCCTTTTTGGGGTTAAATCGGGGCAAAATCAGGGGTTCGACGTTGCTGATAAGTAAACAGGGCGAAAATGTATGTTATTGATAACGCGCTAGTTACAATCTATGAATGAGTCAAAAAATGATTTCCACAGGGAGGGGGGGTGGGGGTAGGGCCCTTTTGGGAGAAGAAAAGGGGAAAAACGGGGAACAAAGAACAGGGAATAGGGAACAAAGAACAGGGAACAGGGAATAGGGAATAGGAAGTGTCCGAGCTCTGGTTGTTGTTCATGCTTTGATTGTGCGCCGGATGAAGGTAATTATCTGCAAACATTTTTCGACTTTTAACAAGACAGGCGCTGGGAGATCCAACAATTGCGGCCGGAACTGGGCCACGTGTCCATCTACACCTGGGATTATCTGCGCCGCGTTTGCCAGTGCCGCGAATGTGCCTTCGCTGCCGAGGAGACTACCGGCACGCCAAACTAAGCACATTCCCATAAAGTCGGCTACACTGGTTCTCGTGTTTTCGATCAGGAGGCTCACGTGCGCAAGAATGCCGTTCTGCTTTTTGCATTTCTATTTTCTTTCCTGGCTCCGCGGGCTCTCGCGGACGTAGCTGCCATTCATGCAGACCTGCTTCCGCAGGAGACGGCTGTTCTGGCCGCGCTTGACGACGCGAAACAGCTTGAGCCGTACAGCCAATCTTGGACCCTCCCATGGAGATTCCCAATTGCCAAAGAGGAGGTGTCCACGCGGCTCGGCAAAGACCTTGGCTTTCTTACTATCGCGCTGAAGAGTCATCCCGACAACGTTGAACTGCTGCTGCTGACCGGTCTGGTTGCACGCTACGCCTACAACCTCGACGTAGAAGGAAGCTATGACATCACGCTGAACGCGTTGGGACAAGCACAGAATCTAGCCCCGTCTGACGTACGCGCACCGTGGTTTCGAGCTACTCTGCTCTGCCATACCATGAAGCCCAAAGCCGGAGCCGATGAGTTCCTAGCCATTGAAAACAGCCACGCCTGGGATCAACTTCCCGCAGCATTTTGGGATGACTACATGGAGTGTGCCTCGGTCACAAATATGCCCGCACATATGTTGCGCGCCGCCGACCATCTGGAGAAGCTGCATGCGCCAACTTCGGAGATGCGCACCTTTCTCGCCAATGGTGCTCGCAAGCGCTTCGATGCCTTTGACCCAAAGAAGAAGTATGAACCTAAGGAGGTCTGGGAGGGGGCAAACCCCGGCGAATCTCCAGATTTCACCAGCACGATGTGTGGTGTACGCCTTCGTGCGCACGGCAATTGGGAAGTCAATCAAATCGGACTAGGCAAAGGCGGCTGTATTGCCAACTTCAGCACAGGTCCCTACAAGGCCACGACCCGCAACCTGTACCCGAGCGTTCTTCTGCTTGTCCAACAGCCTGAGGGGAATGAAACGCTGCAAGAATATGCCGCAAAATTTACAAAGAAAGGAACCTTCGAACCTTTCACGCCTACGCATTGCCCCACCGACCCGTGCATCGCGCTGAAAGGAGTGCAGCCGGGAATGTACAAAGAGGACGGGGACGGGCATGGCCGAATCATCGTCTTCGAGCGGAATCAACCCGATTTTCCAGGATTGATCTTCGAATCTCCCTGGCAACTGCCCAAGTCGGATGGCAAGGAAGGCGCGAAGTTCTACGCCCCCAACCAAATCCAGCAGCGCATTCCCGGCAAGCTCTACTACCTTGTCCTGCTTGACACGGCAGCCTCCATCGAGGAGCCGGCCATGAAAGACCTAAACTTCTTTCTTGAAAACCTGACAGTGGAGTAACTCGGCAATCTCTAACTCGTCGAGCGCTACAGCGGATACCGTTCAGCCTGAATGCAATGCCGGGCTACGGCGCAGCTCAATCCCACCACATCGGCAGGCGCGAACCGTGCCAGCCGGCGCAGGATAGCGAGCTGGGTCCGCAGCAGATCGCCCTCGCCGCATGCCGCAAGCACGCGCCGCGCTGCCTGCTCGGCCAGGGCGATGGTCTCGTCAGCCAACAATCCCGTCATACTTGCAGCGACATCCGCGGAGCCTTTGCCTGAAGCGGCAAGTTTCTGCGCGCGCAGCAAGGCAGATTCCAGCGCGTAGACCTGCATGATGATCGCGGCCAGGTCGGCCATCACCTCTTGCTGCTCCTGCAATCCGGTCATGAAGCGCTGGCTGGCTACGCCGGCTGCAAAGAGCGCAATCTTCTTGGCTGAGGCCAGGGCTTCGGCCTCCCGCGCCAGCAGTTCACCAGCATCGGATCCGGAATCAAAGCTGGGTGGCTGCATCACCTCGTCCATGAGTTTCTTGATTGCCGGAAGCAGCGGCAGTTTTCCGCTCAGGGCACGCTTCATCAGCCAACCGGTAATGATCAGCAGGTTGATTTCGTTGGTGCCCTCAAAAATGCGATTAATCCGCGCGTCGCGATAGTGGCGCTCCGCCGGGTACTCCTCGACGAAGCCGTAGCCGCCCATGGTGGCCACCAGCTCGTCGACCACCAGAGTCAGCATCTCTGAGCCATAGACCTTGAGGATGGAACATTCCACGGCGTACTCTTCAATGCGGCGCTGGGTCTCGCGCGGGGAGTGAGCCAGCTCCGGTCCAAGCTGCATCAGGCCCGCGTCGATCATGCCCACTGTGCGGTAGGCCATGCTCTCAGTAGCGTACAGTCGAGTGGCGCTGGATGAAATCTTTCGCTGGATCAGCCCGAACTCTGCGATTGCCTTGCCGAAGGCCTTGCGTTCCTTGGCCCAGCGAATCATATGGCCGAGTGCATGGCGCGCTCCGCCCACGCAGGCCACGCCCAACTTGAAGCGGCCCACGTTCAGAACATTGAATGCGATATGGTGTCCCTTGCCCGCTTCCCCCAGGAGATTACTCGCGGGAATCTTGCAGTTGTCCATCACCAGCGAACAGGTGGAGGAGCCGCGAATACCCAGCTTATGTTCTTCAGCGCCCAGAGTCACGCCGGGAGTCTCACGCTCTATTAGAAACGCCGAAAACTTTTCGCTGCCGTCCGCCGGGTCCACGATCTTGGCAAAAACAGTGTAGAGGCCGGCGATGCCGCCGTTTGTGATCCACATTTTCTCGCCATTGAGCGTGTAATGCGCGCCGTCGGGCGAAAGCGCTGCGCGCGTGCGGATGTTCATGGCGTCGGAACCGGAGCTGGCCTCTGAAAGCCCATAGCCGCCGATCCACTCTCCCGTGGCCAGTTTAGGCAGGTAGCGCTGCTTCTGCTCCTCGGTGCCGTACCAGACCAGCGGCAGCGTGCTGATGCCGACGTGGGAGCCAAAGGCCGTCGAGAAGCTGCCCAGTATCGACAGGTGGTCTGTGATGAGCGTGGAGGTGATCTTATCCATGCCCATGCCACCGTATTCCTCGGGAATATCGACCGAGGCAAAGCCTAGCTCGCCGGCCTTGCGCATCAGGGCCGCCATCACTCCCGGCTCCTTGGCCTCAATGGCCGCAGCGTTGGGCAGAATCTCGTCGCGGGCAAACTGAGAGGCGGTCGAAGCAACCTGCCGCTGCTCCTCATTAAGGTCTTCGGGGGTAAAAACTTCGGCGGGAGTGCGGGTTTCCAGCAGAAAGCTGCCGCCTGCGGCGGCGACGATAAAAGAAGGTGAAAGTGCGGACATAAAAGAACTTGCCTCCGTGCAAACCCACTTTATCCCGAAACCAAAGCGGAAGCAAGACAACAAAATCTTCATTTATTATCAAAAGAATGCATTCCGTCAAAGTAATCTGATACAAAATAGAAATAGGATCACGCCGTTGTAATGTAAATAACGTTTGGCTCTACAGGCCACTTAGCCTTGCTGGTTGAAACTGCCCGCGAGCTCGGGGATAGTTTATCTGCGCCAAAGCAACACCAGCGTGAACAGCTTTTCAGCGTCTAGCAGGGGACAGGCGCATGCCAGAAACTGGACGATCCAGCCTGGCAGAAGCGGATGTGGCAGACTGGAAGGAGGATGTCAGATTATGATACGTAAAATGCGGCTTCGTTGGATCATTGGCATTCTGCTGGCCAATATATGTGCCGTCCCCTTCCAGGGTCAGTATCACGTGATACCGGGTAAAACGAATCCGGCTAGTTCTGCTGAATGCCTTCCAGAAACGCCCGCTCGCATCTGTCAGGGCACTACCGAAGTAGACCATTGCTACGCGCCCCCAAGCGACAAGGACATTATTTTCGGCCTCGAGCCCAGGGCCACACCGGTGGGGCAACTCGATGGCATCGAACTCACATTGTTTACCGCGATGTATTCGAGCTGCGGCAGCGGCACATTGACCAAATATTCCTTGCTAATGGTCAGAGGTGGTGAGTTGGTGAATTTGCTGCCCAGCGTGGAGCTTAGCAACCAGAGCGACTACAAGTTCTGGAACCTGCCAGAGTTTTCCAGCCTGCCTGTTCTGGTGACCGCTGATTTCATTTGGGACTACACGACTATAAAAAAGTCAAACTATATCGAGGAGACACATTCCGCGCCTCATCGTTATCGCATGAATGCGTATGTATACGATACCAAGAGCGGCCGGTATCTTCAGAAAGTTCGCTTCGATACCACGAAGATGTATTCTGGCCAGCAAGACGCAGAAGAAATTAATATAGTGGACGCCGAAAAGGCCGTAATCATGGCCAAGTTACGGCAGAATCGCACCTATTGACGCCTGTTCGAAATGGCTATATGTCACAGAGGATGATGGCATCGGCCTTTTGCAACTACGCACCACGGAACGCTTCTGCTTCCACGCCTATTCTCGTGCCGATGGCATCCATTCACTTCTTTGCCAGCCAGCTCAGGTACACCGGCAGGGAGTGAAGCTGGTCCACATGATCGGGCGCCGAGTTGCCGGCAAAACCGATGACCAGCAATCCGCCTGATTTTACCTCACTCAGCATCTGTGTCTTCATCGGCCCCCATTTGATCACAGGATGCGCGGCCAGCCCCCACTCCCTCAGAAGGTAATCCGCAGTTTCGGTGGTGCTGGCGAAGGTGCCGGGAAAAATCTCTGAGTGGGTGAGGATGAAGCGTTTCTTCCCGGCCATGGCGTCACGCCCCAGGTGAAGCCAAGCCTGCAGATTGTCCGTTTCGATCTCGGATTCTTCCGGGCCCGGCTTGCCCTTCACATAGCCTGTGTGGACGCCGTCGATGCACAGCACGCCGCTAACGCGATCGTATGATGCCTGGTCGCTCAAGATTTGCCGAAGAGCGCCGCAGCCAGCGCTCCAGCCTCCCAAATCGACCTCGCCAAAGGTCAGGCCGCTTTTGGTTTCGGCTTCTGCGATCAGGCGTGAAAAGCGCGCAGCGTCGGTAAAAAGCTTCACATAGCTGCCGGAACCTGCGCCGGCCTGAATGGCGATCACAGCCATATTTCTCTGTTGCGCTGCGGCAAATTCGGGGAGCCAGTCGCCGCCATGAAAAAACAGAAGCAGCTTAACATGGTGTTTTTGTGTTGCCTTTTCAGGGACGAACAAGCTGCCCAACTCAAGCGGCAGCCTGCGGCCCGGGGGCACGGTTTTCGTCAGCCGGGGATGTTCCCTGGTGTGCTCCACCATGGGCGATGGATTCTGCTGTGCCGGCGCCGCGAAACAGGCGGCGAGAAACAAAGAAATCAGTGCCATTAAACGGCGTATCTTATAGATTTTCAAAGGCGCTCCCGCAACATAATCGGTATGGCTTGACTGCAATTGTTTCTGGATTAGACCACGAAAAAGAGTAGCATATACGTGGCCACCCAGGCTCGACCGGCCGAATGATAACGCCTGACAGCCTCGACGCCCGCTAGCCTCTATCGACTACAATTCCGGTATCCCGACCGTGGAGGATCGCCCTGCTTAGCGTATTTCTGAGTTCACTGAATTCTGTTGCCCACCTGCTACCTGTGCGGTTCTCCGCATTACTGCTCTTCGCTCCGCAATTCAGCATACGGCACCAGATACGGATGCTGTTTTACGATCCGTTCTCCACGGTGACCCATCACTGGAACTGGTTCGATCTGACGATGCTCATCCCCTATTTTGCGGTGATGATCATCTTGTCGTTCTATGGCATTCATCGCTACACAATGTGCTACCTCTATTTCAAATACAAGAAAAACTACAATCCCGACCCGCCCCGCCACTTCAAGGAGTTGCCACGGGTGACCGTGCAACTACCTATCTTCAACGAGCAGTTCGTCATCGACCGGCTGATTGAGGCCGTCTGCGCCATGGAGTATCCGCGCGAAAAGTTGGAGATCCAAGTGCTGGACGACTCTACCGACGAGACCCAGCAGGTGGCGTCCGATATTGTTGCCCGCTATGCGGCGCTTGGACACCCCATCGTCTACATTCACCGGACAAATCGTTACGGCTACAAGGCCGGAGCGCTGGACGCGGGCTTGAAGGTGGCTAAAGGCGAGTTTGTGGCCATCTTTGATGCAGACTTTGTGCCTCCGCCGGACTGGCTGATGAAGGTGATTCACCACTTTGCTGAGCCGGAGATCGGCATGGTGCAGACCCGCTGGTCGCACATGAATCGCAACTACAGCATGTTGACCCGGATCGAAGCCATCCTGCTCGACGGACACTTCATCATCGAGCATGGCGCGCGGGTCCGCTCCGGCGACTACTTCAACTTCAACGGCACGGCCGGCATGTGGCGCATCAAGGCCATCTCCGACGGTGGCGGCTGGCAGCACGACACCCTCACCGAAGACACTGACCTCAGCTACCGTTCACAGTTGGCCGGATGGAAATTCAAGTACCTGCCCGATGTGGAGTGCCCCTCCGAACTGCCTATCGAGATGACCGCGTTTAAAACTCAACAGGCTCGCTGGGCCAAGGGGCTCATACAGACCAGCATCAAGGTGCTGCCCCTGATGTTCAAGTCGAACGTCCCGCGAAAGATCAAGGTCGAGGCTGTCTATCATCTGACGGCCAATTTGAGTTATCCGTTGATGGTCATCATGACGGCGTTCCTGATGCCAGCAATGATCGTGCGCTTCTACCAGGGCTGGTTTCAGATGCTGCTCTTCGACGTACCGCTGTTTACCGCCTCCACCTTGTCCATCGCTGTCTTTTACCTGATGGCGGAGCGCGAACTCTTCCCCAAATCGTGGTGGAAGACCTTTCTCTATTTGCCTTTTCTGATGGCCCTGGGCATTGGCCTCACAGTCACCAACACCAAGGCTGTGATGGAGGCCTTGTTCGGCATCAAGAGCGCCTTTGTGCGCACGCCCAAGTACCGCGTGGCCAAGAAGGGCGAAAAATCCCAGGCCACCAAGTACCGCAAGCGGCTGAAACTGACTCCGTGGATCGAACTACTGGTAGGCTGCTATTTCTTCGTAGCGATTCTCTACACCTTCACCAACCAGAACTACTTCACTGCGCCGTTTTTGATCTTGTTTGTCATTGGCTATTGGTATACAGGCCTGATGAGCCTGCTGCAAGGCCGCTTTGAGCGCTGGCGCACCGGCACCGAAGCCAACCTCGACGAATCCAGCCCCAAGCCGTTCCCGGTGGGGGTGTGAGGAAAAGTGCATGGTGATATCGATGCCATAAGTTGAGGTCCTGGCTGTCGATTCCATAGGAAAAGAAGAAACAATCGCCCTATCTTCGCTACTTCCAACGGCTACTATCCAGCAATCCGCCGTCGGCCATGAGGCTTTGCACACCGCGGCCGGCGGCAGATAGAAGCTCAGAAATCCGTTCCCTTGATGTAGTTCGGATTTTCCACGTACGAGTATTTGCCGGATTTCACCATCGCGTCCGCGGCGGAGTTCCAGTTCGTAGTGTGGGCGCCCGTGCTGTTATTCTGCACCACCGACTGATCAAGCAGGTAGTTGCTGAAGCCGGCCGACTGCTGTGCGTTCGTATTCTGCTGCGCCCAGTAACCGGCGTGTTGAGCGTCGTTAACGGCCTGGCGGTCGGCAAAGTTCTTCTGCGCCGCCTCACCCTGCGCGCGAATCCGGTCAGATTGCTGCTGTCCCCAGGCCCGCCATTGCTGGTCAGACTGCTGCTTCTGCTGGAGCTTCTGCTGCATCTGCTGGTTTATCACTTGCTGGTTAACCTTGACGCTCATGTACATCGCCATCACCGTGCTTTGCTCCCGCTCGGACTGGGCGTCGGTCATAATATTGAAAGTGCGTGTGATTGTGTACGCTCCCCACTGGGCCGGCGGCCATTCGCATATATCATCTATCAGCTTCTTCATGCCCTGCCCATCCGCGTCGATGTGCCCCGTGACAAGGACGCAGTTGCCAGTTCCTCCTTTCATCGGCTCAATCTTGTCCACCTGCAGCTTCGCCGGAGGCAGGTTGTTGGCGCGCCGCCAAGCCTGCAGTAGCTCCGGATAGGCCTTTCCCAGATCTGGATGGTAGGGGTAGAGCATCGTTCCCGTCCCGTTGTAGATTCCGTACCGCACCGCTTGCACCTGTTGCGGGTTGTTGGGGTCCACCGCTGACTTCATTGCACTGTAGACTGCCTGTTCGCCGTTCGGCCCGATCATACTCATCGTACCGCTGGCGCTCTGCGGATCGAGCCGCCAGCCGTCGGCAATGCCGATGCTGGACGAGTTGTCTGGCGCGGTAACCATGTGCAGCCTTGCAGATGTGGCAGAGTGCCCATTGCCGGCCGAAGCCGATTGCTCGCCAGCCGAGGAGCCGGAGGCCGCTTGCGCTTCGCCGGGATGCCACACGCCAAACAGTTGCTGCAGCATCGGGTTCACCGTTTTGCCAAAGCGCGAAGCCTGGTCATAGATCATTGCCGCTTCCACTTGGTCGGGTCCGGTTGCGGTGGCTATCACCAGGCCTCCCAGGGGTATGTTCCCTTCCGGATGGTCAGTGACCGAAAAGAATACCCCGACGGAATTCGTTCCCTTAAACTGGAAGACTCTTCCAATCTGTGGTTTCTCGCCGCAGTTGGTATGCACAGTGCTCAGCATTTTGCTCATGGCTGCAGCCTGGGTTGTGGCCCCACTCACAGAGCCATAGACAATCTTGCCCCCTTGCGAACCATTGAGGCTTGTCATCGGGGTAGGCGCTTGCGTCCCCGCCTTGCAGGCGCAGAGGTAAACGATGAACAACAAGAGAATTGCGGAAAATCGCCTCAAGGTACTCATGTCGGCCAAACCTTTCCTGAATCGTGTTCGCATCTTATCTTTAGGCAGCGAAGAATGGGCGTAAAATGCGACAGAAGAATGATATATCAGAATTCGCTGGTGTTTGAACCGCAAACAGTGGCTTTCTGGCTCGTCCTTACCTCCTCCGCTACAATAGTCTTCAAGCGTCTGCCGCGCCGGGGACTCGCATCCCGGCCCGCCAGGCGCATTGGAGCATTATGCTTGCCAGAAACTTGACTGAAGCACTCACCTTTGATGACGTGTTGCTGGTGCCCGCCTACAGCGACGTGGTGCCCGTGCAGGTCAGCACGCAGACCCTGCTGACCCGCTCCATCACGCTGAATACCCCGCTGATCTCCTCAGCCATGGACACGGTGACCGAGTCGCGCATGGCCATCGCTATGGCGCAGCAGGGCGGCATCGGTATTGTGCACCGCAATCTCTCTATCCCCGACCACGCCGGCGAAATCGACAAGGTGAAACGCTCAGAGAGCGGCATGATCGTGGACCCGGTGACCATCGGCCCGGACCAGATGATCGGCGACGCGCTGGAAGTGATGCGGCGTTACAAGATCTCCGGAGTGCCGGTGACGCTTGGGAAGCGGTTGGTTGGCATTCTTACTAATCGCGATTTGAGGTTTGAAACTCGTACAGACATTCCCGTTGGTGAGGTGATGACCAAGGAGAATCTGATTACAGTTCCGGTGGGCACCACGCTTGAGGAGGCTGAGCAGATTCTGCATAAGCATCGCGTGGAAAAGCTGCTGGTGGTCAACGATCAGTTTGAGTTGAAGGGGCTGATCACGGTCAAGGACATCCAGAAGAAGCTGAAATATCCAAACGCCAGCAAGGACGAGAAGGGCCGGCTGCGGGTGGGCGGCGCCATCGGGGCGACGGGTGATTTTCTGGAGAGGGCGGCGGAGCTGGTACGGGCGCGCGTGGATGTGCTGGCCATCGACTCCGCGCACGGACACTCGTCGCGCGTGCTGGAAGCGGTGCGCGAGGTGAAAAAGGCCTTCCCGAATGTGGGCCTGCTGGCCGGCAACGTGGCAACCTACGAGGGCGCGCTGGCGCTGATTGATGCCGGCGCAGACGCGATTAAGGTCGGTATCGGGCCGGGTTCGATTTGCACCACGCGCATGGTCACCGGCGCCGGCATGCCGCAGATTACGGCCATCTCCGAAGCGACGCGCGCCGCACACGAGCGCGGAATTCCGGTGATTGCCGATGGCGGCATCAAATATTCCGGCGAGATCACCAAGGCTATAGCCGCCGGGGCCAGCTCTGTAATGATCGGGTCGCTCTTCGCGGGCGTGGACGAGAGCCCCGGCGAAACCATCCTCTACCAGGGGCGCAGCTTCAAGAGCTATCGCGGCATGGGCTCGCTGACAGCCATGAGCCAGGGTTCGGGCGAGCGCTACTTCCAGAGCACAGACGATCTGGCGAGCGCGGAGTTGGGTAGCGAGGGCGTGGTGCAGCGCGAGCGCGCCAGTCAGAACCGATTGGCCAAGTATGTTCCCGAGGGCATTGAAGGGCGCGTGCCGTACCGTGGGCCGCTGGAGAGTATGGTTTTCCAACTGGTGGGCGGATTACGCTCCGGCATGGGCTACCTGGGATGCGCAACCATCCGCGAACTACAAGAAAAGGCGCAGTTTGTGCGCATTAGCGGCGCTGGATTGCGCGAAAGCCACGTGCATGACGTGATCATCACGAGGGAAGCTCCCAACTATCACGTAGAGTGAGGGGCACGTTGAATAAGGCGGAAAACAGGCATAACAAAACCCCGCCCGGGTGGGACGGGGTTCGTAAGTGCTTTATTTTGCGATTGATACAGACCCAGCGCCGGGTTCAGGCCTTGGCGACTTTGCCTTCCTTGATGCAACTGGCGCAGACCCTGATCCGCTTGGGTTGGCCGTTCACCAGCGCCTTGACAGACTGCAGATTTACGCTCCAGCGCCGCCGCGTGATGTTGTGGGCGTGAGAGATATTGTTGCCGAACTGCGGGCCTTTCCCGCAGATATCGCATACTTGTGCCATGACTTAGCTCCAAACTCAGGTGACTTGCGCCAGCGGGTGCCTCTGTATAGACAGGCCTCCGGCAACTGGGCGAATCTTCATTATACCCGGAATCGGAGGCGATGACCAAATGGAACCACAGCCCTGCATGGCAGCCAGATAAATGACGCTATGAGGCCACGGAGCAGATTTTTTTACACCAAAAGTATTGCATTTCACGCAAATAACGTGCGCATATAAGCACATGAAAAACTGTCATTTTGGTGCGATTTCCTGCTCAAAAGGCGCTGTTTCTACCAACTTTCACCATTTTTGCGATACATAAACTAACATATTTTTTATGAACAGGTTAAGGAAAATAAGCTGGCCCTCTTTGCAGATAATTACGACGAGTTGACCTAGTCATGACCCAGGTCAATTCGAGGGGACTGGCCGTCCAGGCAGTCACCTTCGGCCACCTACGGTGTGACCAGCGATCCGTTTGACCGGTTTTTGATTGCGCAGGCCATGAGCGAGCCACTGCATTTGATTACGGCGGATGAGCGGTTGAAGGAAGATAGCGGGTTGGTGGTGCTGGTGTGAGGGGGCTATTGGCGGCGGCTATAGTGTAATTCGAGGGATACTGGCCGATTTGCATATACAAATAAATTAGAAATGCTATTATTGCTACGATCTAAAAATCGATCTTTGAAAGAAGGATTATCGATGACAAAGACACAGCGAGTCTCAACGTTCGTGTTTTATACAGTCCTTCTCTTTATCGTATTCAAACTAACCACAGGGATGGTATTCCCAAACTCGGATCAATTAGTAGTTCTCTTTACTGCACTGTTGATGGTATCTTTTGTCTCGCTATTTATCGAAAAGTTTTACACTGCACCAAGCAATGTTCTCCTCTCAAATGTCTCAATACTTCTTCTAATTGCACCACTGCATTCACAACTTTCTCGATTTGGAATCTGGTATTGGCTCTTCTTTTCTTATAACCTAATCCTTTCGGTCTGTTCATTAACAGCACTTCTTCTTCTGGATTCTGACAAATCGTCTGAGGGCTTGCAAAATCGAATCTCTAGATACCTGAAGACATTCGCTATATTCTTCGGAAATGGTAAGTTCCTATATTGCACTCTTTTCCTACTTACATTGTTGTTCTACGTCGATTCTCAGTCTTACGAATTCATTATGCTGACATGCTATGCAGCATTCGTTATTCTTGTCGACCCGAAGCAGTTCATCATGGCAGTCCTGGAGATGCGGAAGGCTACGCCTACAGCAATCGGTGAGATTATCGGGGTCCAATCTAAAAACATATTTCTCGCAAAATTATATGGCCATAACGCCGTATCAATTCAATGTTTCGACCTCGTCCAATTCCGCCATCGGATGGAAGAGACTCGCTTTGTATGTAGGGGAATGGTTGTAGATGACTACATTCTGAACGAGCAGCGGTGGATTAAGATTCTCGCAACAGACGAGATACAACGCGCATTAGACGATGAGCCATGCGGAGAACCGGGCCAACAGAACATCGTCTACATATTCTGCCCATCCAAACGCCCTGACCTGCTTGCAAGGTTTGTTGGAGTCATCCTAGAGCGATCAAATATTGCAAAGATACGCTTTGACTTTGCAGGATGCGCTTCTGTCTCAGAAGGAAGCCTCGTCGAGTTAGAGATTGAAGGTAAGAAGGTTCTTTACCAGGTGGTGCAAGGAATCACTGAGGTAGAGGCCCTGGAAGGGAAAGACGAGGCTGGGCTAAGGGTTGGGGAGGCCCTACAACTTGGAATTTGGAACCCGAAGAGTTTTTCTTTCGAGAAGTTCGGCTGGGTTCCGGAGGTCAATACACCGATATTCCTGTCTGCGAATATTGATGATACGGATCTTTCAGTAGAGGAAGTGAAGATCGGTACAATCCCAGGAACCAATTACCCGGTATTATTTAATCTTCAAGATGCCGTTTCACACCACACAGCAATTCTCGGAGTCACAGGCTCAGGCAAGTCCGTCTTTTGTCGAGATCTAATCAGAAGAATCGTGGCAACAGGAACCAAAGTTATCTGCGTCGATTTCACGAATGAATATCGGGGAAAATTCCCTGATATTCTGCCACAAAACATTGTGCAAGATCAAACAAGACAAGAAATTAATGTTGCACTTGAAAAACTCACCAATGAACTCGACGAATTCGCAAACAAGCAGAACAAAGATTTGATCAAAGTTCAATCAGCAATCTTGCTGGAGAAATGCTCGACCTGTGTTAGGGACTTTCTCAAATCCGACTCTCAAATGGTACTTTTCGACCTACCAGACATTTCGAACACGGCTGGCATTCTTGAGTACACAAAATGGTTCTTCAGAGGCATATTCAAGATTGCGCGCGAAGAGAACAACCTCGGGAAGCAAGTTTGCGTGGTCATAGAGGAAGCTCATACCGTAATACCAGAGTGGAATTTTATCGGCGCCGAGGAAAAGAAAGCGACAGCCGTTGTCAACAGTATCAGCCAAATCGCACTTCAAGGAAGAAAGTACAATGTTGGATTCTTAGTTGTTGCACAACGCACGGCCAACGTATCCAAGACAGTTCTTACGCAATGCAATTCCATCATTGCATTCCAACAGTTCGATAAAACGAGTACCGATTTTTTAACCAACTACATGGGTGCGGATATGGCTGCGGCCCTCCCTTCACTGAAATTTCGCCAAGCTGTTTCAGTCGGGAAGGCGTTTCGTTCACGTATGCCGATGATTTTCGAGGTCCCGGAAATCCAGGAAGTGACCGATGAAATTGAAGCGGCTGTAGCCACAGATGTAGACGATTCCAACAGTGTAGAAATCGACTTCAATCAGTTATAAACCTTCAAGCGCCTCTTTCTTACAAAAAAGACACGGCTACTTGGCTTCACCCGCGAAGGCGTCGGCTTCGCGGTTCATCTCCTTGGCGGTGACGGCGTGGGAGAACAAGATTACGCGGTAGCGGAAGGTGGTGGTTTGATCCTTCTCCAGAGTCAGATTCAACGGGGGCAACCTGGGATTGAAGATGCTGGGGCCGAGAGGATTGGCGGCGAAGAGGCCATAGCCGCGCGCATGCCAGGTGGTGGGATAACCGGGGTTGCCGGGGTGGTCAACGATGGCGATGGCGACGGTGTGGCTGCCGGTGTGGCCGGTGAGAGTGCACCAGCGTCCGCGGGTTGACCAGACGGCGTCGCCTTTGACTCCTTCGCTGGTGAGATAGACGCCGGTGGCCGGGTTGACGGCATCAGGTGGCGCGGCATCGACCTTGGTGGAACGTCCGCTGGCGTCCATGAAGACGCCTCCCTTTTCAGTGGGCGATTCGAGCCAGTTGGCGACGCGCAGGCCGAGGAGGCCGTCTTTCTCATCTTTGAAGACAACGCGGCCGAGGGCCTTGAGGGTGATGTCAAGATCGATGACGCGGGCATGCGGCTGGCGTGTGAAGATGTAGCGCGTAGTTTGCGTGAGGATCTGCTGGTTGGCGCCGGTGACCCAAACGGATTCAACGACTAACTCTCCGCGATTGCGGCCGCTCTTGGTGGAGAGGATTTTGGTGTGAAGGATGGTTCCCATCCTGGCGCGGTTGTCGGGCTTGATGGCATCGGAGTTGTTCCAGAAATCGAAGCCGTTGACGTTTTCGTAGTTAAACCACAGGCCGGCGTGATGGGGGTGATCGACACGCTCGCCGGGGCGGGGCGCTAGTGGATAGCCGCGCGTAACGGTGACGCCTTCGTCGGTGATGAGCGGATAGAGGACGGGCTTTTTGAGCGTCGCGGGCCAGATGTAAGAGGTAAAGGGCTGGCCGTCTATGGTGATGTCGACGCGGCGGTTGGCTTCATCGGCGACGACCTGGACACCTTTGGTGGGCGCGGCGAAGGCGGTGCATGAGGCGAGGAGGGCGATGACGACTAACATGGAAAAACGTTTGTAACTCATGAAAAATTCCCTCAGGATGTCATTTCCCCGGTCCCCAAATGCGAGGGACCGGGGGCACCCGAACATTTGTTAACTAATGATCGCTGAATTTGGTGGTATCCCACCCATGCGACGAAAAGATGTCGCATGGGTGGGGCACCCGATCTTCTGTGCGAATACGCAAAGCCCACTTAGGCGAAGACTTTGCCTCCTACCATTACCTGCTGCGTTTTGTCGTCGAAGGTGACTTTCTGGCCGGTCTGGATGGCGGCGACGTTCATGCAAAGCGCGATGGAGTGGTTATAGCCCGCTTCGATGGGGGCGTTGGGAGTTTTGCGCGAGCGGACGCACTCCATCCAGTTGCGCATGTTGGCTGAGGTCATGGGATCGCCGCCGGTGTTGGCTTCGGTGGAGACGGTTTCAGCTTTCTCGACCAGCGAAAAACTGGGCAGGAGATTTTCCTTGAGGCCCATGGAGGCGGCTTCTTTTGCGCGCAGGCCGCCGGTGGGCGTGACCGTATGCTTGTCCATGTCGATCATGCCGCCGTTGGAGTAGTAAAGCTCCTTGACGCCGCCGGCGGAGTTGGTGAAGCGCGAAGAGTACTGCACCTGGAAACCTTTGGAGAGATCGTCGAGCGGGCCGTAATCGAAGACGGCGGTCATGGTGTCCCAGTTTGTGCGGCCGTCCTTCCAGAGATAGATGCCGCCGTTGGCGACGACGCTGCGCGGATGAGGCAGGCCGGTGAACCAGTGAACGGTGTCGATCTGGTGGACGAGCCATTGGTCGGGAATGCCTGAGGAGTAAGGCCAGAAGAGGCGGAACTCAAGATACTTGCGGGGATCGAAGGGCTCGTAGGGGCGATTGAGGAGGTAGCGCTTCCAGTCGGTGTCTTGCTCCTTGAGGAGAGGCACAACATCGGGACGGCGCCAGCGGCCGGGCTGATTGACGTTCCATGTCATTTCGACCATGACGATGTCGCCGAATTTTCCGGACTTGATGTACTCGGCGGCCTTCATATAGGCGGGCGTGGAGCGGCGCTGGGTTCCGACCTGAACGATTTTGCCGGATTTTTTGACGGCGGCGAGGAAGTTGCGGGCGTCAGCCATGGTGTCCGCGGTGGGCTTTTCGACGTAAGCATCGCGGCCGGCGTTGACCGCTTCGATGCCGTGCTGCGCATGCTGGAAGTCGGCGGTGGCGATGAGGACGGCATCCACGTCCTTGCGCGCGTAGAGCTCGTCGTTGTTGCGGGCCTGGTCGACGGGATTGCCGCAGAGCTTTTCGATATAGGCAGCGCCTTCTTCGCGGCGGCGGCTCCAGATGTCGGAGACGGCCACGATCTGGAAGTTCATGTCCCTGGCATTCTGTTGGAAGGCAGGAAGATCTCCTCCCTTCATGCGATCGCCGCAGCCGACGACGCCGACACGGACGCGATCGTTGGCGCCGAGGATGGCGGCATAACTGCGTGCGTTCCACGAGACAGTTGTTGCGGCCACGGCAGCGCCACTCACCTTCAAAAAGTCTCTGCGATTGCTGTTCTTCATGGTCATGTTGCTCCTGTCCGGATACGAGCCGCGATTGCGGAAGAATTCCGTTGTGGCCTACAGTATATCGCCGTCGATTCCTCAGGGGCTAAAGCCCGAGTTGATAATGCTGCTCTTACGGCACGACTAAAGTCGTGCCCTGACACTTTGTGCTCCACCGTTTGCATTTTTCCGTGCGCTGTGAAGTCGCGCCCTAATACAAAACAGTATCGTCTATGTTTGGACTTGTGGTGTGTGGAGTGCAAAAACAAGCCCGCTTCTCGTGATGAGGAGCGGGCCGGTTTGGTTTTGGAACAGCAGAGGCAGGTTACTCTTTATCCTTGGCTGCTGCTGCGGCTTTTGCTACGTCGGAGGCTAGCGCGCCGAGGTTGGCGGCCAGTTTTTCGGTGGAGAAGGCTTCGATGATGTCGCCTTCCTTGAGGTCGTTGAAGCCGCTGAGGCCGATGCCGCATTCCATGCCGTTGGTGACTTCGCGGGCGTCGTCCTTGAAGCGCTTGAGCGAGACCACCTTGCCCTTAAAGAGTTGCTCGGTGCCGCGCATGACCTTGATCTCGGCGTCGCGACGGATGACGCCGTCTTGCACGCGGCAGCCGGCGATGGTGCCGATCTTCGGAATGCGGAAGATGTTGAGCACCTCGGCGCGTCCGATGTAGTTCTCCTTATAGACGGGCTCAAGCAGGCCGAGCATGGCCAGGCGCATTTCGTCTTGCAACTCGTAGATGATGGAGTGGAGGCGAATCTGGACGGCTTCCTGCTGCGCCAACTCGGCGGCCTTGCGCTCCGGACGAACGTTGAAGCCGATGATGATGGCGTTGGAGGCGGTGGCCAGCAGGACGTCAGACTCAGTGATGGAACCGACGCCACTGTGGATGACCTTGACGCGCACCTTCTCGGTGGACATGAGAACGAGAGAATCGGCCAGCACTTCGACCGAGCCGGTGACGTCGCCCTTGATGATGAGAGGCAGGTCTTTGACGCCGGCGGTGCGAATCTGCTCGGCGAGGCCTTCAAGCGAGACGCGGGAACTCTTGGCGAGCTGAGCATCGCGCTCCTTCATCTTGCGGTACTGGGCGATGCCCTTGGCCTTGTCGCGGTCGGCTACGACCAGGAAGGTGTCGCCGGAGTCGGGCATGGATTCGAGGCCGAGGACTTCGACGGGGGTGGAGGGACCGGCAACTTCGATGGCGCGACCGCGGTCATCGAACATGGCGCGGACCTTACCGAAGGTGTTGCCGACAATGTAGCTGTCGTTGAGGTGGAGGGTTCCGTCCTGCACAAGGACCGTGGCGACGGCACCGCGTCCGCGGTCGAGCTTGGCTTCAAGAACAGAGCCGACGGCCTTGCGTCCGGGCGTGGCTTTGGGGGCCTTGATGTCGGAGACCAGGCAGATCATCTCCAGCAGCAGGTCGAGATTGATTTTCTTTTTTGCGGAGACTTCGACAAAGACGGTGCCTTCTCCGGCGGTCGCCCACTCTTCGGGAACGAGGCCGCGGTCGGCGAGTTGCTTCTTGACGCGGTCGGGGTTGGCGTTGGGCTTATCGATTTTGTTGATGGCCACGATGATTGGTACGGCCGCGGCTTTAGCGTGGTCGATGGCCTCCAGGGTCTGGGGCATGACGCCGTCGTCGGCAGCTACCACAATGACCACGATGTCAGTGACCTTGGCGCCACGGGCTCTCATGCGGGTAAAGGCTTCGTGGCCGGGCGTATCGAGGAAGACGATCTCGCGTCCGGAGGCGGGCGAGCCTTCCTTGGCAAAGCGGACCTTGTAGGCGCCGATGTGCTGAGTGATGCCGCCGGCTTCTCCAGCTGCAACATCGGTTTCGCGGATGGCGTCGAGCAGCGAGGTCTTGCCGTGATCGACGTGTCCCATGACGGTGACGACAGGCGAACGGGGAACCTCGAGCTCGCCGGTGTTTTCTGCTTCGAGGACTTCTTCGATGGCCTGGTTGGCGATCTCTTCCTCGTAGCTGATAACGGTGGCGGCGGCGCCGAACTTGGCGGCTACATCCTTGACCATCTCGGCGTCGAGGGACTGGTTGACGGTGACGAAGATGCCGCTCATGAGCAGCGTGGCGATGAGGTCCTTGGCGCGGACGTCGAGCTTTTCTGCCAGGTCCTTTACGCTGATGCCCTCGGTGACGGTGATTTCGCGGGTGATGGGAAGAGGCTCGCTGCCGTATTGGACACCTGCATAGCGTGGCGGCGGCACAAAGCCCTTCATCGGGCCTTCCTTGGTTTTTGGATACTGCGGGCGACCGCCGCGTCCACGGGAGGGAGCGCGCTGCGGGCGAGGAGCCTCGCCGGTTGGCGGAGCGCTGCCGGGACGAGGTGGGCCGCCGGGGCGCGGAGCTCCGAAGCCGGGACGTGTTGCGCCATAAGGGGGACGCGATCCGGGGGCGCCCGGAGCGCCTGTGCCGGCGTAACCGCCAGAGGTGGTGCGCGTGGGGTGCTTGGGTCGCGGACCGCCGGGGAATTGGCCTGTTCCGGGCGCGCCGCCGGTGGTGCGCTGAGGATAACTTCCAGGAGCGCCGGAGGGTCTGCGGAAGATTGGCTCTCCGCGCCGAATACCGCCGGGGGCAGTTCCAGCGGCAGCCGAAGGCGGAATGTCAGCCACAGGGGGCGCGGTGTAGACCGGCCGAGGCCCTGTTTGCGGCATCACCATGCGCCGGGCGGGCAGCGCGGGCGTGGGCGATGCGTGCGTGTGCCCCTTTCCACGGTGGGCGGGCGGATGCGCCGTCGCGGCAGCCGCTAGATCGGCAGCTTCTCCGGGAAGCAAAGCTTCCTGCTCGGGGGCGTGGGCAGCCTCTTCAGCGACCAGAGGGGCCGCAATCTCAGCAGGCTCCGCGGCTCTGGCGGCTTTGGCTTTGGGATGTGTGGTTGCAGGAGGCTCAGCTTTGGCTTTGGCGGCGGGCGCAGCGGGTTCAGGAGCTGGTTTGGCCGGCGGCTTGACCACCACGGCAACCGTGGGAGGCGCCACGGCAACGGCCGGACGCTGCACTACGGCTGTCGGCGCCTTGGCAACCACCGCTTTGGCGGGCGGGCGCGTGGCAATGGCGGGCGGTTGAGCAATGATGGGCGGCGCGGAGCGGGGCTGAGGAACAATCTTGCGCGGTTCCGGCTTGGCTGGCGCCGCGGCCGGCTTGACGGCAACCGCAACCGGCGGCGCTGGACGCACGGGCGCCTTCTCAGGCTCTGCTGCCGTCCGCCGCAGAGGCAAATGGCTCTTCCTGGCTTCAGCTTCTTCTTCCTGCTTTTTGGCCTGTATGGCTTTCAGCACGTCGCCGGGCTTGGAGATATGCGAGAGATCAATCTTGGGCGCAATGGTCTGCGGGGCGCGAGAAGCCGGTGTGCCGGCCGTGCTCGCATGCCGCGCGGTACGCTTAAAATGCGCGCGAACCTTGTCGGCCTCATCTTCTTCCAGCGAACTGGAATGGGTCTTGCCTGTGGCCAGGCCGAGCTCTGCCAATATATCAAGAACCTGCCGGCTCTTGACTTCCATCTCGCGCGCGAGATCGTTGATACGAACCTTACTCATCCGCCTCTTTTCAAAATCTGCCGCCCAAAGCCTTTAGTCGCTCATAGCTACCTCATGGCATTGGCTGTGGTTCAATGTACCGTTATCGTCTGATAAGGCCTGAAAGACGCGGCGCATTTACACGCCGTCCTCTTTGTCCGCCTGCTCGTCCGTCGTTGCGCTTTCGGTTTCAATGTTTTCCAGCAGCGGCTCTTGCGCGCTTTGAGCATCTTCCTCAAGCGCCTCGGCCGGCCGGTCTTCCAATGTCTCGATTTCCGCTTCATCGGCGGGAGGAATATCCTCGACGGCCGCTTCGGCCTCGTTGCGGAACTCCGTATCCCCTTCAGCAGCGCGGACATTCTCCGCTTCGGTGATGACCGCTGCATCATTTTCCGCTTCCGCCTGGTCCGTCGCCAGAACAGCTTCACGCTCTACTTCGGTGACGGCCGATTCAGCGGCTTCGGCTTTCCCTGTTTCCGGCTTTCGTCCTTGCTCGCCCTCCTCAAGCTGTTCGAAGTAGTGGCGCACTGCGAGGCTGATCTTTTCCAGAGTTTTTTCGCCGATGCCGGGAATTTCCTCGAGCTGTTCGGGAGTCATATCGGCGAGCCCCTCGACGGTGGTGATGCCGGCGGCGACCAGTTTTTGCAGAACGCCCGCAGCCAACTCCGTCACCTGTTCGATAGGCGTGGAGGGCCCGCCGGTCAGATCCTGCATCTGCTGCTCTACTTCCTGCCGTTTCTCCTCTTCGCTCTTGATGTCGATCTTCCAACCGAGCAGCTTGGCGGCGAGGCGCACGTTCTGGCCCTTCTTGCCGATGGCCAGGGAGAGTTGCGTGTCGTCCACAATGACTTCGAGCTGCTTGTCGGTCAGGTCGGCGATGGAGACGCGGCTGACCTTGGCGGGCTGCAGAGCCTTCTCGGCGAAGGTGGTGATCTCGTCAGAGAACTCGATAATGTCGATTTTTTCTCCGCGCAGCTCGCGGATGATGGACTGCACGCGCATGCCCTTCATGCCCACGCAGGCTCCGACCGGGTCCACGTCCTTGTCGCGGGATTGGACGGCGATCTTGGTGCGCTCACCGGCCTCGCGGGCGATGGCGCGGATGACCACCGTGCCGTCGTAGATTTCAGGAACTTCAGACTGGAAGAGATTCTGCACCAGCTCGGGGGCGGCGCGGGAGACGATCACCTGCGGCCCTTTGGCGGCGCGGTCCACCTTGAGCAGAACGACGCGGACGCGCTCGCCGATGGAGAACTGCTCCAGACGCGACTGTTCGCGCTTGGGGCAGCGAGCTTCTGCCTTGCCCAGGTCGTAGATGATGTCCTGGCCCTCGATGCGCTTGACGGTGGCGTTGAGCACTTCTTTTTCGCGATGGGCGTACTCGTTGAAGACAGTTTCGCGCTCCGCCTCGCGCACCTTTTGGAAGATGACCTGCTTGGCCAGTTGCGCGGCGATGCGGCCCAGCGGACTGGTGTCCTTATAAAGTCGAATCTCGCTGCCAACCTCGACGTCCGGCGCCAGTTCCTTGGCCAGGGTGAGGGTAATCTGGTTGAGCGGGTCCTCAAGGGGATCGTCGTCAGCCACCACCGTTTTGTAGATGTAGGCCAGAATCTCGCCGGTTTCCTTATTCAGCTCGCCGCGCATATTTTCCTGGGTCTTGTAGAACTTGCGCGTGGCCAGGGCGATGGCCTCCTCGACCGCGCTGACAACGATGGCGGGGTCAATGCTTTTTTCCTGGCTGAGGAGTTCGATACTCTGGTACAAAACGCTGGCCATACTCTGCTTGCTCTCTCGGTGGTTTGTGCGGCAAAAGTTGTCAGGCCTTTGCCGGTTCAGTTGTGTTGCAGGATCGGGGGCTTCACGCCCACAGATCCCCTAAATCTCCGGCACAAGTTGCGCTTTTTCAATGTTCACCAGCGCAATTTCCACCGTGCTGACGCCGGCCTTCCGGCTCTTGCTGTTTTGCTTGACCGCGTTCAGGTCGAGCGTGATGGTTTCGCCGACACTGGACCCGGTTCTGGCTATCAGCCGTCCCTGCCAATGGCGGTTGTTGCGAACAGGCTCGAAGGTCTGCACCTTGACCAGAGAGCCATCAAAACGTTCAAAATCTTCGCGCCGAGTCAGCTTTCGATCCAGCCCTGGAGAACTGGCTTCCAGCGTGTACTCAGCGCCTGGGATCAGGTCTTCCACGTCCAGCAGCACGCCAAAATCCCGGCTGAAAGCGGCGCAATCCTCGTGGGTGACGCCGGAGAGCTGTTCGACCCGGAGCTTGCCCGCATGCGTTTCCTGAATCAGCCGCTCGGGAAGTTCCGTGGCCAGGCTTTCACTTCCGGCTTCAATGGCTGCTTTCAGCTTGGCCCGTCCCTCGGCGTTTTTTTCGAGGAAGACGCGCAGGATGCGTTCCTTGGCCGGGCCGATGAACTCCATCTCCACCACGTCCAGCCCATGCGAGGCTGCCACTCGTACCGCTGCCGCCCGGATTGCTTCCAGCTTGACTGCCATCGTTTCTACACCCCATCGAGCAGAAATCGCTCGCCGGGGACCCCGTTCCTTCACCGTTCACCGAACGGCCTTATTCGGGGCTTCACGCCCTCAAAAACTGCCCCAAAATCGGGGAATTTTCCGCAAATAAAAAGTGGGCTATAAGCCCACTCATCTCTCCGCCAGCCGGTGCGGTCACGGAATACCTGGCGGACAAACTCGTCTGCATCCTTAGCATAGGCCAAAATGAGAGGAAAATCAACCAACTACGGTGGAACAGGCGCCACTTGCGCGGCTGGATCTCCGGAAAAGCCGTATTTTGTAACCTCCTACCCATTTCGGCAGGGATATGGGCAAAAATGGGCGGGTGGCCTGTTGGCAGCGGGTCCGTCTCCAGGGAGACGGCGCTCCTTGGCTGTGATTCAAGAAAAACCCAATTTCCCCGATAAAAGGGTATACGACTCTTTTGGCTTTTCACCTGGCTGGGATGCCGGATAAAGCTGGAAGTTGGCCTTCGTCGATGAAGCGTACCCTCAAAATACGCGTTCTCGTAACGCTTGCCGTCACTGTCCTGACGGCGTGCTGCGGCGTGGGCGCGGGCTACCTGCTGGGTGGCGGGCTGGCGTTGAGGCAGGCCAAGCACAGGATTCATGAGGATGCGGCGCGCTTTATGGTCGAGGAGACCGCTACCCTCAATGAGGCTTATGCCACCATCGAGAAGATGCACGCCTCGCCCTATCCCTACTGCTCGGCGGCGGAGATAGGCTACTTTCACAAGCTGCTGTTTCAGACGGATTACCTGAACGATGCCGGACGGATGCGCGGGGGCGTTATCGATTGCTCGGCAACGCTGGGCTCGGAGGATTTGCCGCACACGCCTATGCAGCCGGCGATTGTGATGGGCAGCGGCGGTAAGGTTTACATTGCAAGCGGCCCGCTGCAGGTTCGCAACAAGCCCACATTTGCCATACAAGTTGGCGATATGTATGTGGTCATCAACTCCAATACAGGCAGGCCAGAAGGTTCAGCGCCCTTTGAGTTCGTTATGACGGTACTCCCCGCGTTGCACCGGAGTCCCATCCGGCTGTTAAGCACGTCTCCCCAGCCCGACGATGCCCTTTTCAGCAAGGAGGGGTTTACACAGAAGCGAGGGAGACTGTATTGCACCCTTTGTACCTCAGACAAATTGAGTTGTGTAACCACTTTCAACACGATTCACGAGGCCTTGCATGCGGATCGTACGCTGTTGTGGATTTGCATGGTGCTGGGCGGGGTGATCGGCGCCCTGTTTGGGATAGTGCTTTCCATCTTTTACCGACGCAATCTCAGTACGGAACAACAGCTTCGCAGGGCCATCCGCAAAGACGAGCTGCGGGTGGAGTATCAGCAAATTGTGAGGCTATCCAGCGGGAGAATTGTGGGTGCTGAGGCGCTGGCACGCTGGACCGACGAGGAAGGGCTTGCGGTGGGTCCCGATGTCTTCATCAAGATAGCCGAGGAGCGCGGCTTCGTGGGTTCCATTACGCGGCTGGTGGTACGCCATGTGCTGCGCGACTTTGCCGCGACGCTGCGCGCCCGGCCCGATTTTCGGGTGAGCATTAACGTGGCCGCCACAGATCTGGTTAATCCCCGATTCCTGCCCATGCTGGAGCGCGCGCTGAAACGGGCCGGAGTAGCGGCGCAGAATCTGGTCATTGAGATTACCGAAAGCTCCACGGCCATGCATGAGGTAGCCATCGCGGCCATTCTGCGCCTTCGCCAGAAGGGCCACAGCGTTCACATTGACGACTTCGGGACGGGGTATTCGAGCCTCTCCTATCTGCACGAACTTTCCGTGGACGCCATCAAGATCGACCGGAGCTTCACGCGATCCATCGGCACTGAGGCGGTGACAGCGGCCATTTTGCCGCAGATTCTAGCCATGGCCGGGGCGCTCCATCTGCAAGTTATCGTGGAAGGGATTGAAACCAGCGAGCAGGCCGAGTATTTTGCCGCCCAGGAGATGCCCATCTTCGGCCAGGGCTGGCTCTTTGGTCGCGCCGTCACGGCAGTTGCTTTCCATCACCTGCTGGCCGAGGAAAATAAGATACAGCAGGCCGCATCGGCAGTTCTTGAGCTTGCGTGATTTTTTCGCTGTAATCTGTATGCATGAGATGGCCGTTCCTTAAAACTAAGGATGGGCATCCTTATCTGACAGTGCTTTATTACAGGCACGACAGCCGGTTGCTGATTGCTGAAATCACCTGGACTTCGACGTGCCAGAGAAGACGGAAACCTGCCGTCAGCGATACTTTTTGCTCGACAAAGGCAAACTTAGGCCGATTTCCAGGACATTTCCGTTTTGCACTGAGGAGCGCAAGCAGTGACAAGAGTGGATGCGGCACAATAATACAGTCGAGGAAGATATGGACCCTCGGGACAAAATGGACCCCGTTGAGTTGGAGATGCTGTCGCAGGCCTTCTGCGGGCAACTGATGGCATGCCTGGATGAGTGTGCCCGCGGCAGGAAAGGGCTGTTTTCCGAGTACGAAAATCTGAGCGGCGAGGGCGAGGATGTTTCCTGGCCAGAGGCGGCGCGGCTGCGCGAGCTAGCCGTTGCGTTGCAGGGGGTTCTGACCCAGCAGGAAGAGCGAAATGCGCTGTGCGATGAGTTTCTTGACCTCTGCTCAATACACGGCGAGAGCCATCCCGGCGAGCGCAAGCTGGCACGGACGTTTCTGGAGCGGATTGAGCGGGGCGAGGTGGGCGCTCCACCGGAAAAGAAGGGGGAACCATGGTGATATTGCATGCATTTCTGGCGCTGGTGGCTGGCTTTGCCACGATGGCCCTGCTGGTGATTATTCTGACGGCGCTTTTGACGCGGATGGTTCCGAGCTGGACGGGCACGGAGGGCAAGCCGCAACCGGGGTACGCTTTTGTCAATTTGGGCTACTCATTTTTGGCGGCGGCGGCAGGCGGCTACGTGACGGCCTGGGCGGCAGCGGCTAATCCGCTGATTCACGTGCTGGCGTTGGGGATGGTGGTGCTGGCGCTGGCCGCGCTGAGCGTTCTGCAATCGCGGGGCAAGCAGCCGATCTGGTATGCACTTACTCTGGTGGCGATTTCGCCGATTGGCGTGTTGGCCGGGGGACTGGTGCGAATGCGGGTGTTGGGAATATTGTAAAAGGTGCCACTTGTGGAATTTGTGCCACCAGAGCATAATAGTGGCACGGATGGGCGGAGGTGGGAATTATGGAAATATTGGAACGCCAAGACAAAGAGGTCGTTTGGGAACGCCCCAAGTTTGTTGAGGATCATCGGGTTCGGATGCGCATGGGGGCGAAAGGGCGCCTTGTGATACCGGCGGCGATACGGCAAGCGCTGGGGATGGCGGATGGCGATATGCTCGATATGACTGTGGTGGACGGGGAACTGCGCATTGCAACGATGCGAGAGCGCCTGCGGCAGGCACAGGAGCATATCAGAAAATACGTGCCCGCCGGGGTCAGTCTTGCCGACGAGTTGAGCGCGGAGCGGCGCGAGGCGGCGAAGTATGAATGAGGTTGTTTTCGATGCCTCCGCGATGCTCGCGTTGCTGCATCATGAGCGAGGCGAGGAAAAGCTGACTGCCGAACTTCTGGCACGCTCTGTCGCCAGCACCGTCAACCTTGCCGAGGTGCAATCGAAGCTCGTTAAAAACGGGGGTGACCCAGATGTTGCCTGGAGAGACGCTCTTTCGTCCGTCAATTCAGTGGAGCCTTTCACGCGCGAACAGGCCAGGATCGCTGGTGATCTGATCACGGCGACGGAGAGGTATGGATTGTCGTTAGGGGATCGATCTTGCCTGGCGCTGGCGATTGCGCTCAACGCTCCGGTTTATACTACCGAACAGCTATGGAAAAACCTGAAGGTGGGCGTGCCGATTATGGAAAAACCTGAAGGTGGGCGTGCCGATTTATGTGATTCGGTAGATTTATTTCATTTAACTCACGCCTCAACAAGTAGGTAGATAATAATTGGAAATGAGCTTAACTCAGACGATCCCGCTTTTGCTCGCAGATGTCGTGTGGCCAGCGCTGTATCTAGAGAATCGGCTGCTGAGTGTTCTGCCGATTTCCATAGGCCTAATCGCTGAATGGTTATTTCTTTATTTTGGTGGATTCGGATTGTCCTGGAAGAAAGCAACCATCGTCGATGTAGTTATGAACACAGTTTCTTCCGTTGCCGGAATTGCTCTGATTCCAGCACTAGGACTGTTATGGGAGTTTGGCCCGGGTTCGCTTGTGAATCGTATTTTCAATGTGGGGACGTTTAATCCAGTTTCATGGGTCGCTACTTTTATGCTTTCAGTAGGTGCTTCAACCGCAATCGAGGCTGTGGTTGTAAGGTGGGGTTTCAAGATCCCCCTTGGCTGGAGACGGTTTTGGGTTCTTTGCGGCGCCAATGCTTTGAGCACTGGGATTGCCCTTGCAAGCCTTTGGATTCATCCACCGCAGTTCTAGTTCAAGCCAATTTGGAATGTTTTTTGCGGAAAGAATCGAAGGCCGGAGCGATGCTCCGGCCTTCGGTGTCTATGCAGGTTGTGGCGCTCATCCCTGAATATCAAATTGCTCGGGATGGAGGGTTGCGTCGCTCTTGACGAGGATGTTCTTGCCGATTAGCTCCTCGTATTCGGTGAGCCAACTGGCGTTGTTGGATTTGAGAACCTTGACTGTCTCCGGGTTGACGCGCAGCAGCACATCGGCATTCTCGAAGTGCTTCTTCATCTTGCGCAGCTCGGTGTAGATCTCGTTGCAGACCGTGGTCGGGCTCTTGACCATGCCGGTGGCCTGGCAGGTGGGGCAGGGGACCGATAGGGTGCGTTCGAGAGATTGCTTGACGCGCTTGCGGGTAATGGCGACCAAGCCAAAGTCGTTGAACTGGAGAACCTTGGTGGGCGCGCGGTCGGACTTCAGTGCTTCTTCCAGAGCGGCCAGCACCTTGAAGCGGTTCTTGCGGTCGTCCATGTCAATGAAATCAATCACGATAATTCCACCGAGATCACGCAAGCGAATCTGGCGGACGATCTCGGGGACAGCGTCGAGGTTGGTCTTGACGATGGTGTCTTCGAGGCGCGCCGACTTGCCGACATACTTGCCGGTGTTGATGTCGATGGCCACCAGCGCCTCGGTCTGGTTGATGACGATGGAGCCGCCGGACTTAAGCCAGACCTTGGAGTTGAGGGCCTTGGCGATTTCTTCCTGAATGCCGAAGTGCTCGAAGAGCGGTGTCTCCTTGGTGTAGAGCTTGACGCGGCGAACCAGGTTGGGCGAAAAGCGGTTGAGGAAACGGACGATGCGCTCGTAGTTGTCCTGGGAATCGACCCAGATGGAGGAGAAGTTGGAGCTGACCTGATCTCTCAAGATGCGCTCGACCAAACCCAGATCGTGATAGATCAGTGCCGGAGATTTGGAGGAGTCGGAGCGCTGCTTGATCTCGCTCCACAGATTGAGCAGGAAGCGCAGGTCGGTGCGCAGTTCTTCCTCAGACGCGCCCTCGGCGGCAGTGCGAACGATAAATCCGCCGGAGGCCTCGCCGCGCTCGTGGACGAGAATCCGCTTGAGGCGCTGGCGTTCTTCATCGGATGCGATCTTGCGGCTGACGCCGATGTGGCTGACGGTGGGCATGAAGACCAGGAAGCGGCCGGGGAGGGCGATGTGCGAGGTGATGCGCGCGCCCTTTTTGGCGATGGGCTCCTTGGCGATCTGGACGAGAATCTCCTGGCCGGGCTTGAGCAGGTCGCTGATGATTGGCAGGTCAGAGGTCTGCATGGAGCGGCGAGACATTCCGCGGCCTCTGGCAGCCTGGCCGGTAGGAGTTGCCATGCCTCCGCGTCCTCGACGACCGCGGGCTGAACGATCCGGGCGTTGCTGAACTGAGGTTCCGGCGGCGGTGGGCTCTTCCTCGCCTTCATCGTCGAAGCCTTCGTCTTCGCCACCCTTTTCGTCGAAGTTCAACTGGATGCGGTGATCGAGGTGTGCTTCCTGAAGCATTTCTCCTAGATCGCCGGAGCGCAGGTGGGTGGGCAGCGTCTCCTCTTCAAAGTCGTCCTGGTCATGCACGTCGGTTTTGCCGGGGCGGTGAGGATGGCGGGGAGCGACGAACTCCTCTTCCTCGATGGTCTCTTCCTCGATGAGGCCGCTTCCCGGAGCATAAGTCGAGGACGAAATGGTTTTGCCTGCCTTCTTGGCGGCATTTTCGTCAGGCTTCTTCTTGCCCAGGCCAAAGAAGCGGAATTCGGCAGGAGGCAGCGGGTCCACGTTGTGGGAAGCGCTTGTGTTTTCTTCCGGGTCCACTTCCGAATTTGTGGATTCCAAGGTTTCAGATTCAAAATCTGGAGTACCTAGTTCCGCTGCAGATTCAGAGGTCTCTTCGAACTCATCCTCCTCGAGAGGTTCTTCTTCGTCATCCTCATCGAGGGGCTCATCTTCAACCAGGTTGTCTTCCGCTGTTGCAGAGGCAAGCAGTTCCTTTGCGGAGGCAATCTCCTGCGGCGGTGCCGATTCCAGGCCAGGCTCGGAGATCTCCTCGACGAAATCCTGCTCCTCGATGGCATCGGGGGCGGAGCTGCCGGAAGCAGACTCATTGGCAAGAAGCGTCTGCGGTTCGCTGGTTGCTTCCGAGGCGGGCTCGTTCTTTTGCTTGCGATGCTTGGAGAGCGACTCACCGGGCAACAGGCCGCTTCCGTCCCAAACAATGGGCGACTCGATCATGGTGGTGGGCTTGAAGCTGCTCTCCGGCCGAACTGGAATGGCAACGTGCCTGGTCACATGCTCTGGCGGGCCACCGTCTGCAGGAGTGCCGCCGTATTTGGAGAGCGACTCGCCGGGCAGCACAAAGGGGGTTGGCGCGGAGACGGATTCTCCCCGTCTGGGCGACGAAGACCTGTCCGTGGGGACCCCGGCACCCCACCCCGCGGACGAAGACCTGTCCGTGGGGACCCCGGCACCGGCATGAATCTGCGGCGCAATCTCGGTCTCGGATATTTCTTCGATGGAGGGCGCAGGAGTTTCAACTTTCTCGCGCTGACCCTGAACCGATTCCACCGCACCGCGGCCACCGCGGCGGCGGCGGCGTCCGCGCCAACGCTTGGCGCCGGGCGCGCCGGAATCCTCTTCCCCTGCTTCTGTCTGCTCTGAGAGGGAAACGGAGCCGGAAGCGGGCAAGGGCGCGGCATCGGTCTCCGGCAAGGCCTCAACCGTCAAACGGCGATCCTTTGCCGGACGTTCTTGGGCCAGGCGATCCTGTCTCGGTTCCTGGCGCGATTCCTGCTTCTGCTCAGGCTTCTGGCCGGGACGAGCGACCCGCTCCTGTTGAGCGGGTTCCTTGCCGCCGGTGTGCCGAACCTCGCGGGGGGGCTTATTGCCGCTGCTGACGGCTGCCTTTTCCAGCTCGTCAGTCTCTTCCTGATTTTCAAGTTCCAGAAAGTCTGTTACATACAGGAAGGCGTCGCGTTCCAGGCCCACATCCACAAACGCGGATTGCATGCCGGGCAGGACGCGGGTGACGCGTCCGTTGTAAATGGAGCCAGCGAGGGTATATTCGTTTTCGCGTTCGTAGTAGATTTCCGCGAGTTGATCGTCTTCAAGGATTGCCAGCCGCGTTTCATGCGGCGTGCTGGAGATACAAATTTCCTTAGCCATCGTACCTTTCCGTCCGGCGGCGTCAGCCTGCCGGAACCCACGGCAAGGCGGGATGGAGACGGGCGAGGCCGGAAGGGGAAGGGAGATGCGGAGGGAGTGACCCGTGAATCGCTGGCGTGCCGGTTGCCGCGCCAGAGCCGGCCCTGAAAGGCGGCGGACGGTGGCAAATAACCCGGCTAACAAGCTTAACGATACGGAAACCCGATTGCAGAGAGTTTGTGGCCAACCTTACCGGGATTCCCGGCGGGGCCGTTCCACCGCTTGCGATTGAATGTGCACACTGCGCGAGGGGGCGGGTAGAAAAAAATCCGTCTGCCACTGAACGCAAAGTGCAACATGTACGCCGCCAACGGTTTTCCCGTCTCTGCGTGCTCATGAACCCTTATCCTGCCGGGCGCGCGGTCCATCCGGACCTGGCCGGCTACCGCGTTTTTCCAATCAACCTTGTCCGAAACCACA
>JBEKFS010000010.1:0-40016 GCA_050013195.1 Occallatibacter sp.
ATTGGCCCATCAGCGTCTCGCCCCAGGCGGGAATGCGGCCGGTGCGAAAGGCCAGATCCGCCACAAAGCTGCCCATCACTGTAACCCATTTCTTTTCCATTACTGAGTCATCCTTTGTGCCGGGCTATTTAAAAGCCGCTAGCCGGCTTGGTACGCCAGCGCAATCAGCGCGAGCGCGAGCAGGTAACAGATGAACATAACGCCGAGATAGATCCAGGACTTAGTCTTGGCGCCACGAAACTCATGCCAGGCCAGGACACCCCAGAGCGTTGCGATCATGGGCGAGGCCTGGCCAATTGCATAAGAAATGGGCAGGCCGACAAAGCGGCCGGCAACAAAGTTGAGAACCGCGCCCGTTCCCCAGACGGCGCCTCCCAGCAGGCCAAGCGCGTGGTAGCCTGCGGGCGCGCCGAAGTAGCCAGAGATTGAGACCGGAGCTCCAGCCAGCGGCTTGCGCATCAGGATGGGATTGAATACGAAGCAACAGAGAAAGGCGCCGAGCGTCATGAAGACTGCAGCAGTGTAGGGACTGAGCGCGCCGACAGAAACCAGCTGGGACGCATCCGGATGACTACCCTGCATCGCTTTGGTGATGAGCGGTGCGAAGATGCCCATGAGCAGTCCGGAGACGAGGCAGACCATGGTACCTTTGCGCGAGCTGACCGCTGAGGCGGTACCGCGTGCGGCGTAGGCCATTCCGATAAAGATGACTGCGACCAGCGCCATCAAAACACCGGCGGCAAGTAGTGTGGCGCTACCCTGCGGGTGGACGAGGTAGCTGAGAACGGTGCCTTCAACAAGGGCGATACCGATAGAGAGCGGAAAGGCAATGGCCAAGCCGACCATATCAATGCCGGCCACGAGCAGGACGTTGGCAATGTTGAAAATGAATCCGCCGAGAGCGGCGTAGAACAGATAAATCGCTTCGGCCTGACGTATGTTGGGCAGGAAGCTGAAAATGCCGCCGCCAGAGCTGCCGAGGGTAACGGCGTAAACGAGCGATATGAGAAAGATGCCGATGCCATAGTCCCAATAATAGAGTTCGAAACGGTAATTCTTTGTCAGCTTGAAGGTATTAGCAAACGATCCCCAGCAGATGGTGCAGAGAATTGTCATCAAGAGAGCTGCAGTGAAAGATGTAGGAACAAACATGAAGTTTTCCTTTGGCGAAGCGTTTTGCTACACGAATGTACTGCCGTCATGGAACACAAGAACAATTCTCCAGTGAGCTGATTTAGCTAACCTTATAGGTTATAACAATGCTGACCTGAGTGACTTCGGTTTTGCACAACACGGCCAGAAGTTAAGCCATGCCAAGATCTCCGCGGCACCGGCAGGAACATGGACTGTTTGGCTCGGGCTAAACAGCGACCTTTATATGGGCTTTGACGGTTGAACCACCCCTTTTTTGATGATTATGCAGCCGTAGGTGCGTTGCTCGCCTGTGGCGACAACAGCATAAGCTCTGCGGGCGCGTTCGTAAAAGGCGTCACGAGTAATTCCGGCAAGTTCCAAATGTTTCCCTTCGGCGGAGTCAATCACTTTCTGGCAATGCTGTTGTACTTCAGGGATTTCGTGCGGCGCATGCACCTGCAACATGCGCGCCGCGGGCTCGTCAACGAAGGTATCAAGCGGCATAAGATACAAACACGCAGCCAGCGCCGCAGGTATGTCCGCCCCGTCCAGACGTACCAGCCGCTGTGCTACTGAGACTGCAGGAAAGTGGCAATCCACAAGCGCCAGTTCATCACCATGCCCCATCGAGGCCAGAGCATGCAAAAGCTCTGGCGTGTGCAATACATTCAAAGTCTTCAACATACTATCACTCCTTTGCCAGTGTAATTGGGACGCTATAACAGCCGGTTCGTATTGTCGCCAGGAATCTACAAAATCGTTTTGATGGCCCCTGGCCCTTTTTCTGGCATTCCTGTTTGCTGCCCGTTGTAGAAAACAAAATCCTACTTATTGAGCGACATTGAGGGGCTTTTCTTTAGCGGCCGGTAGTGTAACACTCAGAAGCCCCGCAATCGTCGGGGCAATCTGTCGCATGTCGATCATACCAAGATCACGACCCGATGCAATGCCCTTGCCCTGCACAAAAAAGGAAGCTCGCATATCGGGGTTATCCGGTAAATATCCATGCATCCCGGTTGAGGGTATGGGAACTACAGCGTCACCCGTTAAATCAATACCCTGTTGATAACCCGGCTTCATTTCGACGAGAAACGCGGCATTGGGAAATGCGCCAATACTCCGGATCTCCGGCTGTTCCAGAACCCGAGCAATTGCGTACTGCGGATCGGCCTTCATCTTTTCAAGTAATGCCTTCGTTTTTGCATACGTAGTGGCGTCAGACGGATCGCGCAGAACCACAGCTGCACAACCTCCTGCGGACCATAAGGCCGCATCCCACGAATCGACACTACCCTTCTTCAATCGAATCAGTCCCGCAGTCACAAACGGCAACGCCAGATTCACTTTATGATCTGTACGTTCAAATCCATGGTCGGAAACCACCACAACAACCGCCTCTGGATCAGCCGTAAGCGCGGCATCTTCGATTTCGCCGACCATTTTATCCAGCGCTTCCAGGGTCTCGTTGCTGTGCGCGCTGAATGGACCCGTTAGATGCTCGGCGTGGTCCAGAGCAGCCAGATGAATGGTCATGAACCCCGGCTTCTTGGCGCGCAGAATATCGAGCGCGTATTTTTCGCGCGCTACGTCGCCCTCTATCGATCCATCGCCGATGTCATCATAGGGGCCAAGTTTCTTTTCCCTCTCCGCCAGCCAACCGTCGGGCCGCGACAGCGCTTCGATCAGCAAGCGATCATCCGGCGTCTTAGCCCGCCAATACTCCGGAATGAGATAAGTCACTCCCTTGGCGTCCACGGAGACGGGCCATCCGACGCTGGCCACCAGTATGCCTGCTTTGCTTGCCGCTTCCCATAGGGTTTGCACGCGAATATCCGTGGCATACCAATACCATCCCCCCATGTTTTGGCGCAGTGGGTCGAAGGATTGATTAGTGAAGATGCCGTGTTCAGCAGGCCAGACGCCGGTCATCAGCGTTGTATGGCTGGGATACGTCACTGTCGGCGCAACCCCAATCACACCATCCGCATAGGTTCCCTGGGTCATAAATCTGGTCAGGTTAGGCAGCTTGAGTCCATGCTGGTCTGTCTGGGTAACATAGTCTGGACGCATACCGTCAATCGAAATGACGACGACAGTACGCGCCCAGATGAATGAAGTACAACAAATTAAACAAAGTACAACAACGCATGTAAGCAGCTTCTTCATGAAAGTCCTCACCTAGTCGGTTTACAGAAAATCAGAACTCTAAACGAATCGTGATCTCCATTTGACGCGGCGAGTAGGCAAAGCCGCTGTTGTTTGTGGTATGCACAGTGGCAAAGTTTGACTGGTAGGTAGCGGTTCCGGTCAGTGGACCAGTCGCAGCCAGCTTGTACTCGTTGTTGTATGCTGAACTCTCATTCTGGTGGTTGGCAATGTTGAAGGCTTGTCCAAACAATTGGAGCTTGTAGCGATCCTTGAATTGGATTTGCTTCTCCAGACGCACATCGTCGACAACGTCACGGTTGTAACGGAAGTTGTAATGACCCAACTGTGGAATGTAGTCCACACCTCCGTTTCCATTCCAGAAGGTGGCTACAGCGTCGGTGGAGTTAGACCCGGTCAGAATTCCAGAGGTAGAGGGCGATCCCGACGTAAAGGGCAAACCGTTCTGCATCTGGAAGCTGTCGTCCAGGATCCAGTCGTTCGCCACATATTTGACCCAACTGCCCCCCTTCTTAACGCTTGGCAAGGTGTAAATGGCATTTGCCACAAAACGATTTGGAATGTCGTAGAAGCTGTTGGAATAGTTGAGTCGCGCGTCGCCATACGGATTGTACCAATCGTTTACGTTACCCGCTGTACCCGCCGTAGTCGAGTTCTGGTTGTAATCCAGTGCATGCGACCATGTATAGTTCACGTCGAACTGGAGGCTGCGCCAGGTGCGATTCAACACTTCTACGGCAAGCGCGTTGTAGTTGGAGTTGACATTGCTGATAAGCTCCGAAATGCTCTGGAAGTTGACAGCAGACGCCCCTAGCAAGGCTGTGTTTCCATAGCTGGTAAAGGTAGGCACTGTTATCGTGCCGGATAAAGGACTCTTCCCCGTCGAGTCTACGATGGTAATGGCCACGTTTTGTATCGTATTCGGGTTGAGGTTGACATCGAGGACGTTAGGCAATTCACGGCCCAAAGCGCCGAGATAACTTACCTGAAAGACCGTTCCGCGTCCCAGCGCTTGTTGCACCTGGAGGTCAAACTCATGGATTTGCGGATTCTGCAGGTTTGCAGCGCGGAAGTAGCCAATTGGTTTCGCGGAAGCGGAACTTCCGATTGTACTGGTTGGAATGATGTTCGGGAAAATAGGCTCGCCACCGGTGCTCGCCTTGACCGTGGTAGAGGACTGGGCAAGCGGGCTGCCGGTTGTCGACAGCACGGTACCTTGCATCCCATTTGCCAGTCGTCCGTAGAATAGCCCATATCCGCCACGGAGGACGGTTTTGCCTTTTCCAAAAACATCATAAGAGAAGCCAATTCGCGGGCCAATGTTGTTCATATCGCTCGGATTGTTGTTGATTCCGTTGTACGGAACAAAAGTGCCAGTCGCGGCAGTCAGAGAGGGGACTGCCTTGGGCAGGTTCTCGTAGTCGTAGCGCACACCGAGTTGCAGCGTTAGCCGCGGCTTAATTTTCCAGTTATCCTGGGCAAAATAGCCCTGGTCCAGAGTCCCGAAATCAAAGGTCGTCGGGCCGAATTCCTGCATGAACTGGTTATAGCAGGGATAGGTGCCAACTGCGCTGACAGTAGAGGTGGCTGCGGCTAATTGAGTGGAGTTGCACGTACCTGTGATTGCGTTCTTGTTCGCGCCCTCCGCGGCCCAATCGGCAATGTAATTGCCGATGTTGGTGCTGTAGGTAAATAGGCCTTCATAATACTGCGACTGATTGGTAAAGTCGTCGTTATGGACCATATCGGCGCCGAATTTAAAGCTGTGATTGCCGTGCTCGTAATACAGCACGTCGCCAATCTGCCACTTGCGCTCCGAAGGATACGCCGGACGATAGGAATAATACGGTGACCCGACCTGGCCGCCAACGCCACTGAGCAACGTGATATACGGCACATTGCCATTCGAAGTTTGCAGATACTGCTTGGAGTACGCGCTCAGAGGCTGCTGGGTCTCATCGTTCAATTCGTGGCCATATTGGTACAGCAGCTCATTCGTAATTTTGTTTGTAATCATGCTGGATAGCTTGGCCACAGTGTAGTCGAGCTTAACAAAATCGTTGCCGGCAGAGTCATAAGAATAGGCGCCGCTGGCAACCGTTTGCACACCGCCAGGTGAGTCCCAGCGCAGACGATGGTACAGGAAGCTGACGTGCTCCTTTGGATTGATCTGCCAGTCGAGCTTGGGAGTATTGATCTCCTGAAAACCCTTGCGTGGGATGTTGCCGAAGTCAGAGGCCAGAGCGGAAATACCTGTGTCGTACTCCGTTGCGCTAGCCGCATACGAGGCAAGCCCCAAACGCGCACCAAGCGTGCAGGCCTGCGCGTCTAGTGCATTTGTGCCGGTTGGAGCGCCAGAGAGATATCCAGTTGTTAGGTTACAGGAGGCTCCGGTCGGAAGAGCAGCATCCGGAAGCGAATAGAACGAGCTGGGATTGCCTGGTACGCCAGCCATAGGAAAGATGTGGGAGTGCTGGTCGTAGGTATAGATAAAGAATAACTTGTTCTTGATGATCGGGCCGCCAAGAGTGAATCCATAAATCTTGCGCATATCCTCCGGCTTGTACGGGCTTGTAACATAGACGTTTGTGGCCGTGTTCAGTGTTGTAATCGTAGTCTGGTCGTTGTAGGCGTTCCAGTTACTTTCACGGTCGTAGAAGTAAAGCATCCCGTGAATCTGGTTGGTGCCGCTCTTAGTGACCGAGTTGATGACGCCGCCTGCTGCGCGGCCAAACTCAGCAGCGTATACGCCGGAGTTCACTGCAAATTCTCGTACCGCACTGCCGGAGGTGGAATAAGCCTCACGGGTACGCCCGCGCTCTTCAGAGAAGTAGGCCTGGTTGTCATCGGCGCCGTCAATGAGAACATTGTTGAGAATGTCGCTGATGCCGCGAACGCTAATCAGTCCATAGCCGGTGGTGTCGCTCACAATTCCCGGTGTCAGCAAGGCGAGGCTAGACCAGCGCCGGTTATTGATCGGGAGGCCTTCCAGTGCGCGCAAATTGAAGTTTGACGTGAAGTCTGGCGACTCATAATTCATGACGGGCGCTTCAGCAGTGACACTGACAGTCTCGCTCGACGTGCCCAGTGTGAGGTGCGGAGCCAAGGTAGTCATTTGGCCGACCTGAATAGTGACACCAGTCGCACGATACTCCTTGAATCCCTTGAACACTACCGATACGGTATAGGTGCCAGGTTCCAGAAGAGGTACATTGAAGTAGCCGCTGTTTTCAGTTGTTGTATGGACTTCGGCGTTTGTACCATTGTTGTGGACCGTCACGGCGGCGTTTGGAATGACAGCCCCCGATTGATCGAATACAGTTCCGCCAATGGCTCCCTGTGTGCTTGACTGAGCCAGCATCCGAGATGCAAACAAGCCAAGCACTGCAACAAAAAGCAAACATCTCATCTTCGTCATTTTGGTCTCCATTCTCCTTAAAGTCTTGAGGGCGCTGTCAAGCCGTATCTGCCGTTCGCACTCGCACATGCCCGTCCATCGCCTACAATCTGGTCATCTTGCGATAAGGCGCATGCAGCGACAAACGCTTGATGTCGCAAGGTCTAACCGATTAGCTAAGCGGTTCACTGAAACATAGGGAGATTAGTTCATAACACGATGATTGTCAAGAAAAAATCAGCGATACAAGCATAATGAATTATCTATCTTTAGAATCAGCATCTTATGCTTGGCTTGATCCCCTTATTCAGCAATTTGAATTGTGGTGGCTAAAAGGCGGAGACAGTTTGAATCGAGTGCCCCGACACGGCAGCAGGAGTTGATGGAGATTCGGCTTAAGCCGATGCGCAATGTGACTGGCCTGCTATGAGTTACTGAAGATTCACTTCAGTGCTTCAGTACCTTTGGTTAGCAGGAACACACCTCAGTTAGTACGGGAGGCCTTCTGCGATCTCGCAATCGACGTCGCGCGGACGTGCAGGGTATTCTCCAGGACCACACGCCGCAATCGCTTGTGCTTCTTCTGAATTCGAGAGAGAAGAATCGCGGCTGCTTTGTAACCCAAGTTGTACTTGGGTTGCGTGACGCATGTAAGGTGCGGGCTAAAGATATCGTTCCATATGAAATCGTCATAGCTGACAATGGACACGTCCTTTGGAGAAGACAATTTGCGCTCCTCAAGGGCGCGCAAAAACCCGATGGTCATCATGTAATTGCTGATAAATACAGCTGTCGGATTCCGTTCCAACAGCGCCAGTCCTGCGGTATATCCGGATTCAGTTTGATAGTCGCCGGTAACAACCAGCGACGAATCGATTTTGAGATGGAACTCCTGTAGGGCTTTCTCATAACCGCGTAGGCGGCCAGCTGTTGTGCTGGTACCGGGCACGCCGCATATGATTCCAATCCGTCGATGGCCGAGTTCTAACAGATGTTTTGTGGCCAAATAGCCGCCGCCGACGTCGTCGGCTACAACGCTGTCCGCTAAAAGGTCGGAATATTCGCGGTCTAGCAGCACCAGAGGGGGACCGCTCTTATTGAGCAACTGCAGAAAGTACGGACTCATGGCCCCCGGAGACTTGACCAGCACAATTCCATCCACCCGTTTGGAAAGAAAGACCTTTAAATAAACCTCTTCCTTATCAAGCTGATTGTCGGAACTGCCAAGAATGATAGTGTAACCTTCTTCTTTCGCCTTGTCTTCCACGCCGCGCACAAGCTCCGGAAAGAAAAAGTTTGAGATATCCGGAACCAAAACGCCAAGAGTCAGCGTCTTTTGATTCGCGAGCCCTCGCGCCAACAGATTAGGCGAATAGTTGAGTTCTCGTATGGCCTCCTCGACGCGCTTGCGCAACTCCGGGCTGACATAAGAGGTGTTGTTGATTACCGCAGAGACGGTCGCAACCGATACGGCAGCACGTTTTCCTACATCATAAATTGTGGCCACACGCTCTCCCTGGGTTGATCAAATATTTGTGTTGACAATGATCATGTGTGCGAATTAGTCTGCTCAAGCTTCCAGTATAGCGCTTAGCTAATCGGTTATGTCTAAAGGCCATAGTCATTTATGAACGTAGCACGGCATATAGTTCTTTGCAAGAAGAACAGATCGTAGACGATGGCTGGTCGTGGGTGATAGCGATCAGCAGACAAGGCTTGGGCAACATTGGCAAGACATTAAGGAGACTCAAATGACAACGATGAAAAGTATGCCTCCTGTCGCTGTGCCAGGCCCGCTTACATCACGGATGCTGACGCTGCCGCTATTTATTTTGTAACCGGAAAGCAAATGGAAAATATGGTCGACAGCCATATGAAAGCAAGTTCCACAGCACACACCACGGCAGCTCCTGCTCCTGGTGGCGCTATAGTTTATAGTCGCGCGCGTTGGTGGGTCTGCTTTTTTGCCTTCGCGGCGACGACTCTCAACTACTTTGACCGCCAGGTGCTCGGCTTACTTGCGCCGCTGCTGCAGCAGACACTGCACTGGACGGAGTCACAGTATGGCTTCATCATCACGTGCTTTTCGGTCGCGTATGCGATCGGCTACGTCTCGTTCGGACGCGTTATTGATGCTATCGGGACAAAGCTCGGTTACGCCGCCGCCGCTCTTGTGTGGGGCATCGCCAGCTGTTTGCACGCGTTCGTTGGCTCCGTTATGGGCTTTGCTGTCGTGCGTTTTCTTCTCGGCCTAGGCGAGTCAGGCAACTTCCCCGCCGCCATCAAGAGTACGGTCGAGTATTTTCCGCCGGAGCAACGTGCGCTGGCGATGGGTTGGCTGAACACTGGAATGAATGTAGCCGTACAGCTTACGCCGATCTTCATCCCGGTCATCGTGATGAAGTGGGGATGGCACGCAGCCTTTTTTGCCACAGGCTCACTTGACCTGGTGTGGCTGGCGGCATGGCTCGCGTTTCCATACAACCGTCTGCGCCCGAAGATCGCCGGGAGTACTGCTCCGCGCCTCGCATTCCGCGTTCTACTGGCGCGCCGCGAGAGCTGGGGACCATGCGTTGCAAAGTTTCTCACCGACCCTATCTGGTGGTTCTATCTCTATTGGCTGCCAAAGTTTTTCGCTGCTCACTTCGGTTTGGCGATCTGGCAAATGAGGCTTCCTCTCACCGTCGTCTATCTCGCAGCAAGTGCAGGCAGCGTGGGTGGAGGCGCGCTCGCCGGCCTTCTCATTCGTCGCAGCGGCAGCATCAACTTCGGTCGCAAGATGGCGATGTTCCTCTGCGGACTTTGCGCTCTGCCCGTCGTGTTCGCCTCCGGCGCGCATTCGCTCTGGATCGCGGTCGCCATAATCGCGCTGGCCGCGGGAGCACACCAGGGCTTCTCCGCAAATCTGTTCATTACGCCTGCGGATATCTTTCCTCAGTCCGAGGTGGCTAGCATGTCCGGATTAGCAGGTACTTTTGGCGCACTGGGCGGCGTGGTCTTTGCTGCCGGAGCCGGCGAGGTGCTGCAACACACACACAATTATTCTCCGCTGTTTATTGTTGCCGGGATGGTCTATCTCGTCGCGCTATTCGCATTTGATCGCCTTGCTGGCCATCTGCCGGACGTTGTGCCCGCTTAAGCAGAGGATGTTCCGCTATGTCGTCGCACTCTATGAGGCACTGCTTGGAGTAAATGACATTCTCTCATTATGTGAGCATTGGTTGTCCGCACAGGAGAGAACGTTGTGAAGGCGCATCCGGTGCCGACGATTCCTGTTCCGCCGTACCCGAATTATCACAAAGGGGATGAGCTGGGGAAGCCGTAAGGAGACAGCGAGTTAGCTGGATACCCCATCCGTTTCGCATAGAGCGCAAAGGTGGGGTATTCACTCAAAACGCATTGATGGCAGTGGTGAATTGCAGAACTTTTCCCGTGCCCTCGGTGACAGCGCCCATGGAGTAATTACCGGTCGAGGCGTCATCTGGAGCTTCGGGCTCCCAATAGATCACACCTAGCCCCATATTGTTGGGCACGGCATTGACAGCCTGGATCGCTGTCTGCACATCGTTGTAGGCATCGGTTGGATCACTATACAGGTAGCCGATCTCGCAGATCATGACCGGCTTGTTATAGCGGGCGGCCAGCGTCTTCAGGTTTGCGGCAACCGCGGTGATGTTTGACGGGCCGTCGTAATAGGAGCCTCCAATGATGTCGAAATTTCCGCCGGCGGCCGTCAGCCCGTCAAAGAACCACTCAAAGTCGGTGAGATTGCTGATAGTGGCAATGTGGATGACGACCTTCGTGGTGGGGCTGACCGCCTTCACGGCGCTATAGCCGCTGTTGATGAGGCCGGTGACCTGGGTGAAGTTGTTGCCGTTTGGGGTTGTGGCGCCAACTGCGCCGACGGGCCAGAGCATTCCGGAGTTGATCTCGTTGCCCACCTGCACCCATTGCGGATAGATTCCCTTCGCCGCCAGCGCCGTCATGAAGCCATAGGTGTAGTTATAGACGCTGGCCTGTAAGTCAGCGTAGCTTTCACTCGCCCACGCAGCAGGAGTAGTTTGATGACCGGGGTCGGCCCAGGTATCGCTGTAATGAAAGTCGATCATGATCTTGAAGCCCATCGAGTTGGCGAGCACGGCCAGAGCGATGCTGCCTGCCTGATCGTTGTTGCCCACGCCCAGGACGCCGGAGGCGATGGTGGGATTCACAAAAGTACGAATGCGGATGGTGTTGACACCGGCATTTTTAAGAATCTGCAGCGCGCTTCCGGATGCGCCAGTGGTATCGGTCCAGGTATACCCCATGCTCTGCAATTGGGTCAGCCATCCGACATCGGCGCCAACGACGGTAGCCGTTGCCGGGGTGGGAGTAGTGGGTGTGGTCGGGCTGGACGCGAAGGAACCGCCACAGCCGTTGAGGAGGAGCGCCTGGAAGGCGAGGAGGTAAACGAAAGAGGAACGGAGTTTGCGCACGAGTGGCATGGCGGGATTCTCTACTGCATCTCTATGATGGGCGCAACGATGCGCGCTTGCATCCGACGAAAGTAGGAGTAGTGCTGATCTCAATGGAGATGCACTACACGATGGTTTTCAACGTCCGGAGTTGCCAAAGTCTTTTTCCGCGAGGGCGGAGATTTCCAGTATTTCAACCTCTTGGACCAGACACCCGATCAGTCCTCAACAAGTGAATTGGCGATTTATCAACAACTGAAATCCTTTCTGGCGACACGGACGTTCTATAAATATCAGTTTTTTGGAAGGATCATGGATGGCCTACCTTGGCAATAGTCGCCGGGGGTTTGAACCCCTTACCACAACCATATATGTCTATTATTATCAATAACAAACACATTATTTGATCTTTTAATCAACCGGCTACAGCATGCGTCTTTTGCTGGAATCAGTTGTTCACGAAATCTTTGTTTCCATGTAACCAGCTCCAATTGATTAGGAACGCACTGTTTACCCGTGCTGAGTTTTAGTTTCTAGTTTGCCCGTCATTTGCCAGGAGCACCGCCTCGACTTTTAGGAAACCTTTCGAGGAGTCGGCATCCTGAACTCCATGTGCGCCGCCGCATCCAAAGTGAATCCGCACAATCCAACTTTAGTCGGATTTAAGTTGCACTCGAACGGAGTAATATGCGCTCATCGGTTCGAGAAGCGCTCAATGGCTCTTTGCCACAAAGCGACATACGTGCCGGAGTGGAAAGCAAAGTTCGAAAGAACTAGATTGCTGACTGGATATGAGTGCTTTGAAAGACATGAGAGTTATGCGCCCTCTTAAAGTATCTTCCGTTGTGCTCGTTTTTGCGTGCTGCTTGCATGCACAGCCGCCTGCCAATCGCCTGGTATTTGACGCAACGGCTTCCTATGCGGCACCCAGACCTGTTCCCACACAGCTAGGCAGTAATCGCGCACCAAACGGAAGCACGATCACCGTTAATAGCCAGTACTTGTTGCGAGACGGCAAGCCTTGGATTCCTGTCATGGGCGAGTTTCACTACACGCGTTATCCGGAGACATACTGGGAAGAAGAAATTCTCAAGATGAAGGCCAGTGGCATTGATGTCATCTCGACCTACATTTTCTGGATTCATCACGAAGAAGTTGAAGGCCTGTTTGATTGGAGCGGTCAGCGCAATCTGAGAGAATTTGCTGAACTGTGCGCCAAGCATGGAATGTTACTGTATCCGCGCATCGGACCCTGGGCCCACGGAGAGGTGCGCAACGGCGGACTGCCTGACTGGGTACTCAACAAAAGTGCTGTGCGCACCAATGATCCCATCTATCTTGCCGAAGTGAAGCAATTCTATATACAGATCGGCCAGCAGCTTCATGGATTACTGTGGAAAGACGGCGGCCCAGTTATCGGCATCCAGATCGAAAATGAGTATGCGGCAAACGGTCCGGGTCAAGGGCGTGAACATTTGGCCGCGCTGAAAAGTCTGGCCATCGATAGCGGCATCGATGTACCTTTGTATACCGTAACCGGTTGGGACAACGCGGTGGTTCCAGAAGACCTGTTCTTGCCCATTTATGGCGGGGGCTATCCCGATGCTCCGTGGGATGAAAGCACGGAAGTCCTTCCTCCAGCCGATGTCTATTCCTTCCACTTTGCCAGTCGTGTGGCCGCTAACATGGGCACGACTGGTGATAACTCCACAACCGTCATTCGGCACGATGCCGATCTGCGTGCCAATACACCATTTTTAACCGCGGAGGTTGGCGGCGGCATTGAGGACACCTACCACCGCAGACCGGTATTAGCAACGAGCGATGTGCCGGCAACAATTCCAGTGATGATTGGCTCGGGAGTCAATCTCCTCGGCTATTACATGTACCAAGGCGGAGAGAACCCAGACGGACGACTTACCACGCTCCAGGAGTCGCAGCGCACAGGTTATCCAAACGACCTCCCCGTCAAGGGTTACGACTTTCAAGGACCGCTCGGCGAGTTTGGCGAAATGCACACGGAACTGCGTGAATTGAAGCTCTACAACTATTTTCTGGAAGACTATGGCGCGGAGATTGCTCCCGCACGAGCCATAGAACCGGCTCGGAAGCCAAGTGGGCCGGGTGATTTCTCGATTCTTCGTGCCTCCGTCCGGATGAAAGGACAGAGCGGTTTTCTGTTTGTAAGCAATTACATCCGCGAGCGGGAGCTTCCCTCACGGCCTGGAGTGCAGATTGAAGTTCGAGTTCCCGGTAAGACGCTGCTTGTTCCAGCCAGGCCCATCACCATTCCGGCTAACAGTTACTTCTACTGGCCGATTAATCTCGATCTCGATGGCGTCACGTTGCGCTATGCTACTGCCCAGCCAATTTTAAAGATACATTCCGGCGGCGAGACGTATGCCTTCTTCAAGGCGATTCCGGGCATTGCCGTGGAGTTCGCGTTTCTGGCAACAGACCTTTCAGCGATCAATGCTGGGCGTGGCACACTTTCCAATACAGAAGACACTCTCAATGTGAAAGACGTGGAGCCGGGATTAGATACGGCAATTACTATTCATGGAAACAGTGGCCTGACGCATATCGTGCTCCTTAGTGCGGAGCAGGCAGGAGATCTATGGAGAGTAAACATCGCGGGAAGCGACCAGCTGGTGTTAACCAAGGCTCAGGTATACAGTGATGGATTGCATATTATTTTGCGGCAAATTGGCAAATCGCACTTTAACGCGGCCTTCTTTCCAGTCTGCAAGTTAACAGTAGGCAACACAGTAACCAAAATCGAGGAAGGCAAGCGGGCGGGGCTCTTTCAGTATTTGGATTTGCGTGTTCCAGAACGACAGGTGGCGCTTCAGTTGGCGCAAACAAGGACAATGGGCATCGCACCTACGCCAGTCCTGGGCCTGAAGGCGCTGTGGCGGCATGGCTCCGTGGCCATGGCTCCAGACGACTCCAACTTTAATCAGGCGGGCGAATGGAGAGTAGTAGTTCCTCAAGGCGCACTCGATGGGCTCAGCGATCTCTACCTCAATGTGCATTATCAAGGCGACGAGGCACGCTTGCTTGATGACCGTCACCTGCTTACAGATAACTTTTTCAATGGAGTGGATTGGCAGATCGGAATGAAGCGGTTTCTTCCCAACTCTGCCTCGCGCTCATTCTCGCTGCAGATTTTACCATTGAGCCAGACGGCCCCCATCTTCTTTGAACCGGGTAAGCACCCTATGTTTGGCATAGACGGCCAAGCAGGAACATTGAACTCAGTGGAAGCACTCCCCGAATACGAGGTTGAGCTTTCAAGAATATATGTTGCTAAAGGTGAATCAGCCCCCGTTGCAGCGCAATGACCACGGCCTGTGTGCGGTCACTGGCGTCCAAACGCATCAGGATGACACTTACGTGGCACTTCACGGTAGCCTCAGTGATTCCCAGGTTGCCGGCAATCTCTCGATTAGACTTTCCTTTTGCCACCAGCCCGAGCACTTCCAACTCGCGGTGGCTGAGGCTTGAGTCGGGCATGCGCGACGCCAACGCCTTTGACATCGGTGGAGGCAGATACCGACCACCGGCGTGAACCCGCTTTACCGCGTTGACCAGCATCTCCTGCGGCATGCCCTTCACCAGGTAACCAGCAGCACCTGACTCCATCGCCTGGAAGATGTCTTCGTCACCATCGTAAGTCGTGAGCACAATAAACCGGGCCTTGGGAGACTGGCCGCGAATTCGGCGAATCGTTTCTACTCCGCTGATGCCCGGCAGGCGCAAATCCATGAGGGTGATATCCGGGTGATGAAGCGCATGCAAAGTGAGCGCCTCTTCCCCGCTGGAGGCCTGGGCCACCATTTCCATCTCTTTACTCGATGCAATGAGTGCTGATATCCCTACCCGCATGATCGGGTGATCGTCGACGATAAGTATGCGGATTGGCGGCATTACCGCATTATAGGGCGTTGTAGACAGCATGCTCAGCTCCGGCGCGGTGACGTATGGGTATCGCGCATCATATGGCGACGGCTGTGCGGGGAATCTCCAGCCGCACACAGGTTCCTTGATAAGGAGTGCTCGTTATTTCGAATTTCCCCTTGAATTGGTGAATCCGTTCCTTCATCCCACGCAGGCCGAAGTGCTCCTCGGAGAAGGCCTTCGAGGCATCGAAGCCTTGCCCGTCGTCCTTTATATTCAGTGAAAGCAAATCTGCAGTGTAGGCTATCTCCGCTACAATCTTTTGCGCGTGTCCGTGCAGAATCGCATTAAATACCGCTTCCCTAGCCACCATCATCAATTCATGAGTAGCAGGCAAGCTGATCGCAAATGGACTCCCCTGCTGACGATAGACCATCTCCACGCCATGTTCCCGACCAATCCTTTCAGCCATGCGCTGGAGCGACGTCCCTATATCAGTACTTGCGTGCTCCTCAGCTCGCAAATTCCACACTGCCTGCCGCGCCTCATCCACGGTTGCGCGAATTTGCGTAGCAGCATAGTCGATCATGTGTGTTTTTGACTCGCTGTCTTCAACCTCGCCGCTTGACACCGCCTCGAGCAGCGCAGAAATGCTGACGCAACCCTGGATAAGCGTGTCATGCATCTCGCGCGCCAGCCGCGTCCGCTCGGCCAATACAGCATTGAAGCGGTCGTGAATCTGCTTCATCCGCACCTGATACACGGAGATGGACAGCAGTACAGTGAGCAGTGCGCAGAGAACTAAAAACCATTGCGTCCGGTAGAAATAAGGTTTCTTGATGAAATCAATCGAGGCGTGCGCCGCATGTTCCGGATGATCCGTCTCCCAGGTTTCCACAAGAAATGTGTATTTTCCGGCCGGGAGATTGGTATAGGTTGCCAGCCTCTGCAGCGCGCTCGTGTAGGTCCAGTTCTGGTCATATCCATCGAGTTTGTAACGAAAGCGAAGGCCGTCCTGCGAGCGCAGCAGCACAGGCTCAAACCCAATCTCCAATCTGCCGCTGCCTGCATCCAGATTCAGCTTTCCGGTCAGCGATACAGGCTGGCCGTCAACCGTGACTGTGTCAATATTCAAGTTGGAGACGAGTGGACGCTCCAACTCATCCGGACGGATACTCCACAATCCCTGGCTGGTGGGAAACCATGCTTCGCCACTTTCGGTGAGACTGCCCGCGGGTTGCGTTCCTCCATAAAACTGTGCGGGCTTTCCGCCCTCATTGGCACGAAAGATGCGAAGCGAAAGTCGCTGTTGGGCGTCGCTGGCCTGAGCATCCAGTTCGGCGCGATTGGCCAGCATCACTCCGGAAGGGCCGCTGCACCAGAAGTGGCCCTGCTTATCTTCGAGAATGGAATAAATGCTGTCGCTGGCCAGACCATTTGCCGTGGTGTAGTGAGATAGCTTGCCACCGCGATAGCGATAAAGCCCGTGAGCACGCGTGCCGATCCAGATTCCGCCATCCATATCCTGGTGGAGCGCCCACACCTTTTCGTCGCACAGCGCACTGGTCATCGTGTCGTGATAGAACCCTCCATTCCTGTACAGGCTCAGGCCGCGCTCGGTGCCGATCCAGATGGTTCCATCTTGGTCCTCCAGGAGCGAGCGGATGCTGTTGTAAACCAGCCCATTCTGAGCGGTGAAGTTATGCATGCCAGCTTGATCGAGATGGCTCACGCCATTATCCGTCCCAATCCAAAGAGTGCCGTCCTTGGACTCGAGGAAGACGCGCACGAAATTGTTCACCAAACCATTTTGAGTTGTGAACTGCTTCATTTCCTGGCCAGAAAGATGATAAGCGCCACCTCCGTCTGTACCAATCCAAAGCGATCCATCATGGCTGCGAAGCACATTGCGCACCCTTACATCACCCAGTTCCGGAAATCTAACCGGCGAGGCATGGCCTCCCTGCACATGTACTAACTGGTTAGAAGCGGCCCAAAGCGAACCGTCTGTATCCAGAGCAACCGTGCCGAAATCCGAGTCGGCAGCCTCGGAGAGTGCCAGCACACGCACTGGCGTGAGGCTGAGGCGCATCATGCCGGCTTGGGTTCCTAACCACATATCGCGGTCCATATCAGCAAAGATCGACAGCACGGTGTTGCTGATCAGTGTCGTGGGCGCCTTCAGGCGGGAGACACGATTGCCGCGAATCCTGAAGATTCCTGCACCGATAGAGCCAGCCCACAACTCACCACTAGGCGTCTCGCGCAGAGATCGAATGGTGCCGGAAACTCCCGGCATCAGTTCGAAGTTGTCCTGTTCGAGCCGCAACCTGTACAGTCCGCCGACCGTCCCCACCCAGATCACTCCGTCCGAGGTTTGTAAAAAGGATTTCACCTTGTTCTTGCTGTCATTGCCCGGCAGCGAATACTCGTGAGACTGGCCGTCTTTCAGGGAGTAGAGGCGCGAGCCGCCAACCCAGATGCGGCCGGAGCGATCTTCAAACACGGCATGAACATTGAAGACAGGCAAGCCCAATGGTTTGTCGGCACGTTCCAGGCGGCCGTTCCTGGCCCAGAACAGGCCATCGTCGGTTGCCACCCACAGCAAGCCCGTGTGGTCCTCAGCAATGGCTCGCACAAAGTCAGCAGTCTGACCCTGGGCGACGGGATATGCATGAAAAATGCCATTTTGCCACTCAATCAAGCCGCTGCCGTCGGTGCCAATCCATAAGCGGCCATCACGGGCAGCCAGCAGACAAAAGACACTGTTTTCCTTGAAGTCAGGTGTATTTTCATGAGCAAACAGGTGGAAGCGCGCCCCGTCAAATCGCAGCAACCCGCCGCTGGTTCCTATCCATAGATAACCGTCCGCAGTTTGCGCGAAGGCTTGCACAGTCTCCTCTGGCAAGCCATCCTGAGACTGCCAGGAATGGATTGTGTAATTCCACTCCTCGCTACCCGTTGTGAGTGTCTCAACGGCTGATTGTTGAGCCTGAATGTTTCTCGTTGTCGGCGCGAACACCGCGATGAATGCCAGTATGAGCCCTTGTAGCAAAAATTTGGCGGCATGCGGAGTATTGTGCGGCCGCGAGGACAAGTAAATCGGATGTAAGACATCGTTCATGCGTCCACTACTATTCTCGCTCACTTCGCAAGGGGTCGATCCCCGGTAATCATCACTGGCGGCAATCAGCCAAAGTGGTGCGAAAAAAGGCCCGGACGATTCTCACCGTCCGGGCCTCCGGTTGCATGGTTAGAAGGTGATGCGAAGTGCGCCTTGGAAGATACGAGCAGGGTTGCTCGAGCCAGGACTGTTGACCGAGCCGCTAATCACGCCAAAAACGCCCGCGGCCTGATTAACAGTGGACGACGGGTTGCCGAAGTTCGGATGGTTGGTGACGTTAAAGGTATCCCAGCGGAATTGGAAGGTCTTTCCTTGCGTCACAACCCAGTTCTTCATGATCGATGCATTGATGCCAAAGACGCCCGGTCCCCAGTAGGCGTTCCTGCTCGTGTCGCCGAAGCCGCACCATCCCGGCGTTTTGTCGTTACAGGATACGGGAGGCTGGAAGGCTGCGGTGTTGAAGTAGCCCTTGAGGGGGTTAGCCCAATCCGCGCGGCTGCCCTTGCCCATGTTGGGGGATACGCCCGAAACGAAATCGGCGCGGTTATTCCACATGCCGACTCCGGGGTCCGTGTTCCACTGGCCAATCGAGAACGGGTTGCCTTTCTGCCAGGTAATGATGCCGCTCAACTGCCAGCCGCCAACCGTCTCTTCCATCAGCTTGCCCTTTTCCTTGAACGAGGGGGCCTGGTAGACAAAGTTGCTGATCCAGTTCCACGGCATATCCTGGTTGGCATTACCGCGGTTCCAGGCGGCGCTGATTGGATTGCCCAGCGCCGGATTGCCGAAGGAGACGTTGCTGCTGCTGGCGATGTCGAGTGTATGCGACCACGTGAAGTTGGACTGCACCTGGAAGCCACGCGACATGTGATGATCCAGGCTGACCTGCAGTGAGTTGTAGCTCGCCGTCGCCCAGCTCTGGTCATCGAAGATGTCCCCAATGTGCGAGTTAACAGGTATTTTTGTCGCCCACTCCGGGTTCATGTCGATAAGCACCGAGAGGTGTTCGGTTTCGTTGCCCACATAAGCCAGGCGAACAGCCGTCGTCGGGGTGAGCTGTTGCTCAACCGATACGTTCCAGGCATACGTCGTGGGTAGCTTGAAGTCGCGCGAGAAGACCTGGCCGACTTCCTGCCCTGCGGGCATGGCTACGGTTTTCGCCGGCTTGTAGGAAAGCGTCGCCCAGGGGAATGTTCCCGGGAATGGGCTCGTCGCATAGGGAGAGACCGTGGTGTTGGACCAGGGGTGATCAAAGTAGATAATCCCGCCTCCACCGACTTGATCGGTGTTGCAGGGCCAGCACCATCCCGAGAAGTTAAAGGTGGGGCTGAAGGGGGCGACATCGGCAGCGTGGTTGTACTCCGAGTACTGCAGCGGGCCGCTGAATATGCCAAAACCGGCGTGAAGGACGGTGTGGCGCAGGAACTTTGGCTGGTAGGCTAAGCCGATGCGAGGCTCCCAGTAACCGTAGTCGCTGTTCATCAGAGTATCGGGTACGCCAGGGTCACCGGGGAAGTCGAGTCCCGCGGGAGCATTGGTAAATACGACGCTTTGCTGGCCGGGGTTGCTATTCGTGAAACCGGTACCGGCGGTAGCCGCTCCGGGGATCCAGGCTGCGCCGCGGTCGCCTTGGGAGACGGGAGGCGTGTTCGGATCCCAGCGCAGGCCCAGGTTGATGGTCAGATTGGGTAGAATCTTCCAGTCGTCCTGGATGAAGGGTCCAAACTGCCAGCCGGCTACATCGGCAATCTCGCCGGCGCCCTGCATGTATCCTGATGCGTAGCCCAGCATATAGTCGGCCAGGTATCCATAATTACTGTTCGTATAGGAGCTAGTGCCCCCACCTGTTCCAGTTCTTCCAAACCCGATTAAAGGCTGAGTCGGATACGCCGTATTCTCGACTGCATGCTGGTGCATCAGGTCGATACCGGCGGTCAGCGAGTGCTTGCCCATCTGCTTGTTCAGCGTATCGACCAGGCCGAGGGTGTTGCGGAGTTCCTGCGAGGGCTCATCCCAGCCGCTCTCAAAGCCGTAATTCGAGTTGATGCGGAGTGCGCCCATGTAGCAGCTGCCCGTGGGCTCGTTGACCCCAATTCCCGCAAAATTAGAATCCCCGCCATTATTGGAGAAGCACATCGGCTTTCCGTCGCTGCCCAGTTCCTGGGCGGCGCTGTGCGCGCTCATCTGGGTCATGAAGACCGAGATGGTGTTGACAGTCGTCGGATTGATCGTCCAGGTGTGCTGCAGCAGGTTGTTGAAGTAATACATTTGCTGCCAGAAGCTTGCAGTCCACGACTGGTGATTGTAAGCGCTCTCCATGTTGCCGGCAACGTCGGTCGACGGAGCCATGAATTCGTTGTTATACGATCGCAGCGTGAGTCTCTGTGAGGGCGACACGTTGTAGTCCAGCTTGAGTGTGCCCTCGTTGTAGCTGTTGTGGATGGTGGGATAGACGTACATCATATCGCCGTTGGCCCTCTGCTTTCCGAGCGCCAGATTCGCGGTGTTGGCAATGATATTGGAGCTTCTGATCATGCCATATTTGGCAAAATAAAGCGCGGCTGGAGATAAGCTGGCTATAGAGGTGTCAAGCTGGTCGTGATTGCCGGTCACAGGGTTCAATTTGAAGGGACCGACCAGGTCTACGCCTAAGCCGCTGAAGTCGCCCGTGAGCATGGCGGCGGTCGGAGTGGTGGTTAACGAATCGGTCGAGTTCCAGATGATCTTGGTGCCCTGGTAGTTGGCGAAGAAGAAGAGCTTGTCCTTTTTGATCGGCCCGCCGGCATAAATGCCGTATTGGTTACGCCGCAGCGTATCGGTCGAATGGCTGAACCAGTCGGTGGCATTCATATCATTGTTACGGACGTACCAGAAGGCGCCCCCATGGAAGCTATTGGTGCCGCTCTTGGTGGCGATGGAGACCACCGCTCCGGGCGCAAAGCCGAATTGCGCGCCGTAGTTGCTGGTGATGACCTTGAACTCCTGGGTGGCGTCGGCGTTCGGGAATGGCGAGGTCAGCAGGTCGTAGTTGTCCATGTTGGTGACGCCGTCGAGCATATAGAAGGTGCTGCCCTGGCGGCCGCCGGCGGCGCTGGCGCCGGCCTCGGTCGGAAAGGAGAAGCCGGTCTGGATGCCTTCGCCGCCGTGATTCAAAACGTTGACGGTGCCGGGCGCCAGCAGAACCAGACTCGAAGGATCGCGTCCGTCAAGCGGCAGCTGGGAGATGGCTGCTTCATTGACCGTCGATCCCAGTTCGGCCGAGGAGGTGTTGATCAGCTCGGCATCGGCTGTGACGGAGATAGTCTCTGCCTTGCCCGCGCCAACCTTGAGGCGCACATCCTGCGTTGCGGCCAGATTGACCGTCAGGATGATGCCCTTTTGCACATAGCGGGCAAAGCCGGCGGCCTCGATGGTTAGCGTGTAATTGCCGATCGGCAAGGGCCTGACCAGGTACGTTCCCACACCGTCAGTTTTGGCAGACTGCGTAAAGTTTGTGTCGATGTTGGTGACAGTAATCGTCGCTCCGGCCACAGCCGCACCGGCTGGATCGGTGACGTTGCCCGTCAAGCTGGCGCTGGTGCCTTGTCCATAAGCGATACCGGCCAAGCCAATGAGGATAACTAACAGCAGTGCACACACATATTTTGCATGGATGAATCTCACAACAGCCTCCTGAATGTAAGTTCCTGGCGATGCGTTGAGCGAGTTGTTGCGATTGTAAGCTTCTTTCCCTGCCTTTGAATTCGTTTACAATCCCTCGCCCGCTTACCGCGCCGTGACTGTTCAGAATTCCCCATTTCCCTCCCTATTGGCCATTGCCAAGTCGATTGGAATGAAGATTTCTGAATCGAAAGAATCCTACACTTGCTCGATTACGATATGAATCAGCCAAAAGTAGGATAGGAAGAATTATTGTTTTGCCGGATATATGGCTCGCAAATGAGGGGTTTTTGCAGACTTACCGTTCATGGAACTACTAAACCACTCCTGAATGGCCATGTTTCGATATCACGGGTGAGTAATACGTGTGTGAAACTACATTTCCTGAGTCCATAGTGCTCATCCACATGACCTTCGGTCGTACTAATCCGGGCCCTGCCGGGAGAACTCTCATAAACATCCCAATGTGCGATAGACCCAGGCAGCGAACTGGATCAAGCTGTTTGCCACGGCGATTGGAGGCCGTTTCCATGGCAGAGAGCAAGATGAAACGCAGACGGACACCCAAACATGTTCTGAAGCTCCCGGACCTTGAGCAATCGAAGTCAGCCGTATTGAACAGCCTGACGTCACCAAGTTCACAACGAACTTATGATCATGTTTTAAGAGAATTGATCAAATGGTACTGTTCAGAACCCATGCTCGCCTTTAACAAGGCTTTTGTGTCTCCAGTGTGACTCCAGAGCGGGCGCGTTTTCTGAAAGCTGCATGGATATTGACGACTGTCGCGTTTTCCTCTTTCTAAATCGGAAAGTGACCCGGCCAGTTTCTAGGACAGAAGATATTTCAGCAATGCCATGCGGATATACAAGCCATTCTTCGCCTGACGGAAGTAAGCGGCCCGGGCATTTGCGTCCACATCCGGGGCGATCTCGTTAACGCGCGGCAAGGCGTGCATGATGATGGCCTGCGGCTTCATCCGGTTTGCCGTCTCCGCATTGATCACATACACATCTTTGACCGCGTCATATTCTTCCTGCGAGGCAAATCGTTCTTTTTGCACGCGCGTGATATAGGCAACATCCGCCTGCTCAATGACTCCTTCAAGCCTCTCGCCTTCGCGGAATGGAATCTCTTTCCTGGTCAGATACTCGCGGTACTGCAGGGGCAGACGCAACTGCGATGGCGAGATCAGATCGATCGTCACATCTTTGTATAGGCAAAGCAACGGCAACAGGGAGTGTATTGTTCTCCCGTACAGCAGGTCGCCAACCAGCACGACACGCAATCCGCTTAACCAGCCAAGCTCTTTCTTGATGGTGTACATGTCGGCCAGCGCCTGGGTCGGATGCTCTCCAGCGCCATCGCCCGCATTGATGATGGGCACCGGAGAATTTCTCGCCGCCTCCTCAGCCGTCCCCTCCTCATAGTGGCGGATCGCAATAACATCGGCATACCCGCTCACCACGCGAATGGTATCGCCGATGCTCTCGCCCTTGGTCGCTGAAGAATTGTCGCGAGCGTCTTCCGCGGACAGCACGCCGCCGCCCAGCTTCTGCATCGCCGCCTCGAACGAAAACCGCGTTCGTGTACTCGGCTCGAAAAACAGCGTGGCGAGAATCCGGCCACGCAACGGACCTGTCAATGCGCGAAAGACGTCATCGCGCTCCATTCGATTCGCCGACTCGAAGAGCCCCAGCAGGAACTCCGAATCGTCGAACTGCCGCGTGCTGATCACGTGCTTGAGCTTTTCCATCAGGACAACCCTCCTCAACTTGCCGGGTAAACTTTTCCTCCCAGCACGGTGTAGGTCACGCGGCCAGGCAACGTATATCCCTCAAACGGAGACCAGCCACACTTCGTCTTCATCTCTTCGCGCCGAACTACGGTTGGCGCGTCCGGATTGAGAATGGTGAGCGAACCGAAATATCCCAACTTGATTACGCCATAACCTTTTCCGAATTCCGGAGGCAGAAACTCGTTCACAAAGGAACCCGGATTGTAAGCGCAGGTGCGCGCAATATCCCTGGCAGAGAACCCGTGCTCCGCCATCAACCAAGTTGCAAACGCTCCATAGGTGTCAAGGTGGGGCACGCCACTCATGCCACACATCTTTTCCTTGGGAGTATGGGGGGCGTGATCCGTGGCAAGATAGTCCACCAGCCCCTCGCGCAGCGCCGCGATCAGTGCCAGCCTGTCTTCTCTGCCACGCAGCGGCGGGTTCATCTGCAACCACAGACGATTCTCTTTCGTCAGCATGGTATCGTCGAAGTACAGGTGGTGTGGAGCGGCCTCGGCCGTTACACGAACGCCCCTCGTCTTGGCGGCAGCAATCTTCTCCAGGCCGCCCTTCGTTGAAAAATGACACAGCTTGCCGATCAGGTCGTATCGCTCAATCAGGGCTAGCGCAAACTCGGTCGCCGCAATTTCAGCCTTGGCTGGTCGCCGCTGTTCATGGGTCGTCGCGCCCTTGCTCTCATGCAAAATCGCAGGGTCTTCGCAGTGGAAGCTGACATTTTTGCCGCGATACTTCGCGATCACGCCTTCAAGCTGCTCCCGCGAAGTAAAAAATAAATCCCCTACCGACGGCCCCATGAACGCCTTGTAGGGCACATGCCGCATAAGGGGGCTGGTGTCCGGCCCAATTCCCGCATACAGCGTCACATGCACGGCCGATTTAGCCGTCATTTTTTCTTTTTCCGCATACCTTGCATCGTCCACCGGCGCGACAGGATTATTCGGCATGTCGGCAACATGCGTCACACCACCATGGATGGCCGCGGCGGAGACAGTTGAAAAATCCTCTTGATATACATGCAACTGGCTTGCATCTTCCCGCGCGTGAATATGCAGATCGCCAAAGCCGGGGAAAATAATCTGGCCGCCAAGATCAAGATCGCTTTTTCCCGTTCTTGGCCCCACGCGCTCAATCAGGCCGGTATTAGTATTGATTTCTATCGCGCCCTCAAACTCGCGATCATGATTGGCGATCCTTCCTTCAACGCGCAGCATGGGCAGCCTTTCTCGAAGCGTTGATCTCATCGCGCAGATCACGCGCCGCAGCCGCGGGATCGTCACTGAAAAGAATCCCCCGCGAGCTGCTGATCAAAAGCCCCTTGCCCTGCGCGTTCAGACCTGCGGAAACAACCGCCACAACATCGCCGCCTTGCGCGCCCACTCCCGGCACAAGAAAAGGAATCGCCGGCGCAATCGCACGAATTCTCTTCATCTCTTCCGGACAGGTGGCCCCAACAACCAACATGCAGTTGCCTGCGACATTCCACTCTGTGCTTACGTGCAACGCGACTGTCTCCCACAAAGGCTTGCTGTCAGACTCCAGGTCCTGAAACTCGCCCGCCCCGGTGTTCGAGGTCCGGCACAAGATGATGCACGCTTTGTCGCGTCTCTCCAGAAACGGAGCAAGCGCTTCTTTGCCAAGATAAGGGTGCAGTGTGACGGCATCAAAACTCATCGTATCGAAGATGGAAGCCACGTACCCGCGATTTGAATTTCCAATGTCACCGCGTTTTGCATCGCAGATGGTGGGGATATCAGGATGCTCGCCGCGCAGATATTTCATCGTCAACTCGAGTTCCGCGATTCCCTGCGCTCCTCGAGCCTCATAGAACGCCATATTGGGCTTGTACGCGGCAGCATAAGGATGTGTCTGCTCGATAATCCACCGATTGAAGGCGAACAACGGCCACTCTTCGCCCCGGAAGCGCGCTGGAATGCGACTGAGTTCAGGATCCAACCCAACGCACAGCAGTGATCCCACTGCATCAACTCGCCGGTCGAACTTTTGCATAGCAGCGTTCACAAGTCCTCTATTCGAAACCATGCCGTTTAGCCCACGAATGCGGTTCCCGCAGCCAGTCGCGCACCACCGCCGCGCCCGCCTCATCGATCATCCTGCTCTCCATCGCGCTCTCCAGTACCGCTTGAAACGTCGTTGCCGCATGAAGCCGGACGCCTGTTCTCTCAAACCTCTCCGCGGCCTCCGGGAAGCCGTAGCTGATGATGGCCAGGCAATCGCTGACAACGGCGCCCTCGGCGCGCAGAGCCTCGACCGCCGCGATGCTGCTGCCACCGGTTGTCACCAGATCCTCGATCAATACAACCCGTCTGCCTGTCACATCGCCGCCCTCGACGCGCTTCTTTGTGCCGTGCTCCTTCAGCTCTTTTCGAATGAATACTGATGGCAAGTGCATCGAAAATCCAAGTGCCGCACTATGCGGGATCCCGGCAGCCTCAACGCCCGCAACAATATCCACTGAAATCTTTCGTTCGGCAATCAAAGCTTCAAAGCCGCGAATCACTTTCGCCCACTGCTCAGGCCAAAACGGAAACCGCCGATTGTCGCAGTAAACCGGCGACTTGATACCTGATTTAAAGGTGATTGGCGCAGCAGGCAGAAAGCCAACACCAGCAATCGCGATCAAAGCGTCTGCGATCTCGCGGCTCCTTGTCTCATAGCTCATGCGCCTTCCCCTTGATCTCTAATGTGTGTTTTGGCTGGATGTTTTTGGGAAGCATGAGTCATCTCGGTGAAGAGACCGAGCGTGGCGCGCACAAAGTAGTCCAGGCTGGACCTTGCTGGGGCAAAAAACGGCTCAGAGAGCATTGGCCATTCACCCTATGCGCATAGTATAGCGTATTGATTTCTGTGTGATCCGGTATCACATTGGGCCTCGGTTCGTTGCAAACGTGTGCTGGATTGTTCCTTTGGGCGGATTATAATCACAGGTTTGACTTTTTATGTCGAGTGAGTGGTCTGGTGGTGTAAGGGCGGCTTTCTCAATCTGCAAATCTTTTTCTTCCCGGAATTATGTACGATTTTTCCTCATCCGAATAGGAGATGATTAAAGAGAGCATTTTTATTGACCGGCATTGGGTCGGAGGGCCTGGTCAATACGGCTCCGCTGAATCCTTAACTCTGGACCGAAACCTGAATGTGCTGAGGGTAACAGGCAACTCCAGCTTCTTTTACTTCCGCCGAAGGAGTTCGTGGCGAACACGAAGGCACTCCGGCACCAGCCAGACAGTGAGGCACCATGTGCGGTATTGTCGGCGTCTTCGGGCATAGTGCAGTTAGCTCGGTTCTCTATGAAAGCCTATCCATGCTCCAGCATCGCGGCCAGGATGCCGCGGGCATTGCGACATACTTTAAGGACCGGTTTTACCTCGAAAAAGGGAATGGCCTGCTCACGGATGTCTTCAAAGCGGACAATATGGCGCGATTGCTGGGCGATATGGGCGTCGGGCATGTGCGGTACCCAACTGCGGGGTGCTCATCAGTGGCTGAGGCGCAACCGTTCTACGTCAACTCGCCGTATGGAATCATCTTCGCGCACAATGGCAACCTGACAAACGTCTCGGAGATCGTGGAAAGCATATTCCAAACGGATATGCGGCACTTGAACACCAGTTCCGATTCCGAGGTGATGTTAAACGTCTTTGCGCATGCGATGGCCCGGCGAGGCGCAGTCAAACCCACCGAACACGACGTATTCGCAGCCGTGGAAGAGGTACACCGGCGATGCAAGGGCGGGTATGCGGCTATCGCGATGGTCGCCGGCGTGGGCATTATTGCGTTCCGTGATCTGCATGGCATTCGGCCACTGGTGTTCGGTAGCCGAGGCCAGGGCAAAGAGGCTGAGTACATGATTGCCTCGGAGAGCGTGGCGCTGCAAGGGGGCGGGTTTGAGCTGGACCGCGACCTTGCACCGGGCGAGGTGATCTTTGTTGATATGAAGGGCACAGTCCACCGGAATGTGAGTCCGCAGGCGCATGAAAAGACACCTTGCGTCTTCGAGTTCGTTTATCTGGCGCGGCCGGATTCGGTGGTGGATGGCGCATCGATCTATCAGTGCCGCATCAACATGGGGACGAAGCTTGCGGTGAAGATCAAGAGGGAGTGGGCACATCTGCCAATCGATGTGGTGATTCCGATTCCATCGACTAGCCGGGTGGCGGCGCAGGAGATTGCGACGCAGTTGAACCTTCCCTATCGCGATGCGCTGGTGAGGAACCGCTATGTGGGCAGAACATTCATCATGCCCGGGCAGGCGCAGCGCAAACAGTCGGTACGCCGCAAGCTGAACCCGATCCCAAAGTTTTTTTATGGAAAGAACGTGCTGCTGGTCGATGATTCGATTGTGCGCGGCACTACGATCCGAGAAATTATCGCGATGGTGCGGGAGCAGGGCGCAAAGAAGGTCTATGTCTGCTCGGCTGCGCCTCCAGTGCGCTTCCCGAATGTTTATGGAATCGATATGCCAGCGCGATCGGAGCTGATTGCCAGCGGACGGAACGTGCAGGAACTGGCAAGAGATATTGGAGCCGACGAGCTGATCTTCCAGGACCTGGAAGATTTGAAAGAGGCAATTACCGAAGCGGCACCCGGGCTCACACACTTCGACACGGCCATCTTCGATGGAATTTATGTCACCGGAGATATCACGGAAGCGTACCTCAACACGTTGGAACAAAAACGGAACGACGCTGCTAAACACACAGAAGATGTCGCAAGCTACATCACAAGAAATCTCTCCGCGCACCTTTAACGGAAGGACTGTGCGGGTACTGCCCGGACCATCTGCGCTGACGGAGTTTGAGGCTGCGCGGCTGGCCACTCGTCTGCGCGCAATCGATGCCGGCGTGACCGCAGTCGAGGCGTCGTATCTATATTTACTGCTACTGCATAATGAGTCAGCGAGTGGGGTCGATCACCAGAGGCTGGCTGAGTTGTTGGGCGCAAGCGCGGTGAGCGCGGCAAGCCAGCGCGTGTGGATTACGCCGCGCGTAGGGACACAGTCGCCGTGGTCGAGCAAAGCGACCGACATACTGCACAATACGGGCTTTGGGGCGATTGAGCGGATTGAGCGCGCGCGCGTGGTGAATATCGTTTCTTCCGGCGCTGTGGATCTCCGGGCGCTGGCCGGGGCTTTGCACGATCGCATGACTGAGAGCGTGTTTTTTGAGAACGCCGATGAGTTGCAGGCACTGTTTGCGCCTCGGGAACAGAAGGCACTCGGACATATTGACGTGCTCGGCCAGGGCGCGGCGGCGATTGCCGCGGCGGATCGCGAGCTGGGACTGTCGCTTGCCTCCGACGAGATCGAGTACCTGGTCGCGGAGTTTACGCGGCTCAACCGCAATCCCACCGACGTCGAGTTGTATATGTTTGCGCAGGCCAACAGCGAACATTGCCGCCACAAGATATTCAATGCAAGCTGGACGATCGATGGGGTGAAGCTGCCGCGATCGCTGTTCCAAATGATTCGCAATACCAACGAAGTATCGGGTGAGGATGTGCTCTCGGCTTATCGCGACAATGCGGCGGTGATTCGCGGCGGGCGCGGCGGAAGGTTCTTTCCTGAGCCGGCTGACGCGACATACGCCTATCACGAAGAAGATATACACATTTTGCTGAAGGTGGAGACGCACAATCATCCCACTGCAATCTCGCCATGGCCCGGGGCAGCGACGGGATCGGGCGGCGAGATTCGCGATGAGGGTGCGACCGGACGCGGAGCAAAGCCGAAGGCCGGGTTGTGCGGATTTACGGTGTCGAATCTGAATCTGCCGCAAGCGCCACAGCCGTGGGAGCGAGCGTATGGGCGGCCTGCGCATATTGCTTCGCCGCTGGACATCATGATCGAAGGGCCGCTGGGCGCGGCCGCGTACAACAATGAATTCGGCAGGCCGGCACTAGCCGGATACTTCCGCACGTATGAGCAGTCGATCGTGAATGCTGATGCACAAGGCACGGTCTTCGGGTATCACAAGCCGATCATGCTGGCGGGCGGGCTGGGAAACATACGCGCGGAGCATATCGAGAAAAGTGCCATCAAGGCCGGCTATGCTCTGGTTGCATTGGGCGGTCCGGCGATGCTGATCGGGCTTGGCGGAGGCGCGGCTTCCAGCAGCGCGGGCAGCGGTAATACCGATCTGGATTTTGCTTCCGTGCAGCGCGATAACGCGGAGATGCAGCGCCGTGCGCAGGAGGTCATCGACCGCTGCTGGCAGCGCGGCGAGACGAATCCGATTGCGTTTATTCACGATGTGGGCGCTGGCGGATTGTCGAATGCGTTTCCTGAGCTGGTCAAGGACGGCGGCTGCGGCGGAAGTTTCGATTTGAATGCGATTCCGCGCGGCGAGGCGGGGATGAGTCCGCTGGAGGCGTGGTGCAATGAGGCACAGGAGCGCTACGTGCTGGCGATTGCGCCGGAGAATCTGTCAATGTTTGCGGCCATCTGCGAGCGTGAACGGTGTCCGTTCGCCGTAATTGGAACGGCGGAAAAGGAGCCGCATCTCACACTAAGCGATCATGCGGCGCCCGGAAAAGCCATCGACCTGCCGCTGCACGTGCTCTTTGGAAAACCGCCCAAGATGGACCGCGAATTTGCGCGGACGAAAATTGCCGCCACACCGCTCGATGTTACGGGCATAACCATTGCGGACGCAGTGAACCGGCTGCTGCGCCTTCCCACGATTGCGTCCAAGTCATTTTTAATCACTATCGGCGATCGCAGCATTACGGGAATGGTGGTGCAGGATCAAATGGTAGGGCCATGGCAAGTTCCAGTGGCCGACTGCGCGGTCACGCTGGGCGCGTACGGGTCTTTGTGGGGCGAGGCGATGGCAGTCGGCGAGAGATCGCCGCTGGCGGTGATCGATGCGGCAGCATCGGCGCGCATGGCCGTCGGTGAGGTGATCACCAATCTGGCAGGCACAGCGATTGGACTCGAGCAGGTTGGCAGGCTCGGCGACATCAAGCTCTCGGCAAACTGGATGGCGGCGGCGGGCGAGGGGCAAGAGGATCAGAAGCTCTTCGACGCCGTTCATGCGGTGGGAATGGAGTTTTGCCCGGCGCTGGGAATGACGATTCCGGTGGGCAAAGACTCGATGTCGATGAAGACGAAGTGGGCCGGTGACGGCGGCGCGACAAAAACTGTGGTTTCGCCGATGTCGCTCATCGTGTCGGGGTTTGCGCCGGTCAGTGATGTGCGCCGGACGCTGACGCCGCAGTTGTGCGAAAGCGATGCGCTGCTGATTCTGATTGATCTTGGCAAGGGAAAAAATCGGCTGGGAGGATCGTGTCTGGCGCAGGTGTACGGACAGATTGGAAACGAGGCTCCGGATGCACCCCCAGCCGAGGTGATGAAGGCATTCTTCGCCGCGATGCAGCAACTCAACCGCGAGGGAAAACTGCTGGCTTATCATGATCGCAGCGATGGCGGGTTGTTTGTGACGCTGGTAGAGATGGCCTTTGCCGGGCGGCTGGGGTTGGAGATTGATTTGCCGGCTGCAGGCCTGACAGAGCTGTTCAGCGAAGAACTGGGTGCGGTGGTGCAGGTTGCGGCGAAGGATGTCGCCAAGGTGCTTGCGCGGTTCAACGATGCCGGCGTAGCGGTGCGGGTGGTTGGACGTGGTGTTCCGGGCAACGAAATCGTGATTCGTGGCGGCGGCCATGTCACCTATCGCAACACACGCACTGCGCTGCATGCGATGTGGGCGGAGACGAGTTTTCATATCCAGTCGCTGCGCGATAACCCGGAGAGCGCGCGGCAGGAGTTCTCGTTGCTGCAAGACGCGGAGATACCCGGACTATCAGTGAGCGTACCGTTCGATTTGGCGGAGCGTGTGAATGCTCCATTTGTGCATACTGCGCGACCGCGGGTTGCTATTCTGCGCGAGCAGGGTGTGAACGGGCAAGTCGAGATGGCCGCAGCGTTTGATCGCGCGGGCTTCGTTGCCGTCGATGTGCATATGAGCGATCTACTGACCGGGCGCGTGGACCTTGCTGAGTTCCGAGGACTGGCTGCATGCGGCGGGTTTTCCTATGGCGACGTGCTGGGAGCGGGCAGCGGGTGGGCGAAGACAATCCTCTTCAATGACCGGCTGAAGGAGATGTTCACGGAGTTTTTTGCGCGCGCGGACAGCTTTGCGCTGGGTGTTTGCAATGGCTGCCAGATGATGGCGCAGTTGCGCGAGATTATTCCCGGAGCCGCGAGCTGGCCGCATTTCGGGCGAAATGTTTCGGCGCGGTTCGAAGCGCGGCTGTGTATGGTGGAGATTCAAGAGTCTCCATCGCTGTTCTTCGAGGGCATGGCCGGTGCGCGCGTTCCTATTGTGACTGCGCATGGCGAAGGTCACGTGAACAGCATCGCGCCGGACTCTCGGGTGGCGCTGCGTTACATTGATACGTATGGCAAGGTCACCGAGCATTACCCGCTGAACCCAAGCGGCTCCGTGCAGGGTGTTGCGGGATTGAGTAGCGAGGATGGACGCACGCTGATTGTGATGCCGCATCCGGAGCGCGTCTTTCTGGGCGTGCAGCACACCTGGATACGGGACAAGATGCACGCGCCAAAGGACAGCCCGTGGCAGCGGATGTTTGATAATGCGCGCAATTGGGTTGGGTAGGAGAGAGCGTGAGTTCGAAGGTGGATTACAAATCCGCGGGAGTGGACATTGAGGCCGGCAACGAAGCGGTGAGGCGCATCAAGTCGCATGTGGCCGAAACCCATAAGCAGCATCCATCGGCGGTGCTTACCGGGCTGGGTTCCTTTGGAGCGCTTTTCGCCCTTGGCGATGCACTAAAGGGCTTGAAGGATCCAGTGATGGTGCAGAGTACGGATGGCGTTGGCACCAAGAGCAAGGTGACGGTGATGGCTGGCCGTTATGAAGAGCTGGGCCACGATCTGGTCTCTGCCGTCGCGGGCGATATCGTGGTGATGGGAGCGACGCCGCTTACCTTTCTGGACTACCTGGGCTTTCATAAGACAGAGCCGAAGATCGTCGAAGCGCTGGTGCGCGGGATGAGCGCTGCGTGCATAGAGGCAGGCATTGCGTTGGTGGGCGGAGAGACCGCAGAGATGCCCGCGGTGTATGCGGAGGGCGACTTGGATGTGGTTGGTTTTGTGACAGGTGTGGTTGATCGTGAGCGCTTGCTGACCGGCGCGAACATCGTTGCGGGCGATGTGCTGTACGCGATCAACTCAAGTGGTTTGCATACGAACGGATTCTCGCTGGCGCGCAAGCTGATCTTCGAAATTGGCGGCTATGCGATTGATGCGCAGCCCCAGGAGCTTGCCGGAAAATCGATAGCGGATGCGCTGCTCGCGCCCCATACAAACTATGTTGTGCCAGTTAAAAATATTCTCGGTGCTGGAATTTCGGTTAAGGGCATGGCGCATATAACCGGCGGTGGGCTGGTGGAGAATGTGCCGCGCATTTTGCCGGACGGGCTGGGAGTTGTGATTGATCGCGCTACGTGGACGCCGCAGCCCATCTTTGCGCTGATGCAGCGGCTGGGAAATATCGACGATCTTGAGATGCATCGCACCTTCAACATGGGCGTGGGATTGGTGCTGATTGGACCGCCGGGATTGCAGGGCGAGTTGGCGGCTGCAATAGCGGGATCGACTACGCTGCGTGTCTGGGAGCTGGGGAGCGTGGAGGCAAATGCAACAGGAGTGCGTTTTAGCGGGGTGAATTGAAATGGAACGACAGGTACTGCTCGATGCGATTCCACACTGCCTGACGGCGACCGATCTGCCGCTGACGGCGAAGACTCTGACTGAGAAATACGTGGGCAAAGTTCGCGACACGTATGAGATGGCTGATGGACGCCTGCTGTTGGTGACGACCGACCGGCAGAGCGGCTTCGATCGCCTGCTGGGCGCGATTCCATTCAAGGGACAAGTGCTGAATCGCACGTCGTTGTATTGGTTTGAGCAGACGCGCGGTATCATCGGCAACCACGCGCTTGCCAGCCCGCATGCCAATGCACTGATCGCGCGTAAATGCACTGTGCTGCCCATCGAGTTCGTGGTGCGCGGCTATATGACGGGGTCAACCGATACATCGATCTGGACACAGTACCAGCAAGGCGTGCGGAGTTATTGCGGTCATGCGCTGCCCGAGGGTATGAAGAAAAACGAGCGTCTTGCGAAGAACATCATCACGCCCACAACCAAGGAGAAGACTCACGACCGGCCGGTTACGCCAGATGAGGTTGTCTCAGAAGGCTGGCTGACGGCGGAGCAATGGGAGTTTACTTCGGCTAAGGCGCTTGCGTTATTTGAGTTCGGCCAGAAGATTGCCGCCGAGCGTGGGCTAATTTTGGTAGATACAAAATATGAATTTGGCGTGGCGAGCGATGGCGAGATTCTGTTGATTGATGAGATCCATACGCCGGATTCAAGCCGCTACTGGCTGGCCGACAGCTATGTAGAGCGGCTGGCGGCGGGGCAGGAACCCAACATGATCGATAAGGAGTTCTTTCGGCTGTGGTTCCGCGAGCGCTGCGATCCGTACAAGGACGCCGTGCTGCCGACGCCGCCGGACGATCTGATCGCGGAGCTTGCGGCGAGATACATCCAACTGTTTGAGAAAATAACAGGGATGGCATTTGAGCCGGACCTGCGACCACTGGAAGCAACCGTGCTGGCGAGTTTGACAAAATGACCGAGACGATTCTCATCGTTGGTTCGGGAGCGCGCGAGCATGCGATTGCAGCAGCGCTCGAGCGCTCGTCGCCGCGGCCAAAGCTGGTTTGCTTCAGCGGAGCGCACAATCCAGGCATCGTGAGACTGTGTTCCGCCTATGGAATTGGGAGCATTACGGACCCGGCAGAGGTGGTCGCGTTCGCTGGCGAGCAGCGTGCAACGATGGCTGTGATCGGCCCGGAGGCTCCACTGGCGGCGGGAGTTGCGGACGCGCTGTGGGCGGTGAAGATTCCTGTCATTGGCCCGACGCAGAGCCTGGCGCGCATCGAATCGAGCAAGGGTTTTACGCGCGAGTTGCTGGCGAAGTACAAAATTCCGGGCAATCCGTTCTTTCAGCGCTTCGCGTCACTCGATGGGCTCGAAGAAGTCTTCGCGCGTTTTGCGAATCGGCATGTCATCAAGGATGACGGCCTGGCTGGCGGAAAGGGAGTAAAGGTCTGCGGCGATCATCTGCAATCACTCGAAGACAGCTTTACGTTCTGTCGGGAACTTGTTGCTCACGGGCATTCCTTTGTCGTCGAAGAGAAGGTCGAGGGCGAAGAGTTTTCGCTGATGAGCTTCTGCGATGGCAAGACATTACGACACATGCCCGCGGTGCAGGACCACAAGCGCGCATACGAAGGCGACAAAGGTCCGAATACAGGGGGCATGGGAACCTACACGGCGGCGGATCACAAGCTACCATTTCTGGAGGATGCTGACATTGCGTCGGCGCAGGAGATCAGTCAGCGAGTCGCCGAGGCGTTGGCCAAGGAGTGCGGTGCGCCGTACAAGGGAATTCTTTATGGCGGATTCATGGCCACTAAGGATGGTGTGAAGCTGATTGAATACAACGCCCGCTTCGGCGACCCTGAATCGCTGAATCTGTTGCCGCTGCTGGAAACGGATTTTGCGGAGATCTGCTGCGCGATTGTGGACACAACATTGGCTGGCTGCGCGGTGAGTTTCGCGCCTAAAGCCAGCGTCTGCAAGTACGTCGTGCCGGAGGGCTATCCAGACAATCCGCGCAAAGGTGATGTCGTGCTGCTGCCGGCGGAATTGCCCGAGGGAGTCACAGTCTATCTGAGCGCCGTCGATGTACAGAACGGAAAGTTAATTGCGACCGGCTCGCGTACTCTCGCGGTTGTCGGAACCGCCGCGACGATTGCCGAAGCGGAAGCTCTGTGCGAGCGAGTTGTAAGCCAGATTCCAGGACCGTTTTTTCATCGCGCGGATATTGGAACGGGGCCATCAATTGCCCGGCGCGTGGAGCATAGGAAGGCGGTGCGATCGGCATGAGCCTGAAGGTCGGTGTTCTTGGATCAACTCGCGGGACGGCACTACAAGGGGTTCTCGATGCGATTGCAGAGGGCTTGCTCGATGTCAAGATCGTGCTGGTTGTGTCGGACAAGCAGACAGCTCCAATCCTTGAGCGAGCTGCGAGGCATGGAATTCGCGCGTTGTTTCTCAATCCAGCAGGATTGAAGCGCGAGGACTATGACCGGCAAGTGAGTGAGGCGTTGCGCGAAGCTGGAGCGGAGTTGGTGCTGCTGGTCGGCTATATGCGCATCGTATCCGATCAGTTTGTTGAGACGTGGCGGGGAAGAGTGTTGAATGTTCATCCGTCGCTGCTGCCTGCGTTTGGCGGGCTAATGAATATGCGGGTGCATGAAGCAGTGCTGGCCGCGGGCGTGAGCGAGACTGGGTGTACGATTCACCAGGTTACTGAAGAAGTTGATGGCGGCCCGATCGTTTTACAGAAGCATTGCCCCGTGCTGCCAGGAGATACCGCTGAGAAGTTAAAGCACCGCGTAGAGGCGTTGGAGCAGGCCGCATTTGTGGAAGTGTTGCAGGCGTGGAGGATGTGATGGCGAAGGCGAATAAAAAAGTCGACGTTGGGATCATTATGGGCTCGAAGTCTGATTGGCCAACGATGGAAGCGGCGGCCAAGGTGCTTGACGAGCTTGGCATCGCGTATGAAGCGCAAGTTATATCAGCGCACCGCACTCCTGATAGAGCGATACAGTATGCCGAGAGTGCAAGGGCGCATGGGCTGCGCGTAATTATTGCGGGGGCGGGCGGTGCGGCACATCTGGCGGGATTTGTGGCGGCCAAGACGAGTCTGCCAGTGCTGGGCGTACCGATGAAGAGCAGCGCGCTGAATGGTCTTGACTCGCTGCTGTCGATCGTTCAGATGCCCGCTGGAATTCCCGTGGCGACGTTTGCAATTGGGGAGGCGGGCGCGAAAAATGCTGGACTTTTTGCCGCGGCGATTTTGGCGCTGGGGGACAAGGCGGTCGCACAGCGACTGGATAAGTTTCGCAGCTCACAGACAGAGGCGGTCTTGAAGGAATTCGACCCGCGCACATAACGACAGCCTCAAGGCCACAGATGGGGATGCGCGCGTTCTCAATCTTCTGCAATAATACACAACCATCAGCGGCGCTTACTCCACCGTCAGCACCAGCTTGCCGAAGTGCGAGGCTGCTTCCATGCGGGCCATGACTTCGCGGGCCTGTGACCAGGGGTAGCTCTCAGCGACAGGGCGTAGGCCGGTCAGGGTGATGGCCTTGTTCATCTCCTCGAAATCCTTGCGCGAGCCTACGTAAATACCCTGGATGCGGGCCTGTTTGTGGAGGATGAGAGCGAGCGGCAGAGGTTCGGCCGAGCCGGCAAGCACGCCGATCTGGGCGATGACGCCGCCCATGCGAATGGCGCCGAGTGAGCGGGGTAGCGTGCCCACGCCGCCTACCTCGACTACCAGGTCCACGCCCTCGCCGCCGGTCTGCTCCAGCGCCCAGCGATCCCAGGCGGGGGTATCGCGGTAGTTGAGGCCGGCGTCCAGGCCGAGCGAGCGGGCACACTCCAGTTTGGCAACGGAGCCAGAGATTCCCAGTACGCGCACGCCCATCAGCCGCGCCAGTTGCAGGGCAAAGATGGAGACGCCGCCGGTTCCCAGAATCAAGACCGTTGCCCCCGGCTTAAGGCTGCCAGCGGCCAGCGCATTCCATGCGGTGACGGCGGCGCAGGGCAGTGTGGCGGCCTCCGCGTAGCTGAGATGCTCGGGCAACCTTACCAGGCCGGTATCCCTGAGGACAACGCACTCGGCCAGCATGCCGTCGATGTCGCCACCCAGAGCTCCTTTGGACTTGGCCGGGGTGAGCGGTCCGTCGAGCCAGTTCTGCATGAAGATTCCGGCTACACGGTCACCCGGTTTCCAGCGGGTTACGCCCTGGCCGACGGCGGCAACCTCGCCCGCGCCGTCTGAACAGGGGATGCGCGGCAGCTTCAGTTTGGGGTTGTAGAGCCCCTTTATCATCAGGAGATCGCGATAGTTGATAGAAATCGCATGGACACGAACCAGCACTTCTCCGGGGCCCGGCTGTGGCGCGGGACGCTCTGCAAACTCCAAAGAATCAATGCCAAACGACGAAAACTGACCGACGTGCATGGGAAGTCCTCCAGCGCATTCGGGGTGAGCCGCGTCACCTGGCGGGACGCGAGGCGGCCAAAGCCCCGTAGAATGAAGATATGGCTCGTGGATGGGAAAGTAAATACGTGGAGGAACAAATGGCAACTGTCTTGCAGCAACAGGCGGCCGCGCACGGCGACGGCTTTGTCAGCGAGGATGCCCGGCGCCTGAACGATCTGGCGCGCACCGTTAAGGAGCGCCAGAAACAGTCGCTTCATCTGCAACGGGAGAGCATTCTGCATCAAACGGTCTCTCAGCCGGCGCGCCGCGCAGCCCTTGAGGCCGCCCTTGCCCAGATTGACGGGCAGATCGCGAAACTAAACTAAGAGGTTCCGCATTTTGCGGGCTTTTCCCCGCCCGCTGCTACGCTGTGCGATGAAAGAGCAGGACGTTGGCCTGATGCACCGTGGTCAGGACGACGCGTGCAATATTTACATGCTCGGGCTGCTTCGCGGCCCATACGATAACATTGGCAATATCTTCCGGCGTGAGCGGCTTTATGTTCTGGTAGACCTTGGCGGCGCGCTCGGCGTCGCCGTGGAAGCGGACTAAACTAAATTCTGTCTCCACCATTCCAGGATCCACGCTGGTGACGCGAATCGGCGTGCCCAGCACATCCATGCGCAAACCGTCGTTGATGGCGCGTTCTGCGGCCTTGCTGGCGCAGTAGACCGCGCCGTTTGGATAGGTCATTTCGCCGGCCACTGAGCCCAGGTTGATTACGTGGCCGCGGCCCCGCTCCACCATGCCCGGCACAACAGCGCGCGTCACGTAGAGCAGGCCCTTCACATTGGTGTCGATCATCTCGTCCCAGTCGTCGATGTTGCCCTGGTAAAGCTTGTCCAGTCCGCGGCTTAGGCCGGCGTTATTGACCAGCACGTCGACGGCTGCCCATTCCGCAGGCAGCTTCTCGATGGCCTGCTTGACGGCTTTGCGGTCACGCACATCGAGGCTGAAGGTGTGAACGGCTTCTGCGCCAGACTTGATGGCGGCTTCGGCAACAGCGGCCAGCTTGTCCATGCGGCGAGCGGCGAGCAGGAGACGCGCTCCTTCGGCGGCAAAAGCGAGAGCTGTGGCCGCGCCAATGCCCGACGAGGCTCCGGTGACGAAAACGATCTTTCCTTTGAGTGTCATGGTTTTATTGTAATCAAATATCCACAGCTTCTTTGTGATGCTGATTATTGCGCGGAATGTGTTTGGATGTTGTTTATTATAAGTACGTTAGATATGATTTCTCTATTTTCAAGGGCAAAATAGGCGGAAATAATCTGCAAGGTCTTGAACAAAATAATGATACCCCCGGGGGGTATGGGGGGGTGGGGGGTACCCCTTCAGGCGGGGACTAGGGACTAGGGACTAGAAAACCCCGCTCTCCTGACTGCTTCTATTGTGCGCCAACGGAGGGTAATTATCTGCAAACCACCTGTGGCGGGGCTGACGGCCCTCCGGGTCATATGGCGTGGGAATGGCGGATGAGATGGCGCAGAAACCTTATGCGTAAATATGGGTGTGATTTTTGGGGTGTTTATGCGTAATTATGGATGAGCTTCCTGAACGTTTATGCGTAAATATGCGTGAGACAGGGAACAGGGAATAGGGAATAGGGATCAGGGAACGGGCCGGAGACATCCCTGATAGATCGGAGAGGGGGTTCGTCCCTTTCTCTATCTCTTCCTGTGTGCGCCGATGGAGGGTAATTTTCTGCACCACGTGCGGTGGGGCTGACCGCCCTTCGGGCTATGTGATGTGGGAATCGCAGGGGAGGTTATGGTCTCCCACCCTTGAATCAAAACGATTCTAGGAAGGGGCACCCGGCGTTATGCGGGGGTTGAAACCCCCGCCTCCCTCCGGAAAATCTTCCCTCAGGGGCTGAAGCCCACGTCATTTTAGGGGCATTATTCGGCACAACTGAAGTCGTGCCCTGATACAAAGCAAAAACAACCACAGGTCCTTCGATTACGTTCAGGATGATAAGCAAAAACAAGAACAACCGCAGGTCCTTCGACTGCGCTCAGGATGACAGGCAAAAACAAGAACAACCGCAGGTCCTTCGACTGCGTAGGTCGCAACGAACGCGACCTACTCCGCTCAGGATGACAAATCTTGGGATGGTATGTGATATCCCACCCTAGCCGCAAAAACAAGTACGCGGCGAGGATGGGGCACCCGGAATACCTCCGGGGCTAAAGCCCTCGATTATTTTATTGGCATA
>JBEKFS010000011.1:0-39921 GCA_050013195.1 Occallatibacter sp.
CAGGGCTGGTCCGTCCGAAAATCTCGGTACAACTTCGGTACGATTGATGGGAAGATAGAATGGTCTTTTAGCCCCTAAGCGACACCAAGCAAAGCACTTAGAGTTTGACGTTTGTTATTTCGTGACCAGGGGGTCGCCTAGCTTGAATGGAATCCGGGTAAGGGGCGGCTGAGTGATAGTTAGGATGAACATCTGCAGAAGCTTCTTCAGGGTATTTGTGTAGCCTGCGAAAAGTCAGCCCTTGACAGCAGGTTTTTGGTGATACTTTTGGTGATACTTTGTACCGGACTTTTCTGCTATTCTCTGCGACATGGTGCATCGTGGAATCCTTCGTAAGCAATTCATTATAAGCAGTTTATTCTATATATTGCGACGTACTGCAACTCCCTGCAAAAGGGCCAAAATAGGACTCAAAATCCGCAGACTACGCAAAGTAAAGGCTCTAGGCATACGCCCCGAGTGTCTTATACGTCTGGGAGCGAGTAGCCAACAGAACTTTCAAATGACGCCAGAAGTGAGTTTAGGCGGGAAGCCGAAGTCATTGTACGAAATTACCAAGTCAGATGACGCGGGTGGCGACGTCTAGAATTTGACTGCCGATTGAGTCCTTTAGGTCTTTGGGCAGAACGTCCGCCTGTTCAAGTGCTTTCCAGGATTCAGCCGTGCGCTCGGCCGTTTCAACAGCGATCTTCCACAGAGGGCTTGACGGAATACGTGCCGTATCGGCAAAGCGGCGCATCTGGTCGGGTGTGATTTCGGAAAGACTGCGTCTGTTGCCGAAACTCAACGCCAGTGTGTCGCCGGGTATATAGGGGAGTGTCGAAACAAAGTCGTAACCCGGAGAGAGCGCGGGCATGCGTCTATCGGGATAGAGAAGGGACCAGTTCTTGAGGTGCATGTCGGCGTTGCCGATGACGACGGAAAATACGAGGCGGCGGACGAATTCGATCACGGCGTCTTCGCCGATTTCCGCCCACAACACGGCGGCAATATTTGCGTATTTCCGCCCACAACACGGCGGCAATATTTGCGTAGCTGTGGTACTTGTACTTGTTGTTGGGAAATTCCCCGAAGACTTGCGCGAAGTCCTCCATGTGGACGGGCTTGCCGTCCGGCAGGCGATCGAACCGCTTCACTGCAAGAGCCTTGCTTTCCACCGTATGGGCCTGTTCGGGCAGTCCTTTGATGCTGGCGACATCGACCAGCTTGTTTTCAGGGACAGAGATGCCGACGCGCCGGGCCAGTTCCAGCATGGCGAATTCATTCTCGGGAACCGCTTTGTACCGTGCGGAAGGTAGCTTGACGATCCATGAGCCACCCATACCGCCGGCGGGAATTGTCAGGCCGCCGGAGGCTTCCATGATGGCGGAGAATTTCAACTGCACGCCGGAGAGTGAAAAGCGCAGGGGCTTTTCGCCGCCTTGACCGTCGTCATGGTTGTCATCGTGATCTTTGCGTGCTTCGGATAGCTGCTCGTCGCCCTCAAGCGGCGCAACGACAAGCGCGCCGGGCAGGTCGGCGCCGAGGACGGCGAGGAGGTAGAATTCGCGTTCTGGATCCACATCCGCGCGCATGGCGAGATAGTCGCGCAGGTGGCCTTCAGGTAGAAGGTTGGAAAAGAAGACCGGAACACGGCGTCCAACTGGGCGGAAGTTCGTCACCAGTCCTCCCGTGCTGCCTTTGAACGAGAGGCTTAAGGTCGGGCGGTGCTGATTGTCTATATAATCCTGTTCGAACGCAAAAAGCTGCCGGTCGCCCGCAAGGCGGGTGATGACGCCGATCTGCCTTCCATGCAGGCGGACCGAAAGCGCATTGAGTTTTTTCGTATCAAACTTCATCGCGCGGCTCCTGGGAATTGTCTTCGTCACGGTGAGTGGCGTAGAGGGGTCGTTCCTCGCCTTCGCACGGCTCGTCCTTCAGGTGGTCGTGCACGAGGGACTGTACCAGTGGTATGAGCGCGCGGGGGACCATGATGAGGTCATGATCGAGTGTGCGGACGATCTCGAGCAGTGTGTCGTAGCGCGGCACGATCTTTCCCGACTCTATGCCGGAAATGTGCCTCTGGCCGATGCTGAGGCGACTTGTCAGATCCCTCTGGCTCCATCCGCGCTTCTTGCGTACTTCGATCAGGGTCCGGCGCATCTCGGATGGCAAGGCCCCCTGGCGCAGAGGTTTGATGCCTTTAGTTGCGTCAATATTCATATTTGATACAATATACTACCTCAATAAATAAATCAAATGATCCCTAAAAGTGCATCATGAAGCTAACCTGATGTAATAAAAAACCTTCGCTCTAGGATAGCCTTGAAGTACACAGCGTCTGGGTTGTATTGCCATATACATCGGCTTTAGTGCTTCCCATCATAGCCAGTATGCGATTGCCTCAGCTAGCCCCGCGAGCGTGTCCCAAAGCATCTTAGGGAGCTACCTGATCAAAAGTCGATGGGTTTTCAACCCGCACATCTTTCGTCAAACTGTGGCTACGCAGGACTTCCTGCCTGATTGCCGTCTAAAACTTTGCATTGTTTCCGCTATTCTCACCCACACTCGACCCACACAATAGATTTCATAAGCTGATTTACAGCACTTTGAGTGCATCTCAGTTAAGTTAACTTATTGATTCTTAAGGATATGGACGCATTAGGAAACTGCTGCTCTATCCACCTGAGCTACGGGGCCACAACGCAAATCGTTCGCAGCAGTTTCAGGAAACTGCGGGGCTCTTCTCGTTCGGCCCTTGCGGGCCGGGGCCACCTGAGCTACGGGGCCACAACGTAAACTGTTCGCGGCAGTTTCAGGAAACTGCCGGGCTCTTCTCGTTCGGCCCTTGCGGGCCGGGGCCACCTGAGCTACGGGGCCATAATACAAAGCACGCTATCAACAGGTTAGCATTATCCAGCTTGCGCGCAAATGGGTCTCATCTCAGCATGCAAACTCTGTTCCATGCGAGATACTTGTATAGAGATTTGCTGGATAATCTCCTTAGGAGCATACAAATGATGAAAGGCAGCCGCCGCAATTTTCTTGTCTCCGCCTTATCCGGTGGAGTAGCCGCCACTTTACCGTCGTTCGCGCGCGCTGCCGTGCGCAAACCCTTATCCACCATCCGGCCCGAAGAACTGGAAACTCGCTATGCAAAGCTCGATGAAGCTTTGAAGCAGCCGGTCTTCAAGCGCGAACTCTTCCCTGCTCCGGTCATCATCGAGACGCTCGAACTGCTGCACTATAAGGATTCCTACCTTTGCCGCGTGCGGTCAAAAGATGGCGCGGAAGGCATCTCCATCAGCAATTCCGCGCAGATGTCGGTGCTCTATCCGATCTTTGTCAAGCGAATCCAGCCGTATTTTATTGGCAAGGATGCGCGCGACATCGAATCGCTCGTCGAAGAAGTCACTGTTTACCAAAGCAACTACAAAGCTCAGGGACTGGCGATCTGGGTGCCGCTGGCGACCATCGAATTCGCCATTCTGGATATGTTCGGAAAGATGGCCGGCAAATCCATCGGCCAGCTCATCGGCGATATCTACAACACGCACATCTCCGTCTATCAAGCCAATGGCGAGCGCGACATCAGCGCGGAAGAAACCATCGAGCACATCAAGCGCGACGTGGCCATCTCAAAAGCCAAGGCGATCAAATTCAAGCTGGGCGGGCGCATGAGCCATCCCGAATATCCCGCCGGACGCAGCGAGAAGTTGATTCCGCTGGTGCGCAAGACCTTTGGCGACGAGATGGTGATCTCTGCCGACGCCAATGGTTCCTACACTCCCGCCGAGGCAATCCCCATCGGCAAGCTGATGCAGGAGTACAAGTACGCATTCTTCGAGGAGCCGGTGCCCTTCGACTGGTACGAGGAGACGAAGCAGGTCGCGGACGCGCTGCGGATTCCCATCGCCGGAGGCGAGCAGGAACCCAGCACACACAACTTCCGCTGGCTTGTTGCCAATGGCGCGCTCTCCATCGTGCAGCAAGATATGTTCTACTTCGGCGGCATGGTCCGCTGTATGCGCGTGGCTAGAATGGCGAACGTTCTGGGCAAGCAGTGCATTCCGCACATCTCCAACACCGGTCTCGGCTATCTATATATGATGCATTTCGTTTCTGCGATTCCCAACTCCGGCTCCTATCACGAATTCAAGGAATTCAACAACGATCTGCCTTATACCTGCGCCACGTCGACCCTGCGCAGCGACGACAACGGCGTCTTGCAGATTCCCACTGGCCCCGGCGTGGGAGTGGAGATCGACCCTGCCTATATCGCGAAGCACAAAGTCGTAACGATTTGAGGCACCCGCCGTGGAGCGGGCGCACTTAGAGCATGAGGTTCACGGACTCCTACCCGTGTTTCGAAGCGCGTGCTATGGAGGGGGTACCCCCACCCCTATTTTGGACGCAAAATCCTTCTTTTCTTGAGTTTACAAGGAGGGTTGCGCTGTAAAATCGTCATAACAAAGGAGTTCCCTGCAAAATCGTCCAGGATAAGGAGTTACAGCGCTTTTTTATGGCCTTTTGGTGCCTGGCCCTGTGCGGCAGCATTTTCGTGCTACTTCCCTACTGAGTATTGTGCGCGTAGAGCGTTTAATTATCTGCAACCACCTGCGGTGGGGCCAATCGCTCGCTATTCGCTCGCAAATGCTGCGGCTCGGAGTCTCCTGGTCCCCAAACGCGAGGGATCAGGGGCACATGGCGCTCCATGAGATTCGTGGTATCCCGACCTGGAAGTGCTGCTGTTTGTGCGCAAAAATTGACTTTATGCGTGCCACATGGTATTACTTTTATTGATAAGTAAAGGTATCCTATGGAATCCGCGCTGAGCATCAAGGGACAAGCAACCATTCCGAAGGCGATTCGGGAGTATCTTCATCTGAAACCGGGAGACCGGGTGAAGTTCTTCCTGCATCCGGACGGTAGCGCGGTGATTTTGCCGAAGCTTCCTACATCGGCTTTGCGGGGCATCATCTCTTCGCCCCTTGGCCGGCCCGCCTCCCTTGTTGAGATGCGGGAAGCCGTTGTGGCCGGCGCGTCCAAGGGAATCCATCGCGGAAAATTCCGGTGATGGGACGATGAACGGACTCGATACAAATGTTCTCATCCGTTACCTCACGCAGGATGACCCGATCCAATCGCCCAAAGCAACCGAAATCATCGAGCGGCGATTTACGCTGGAAGACCCTGGCTTCATCAGCCTGGTCACGATGGCTGAAACGGTGTGGGTTCTGGGCAGCGTGTATGCGCTGGAGGATGGGGAGATTGCCGATACTGTAGAGCGAATCCTTCAGGCCGATACGCTGAGGATTCAAAATGAGCAGCAGGTCTTCACGGCAATGGTTTCGCTCAGGCGGGGATGGGGCGCGTTTGCCGATGCGCTTATTGGAGCCTTGGGAGAATGGTCCGGTTGCGAGAGCACCCTGACCTTCGACAAGAAGGCGCTGCGGCTGGCGGGATTTGAACTTCTGCATTGACCACCTGCGGTGGGGCCAGCCGCGCTTCGCGCATGGGGTTCGTGTTCTCCCAGGTCCCCAAATGCGAGGGAACTCCACCCCACGGACGAAGACCTGTCCCTTCACCCCAACGAGCAAAGTCCGCTCGCCGGGGACCCCGAGTCCGTGGGGACCCCGTACCTGGGGCACCCAGATTTTATGGTCAAATCAGCTCCACCAGCCTCATGTTATACTTTGATTGAGGTTAATCAATATCCATCAATGGACATCATCAACCGGCTCCCCATCACAAAAGCGCGCATCAATCTCGGCCAGATTGCCCGGCGTGCACATAACGGCAACGAGTACTTCATCCTTGAAAAAGATGGGATTCCCGTCATCGGTATTATGTCGGCTGATGAGCTGGAAGATTATCTTGAACTACGCAACCCCAGGGTCAAGGCCTCAATTGCAGCCAGTAGCAAAGATCGTGCCGTCGGCAAGACCCGACCCGCCGGGATGTTGTTGAATGAGTTGAAGCGGAGCGCCGTCCGCAAGACGGCATAGTCTCCCATGAACGCAACCGCGTTTACCGTCCTCACCACCGCGCACTTCGACCGGTTGCTGAAGAAGCTGGCGCCCAAGCATCCCGGGCTTGTGGAGCGGTTTGAAGAAGCGATCTCGATTCTCTCGATGGACCCGCACAACAAAAGCAGAATGTACCCGATTAAGAAGCTGCGAGAGGTTCCGGCGGGTGAAGGCCAGTACCGGCTGCGCTCGGGGAGATTCCGCTTTCGCTATGACATTGACGAGCGCGAGGTGGTGCTGCATTATTGTGGGCTGCGGCGCGAGGATACGTACTAACCGTACTCCCAAGCCCGAGAGGCGGAACCTCGGGACCCCAAATCTCAATCTGGATTAATCACTGGAAGTTGGCCCGCCCATGCGCTCTATTTGGCGGATTTTTCCTTAGAAGTGCGGGATTTCGACCGGCTTTTTGACAGGCCTGCGAACCGACTCGAGTCTAGAATCTAACTAGCCATGGCTGAATTTACGCATCTGCATTTGCATACCGAGTACTCGTTGTTGGACGGGGCTTGTGACCTGACCAAGCTGATGGAACGCGTGGCGGCGGTGGGGCAGAAGTCTGTTGCCATGACCGACCACGGGAACATCTATGGGGCGGTGCACTTTTTTGATGCGGCGAAGGAACATGGGATCAAGCCGATTTTAGGTTGCGAGCTTTATATCTCGAAGAAAGAAGATCATCGCGCTCCTGGCGAGGGAGACGACAATAATCACCTGCTGGTGCTGGCGCAAGACGAAGAGGGCTACCGCAACCTGATGCGGATTACCTCGGAGGCTTCGCTGCATGGCTTCTATCGCAAGCCGCGCGTGAGCAAGCGGTACTTGGCCGAAAACTCCAAGGGCCTGATTGGATTTTCCGGCTGCCTGAGCGGAGAGTTGTGCGAGGAGCTGTTGGCGGGCAACTACGAGAAGGCCAAGAGCGTGGCGCAGCAGTATGAGGACATTTTCGGCAAGGGGAACTTCTATTTAGAGATTCAAGATCAGGGCCTGGATGATGAGAAGAGGATTCATGAGGCGTTATTCAGACTCGAAAAGGAACTGAATATTCCGCTGGTGGCGACCAATGACTCGCACTACCTGTGCGGTGATGACTCGCACGCGCATGACGTGATGCTGTGCGTACAGACCGGCTCCAAGCTTCAGGATAAAGAGCGCTTCCGGTTTGATTCAGACCAGTTTTTTGTCAAAAGCGCCGAAGAGATGGCACGGCTGTTCAAGGATTCGCCGGAAGTTTTGCGGCGAACGATGGAGATTGCCGAGCAGTGCGAGTTCAAACTTAAAGCGGTGGACGATCCGTTTCCGTTGTTTGACGTGCCGGAGGGGCACACAATCAACAGTTACTTTGAGCAGATTTGCCGCGTGGGATATAAGAAGCGGCTGGAGACGGCGGTGCGCGATCTTGAGGCGCGTGGGGTGCTGCGCTCGCCGGTGCATAAGTATGATGCGCGGCTCGAATTTGAGATCAAGATCATTGAGGAGATGAATTACGCGGGATACTTTCTGATCGTGTGGGACTTCATCAAGTATGCGCGGGACCATGGGATTCCAGTGGGTCCGGGGCGCGGATCGGGAGCCGGCTCGCTGGTGGCGTACTCGATGGAGATTACAAATATCGATCCCATGCAGAACGTGCTGCTCTTCGAGCGGTTTCTGAATCCGCAGCGGAAGCAGATGCCGGATATCGACGTGGACTTCTGCCAGAATCGCCGCGGCGAAGTGATCGACTACGTGACGAAGAAGTATGGGCGCGAGCAGGTGGCGCAGATTATCACCTTCAACACCATGGCGGCCAAGGGGTCGATCAAGGATTGCGGGCGCGCACTGGATATGCCCTATGGCGACGTGGACCGCATCGCCAAGCTGATTCCGGGGACGGTGGGCATCACCATCGATCAGGCTTTGAAGGACGTGCCGGAGCTGCGCAAGACTTACGAGAAGGATGCGCAGATTCGCGAGCTGATCGACACGGCGAAAAAACTGGAGGGGCTGGTGCGCGGGTCGGGGGTTCATGCGTCGGCGGTGGTGATTGCGCCGCGTCCGCTGATTGAGCTGGTGCCGCTGGCCAAGACCAAAAATGACGAAATTGTGACCGCGTACGACATGAAGGCCATCGAGAAGATGGGCCTGCTGAAGATGGACTTTCTGGGGCTGACGACGCTTACGGTGATTGACGATTGCCTGAAGCTGATCGAGGCCACCCGCGGAGAGAAGCTGGACATTGGAGCGATTCCGCCAAATGACGAGGAGACTTACAAGAAGGTTTTTCATGCGGCGCTTACTTCGGGGATTTTTCAGTTTGAGTCGAGCGGGATGCGCGACGTGCTGCGCCGCTACAAACCCGATACGGTGGAGGATTTGACGGCGCTGAATGCGCTCTACCGTCCGGGACCGATCCAGGGCGGAATGATCGACGACTTCATCGAGCGCAAGCTGGGACGGCGCAGGGTCGAGTATCTGCTGCCTGAGCTTGAAGGGATTCTCAAGGAGACCCTGGGAGTGATCGTCTACCAGGAGCAGGTGATGCAGATATCGAACGTGCTGGCAAGTTATTCGCTGGGCGAGGCGGACATCTTGCGCCGCTCGATGGGCAAGAAGAGCGCTGAGGCGATGGCCGAGCAGCGCGACCGCTTCATGGATGGCGCGGACGCGGCAGGCCATCCCAAGGAGATGGCCGGCGAAATCTTCGACCAGATGGAGAAGTTTGCCGGATACGGATTCAACAAATCGCACTCGGCGGCGTATGCGCTGCTGGCTTATCAGACGGCCTATCTGAAGACGCATTACCCCATGGAGTTTATGGCCGCGCTGCTGACCTCTGAGACCTCGAAGCCGGAAAACGTCGTCAAATATATCGCCGAGTGCAAGGAGATGGGCATCCGCGTGGAGCCGCCGGACGTGCAGGTTTCCGGAGCACAGTTTACACCGCATGGAGAGGCGATCCGCTTTGGTCTGGCTGCGGTGAAGAATGTGGGAGTCAATGCGATTGAGTCAATTCTGAAAGCGCGCGCGGAGGCTGGCGGACGATTCAAAAGCCTCTGGGAGTTTTGCGAGAAGGTCGATCTGCGCGTGATGAACAAGCGGGTGCTCGAATCGCTGATCAAGGCTGGGGCGCTGGACTCGCTGGGCAAGCGCGGGTCGCTGATGGCCGCAGTCGATAAGGCGATGGAGCGGGGACAGAAGGCGCAGAAGGACGCCGCGCAGGGACAAAGCGGCCTATTCGGGCTCTTCGATGAGGGTCCGAAGGCGGGGCGGGATGGTGGCGACGACCTGCCCAAGGCCGCCGACTGGGAAGAAAGCGAGCGGCTGGCCAATGAGAAAGATGTGCTGGGTTTCTTTGTATCCGGGCATCCACTGGATAAGTACGCAGAGAAGCTTCGCAATCTGGCGGGAGTAATCTCCGTGGCCGATGCGCTGGAGCGCAAGCCGCCGGAGAGGCGATGGGGTACGCAGGCGGACCTGGCGGATGAGATTCGGGTGGCGGGAATGATTCTTGGGTTGCGCGTGCAGAAGAGCAAGCGGGACCAAAAGCTCTATGCGCAGGCGACGCTCGAGGATGCGACTGGCAAGATCGACCTGATCTGTTTTTCGCGGGATTACGAAAAACTATCAGATCAGTTGAAGATGGAAGCGCCGGTCGTGGTGCGCGGCACGCTGATGGGCGACGAGGACGCCGCGCCAAAGATTGCCATCAATTCGATTCAGGCGCTGGAAGAGGTGCAGGTGAAGCTGCCTACGGGGGTGCGAATTCGCATCAATGTGGAGCGCACCACGGAGGATATATTTGTGAGCCTGAAGAGCGCGGCGGATGCGGCGCCGGGACCGGGCAAGGTGATGCTGCACCTGGAGAAAAAGGGCGAGTACGCTGTCATCCTGGAGCCGGAGGGAATGAGCGTTGCGGCGGATCGCGGCTGGGTTGAACGGGTGGAGGAGCTGGTTGGCAAGGGAGCGGTGCAGGTGCTGGGGTAGAGAACGAATGGAGTGGGCGCTCAGACCGGCCAGTTTAAGGGTGACGGCGAATGTCAGGACACTTTCAAGGTGCAGGCGAAATTCCCCTCAGGAAGCACAATTTTTCGATAGTGTATGACAAACTGCAACTTGCTCGGCCCGGTGTTGCATCTAAAATGGCAATATGTCCCCTTCCTTATCCAGGCGCCATGCTTCCAAGACGCCTCCGCCGGACGAAACCGGCCACGAGGCACTCTACCTGCGCTCTCTCTGCGACCGTCAGGTCAACATCCAGATCCAGATGCGCGACGGCGAGAAGGTGCGCGGATGGATTGAGTACTTCGACGAGGGAATGTTGCGCCTGACCCGTGAGGGCAAGCCCAACCTGTTTATCTACAAGCATCAGATCCGCTCTATTACCGAAGTAGGCAAGCTGGCCCCGCGCCGCCCGAAGGCTGCAACTACGGAAGCGAACGGTTCGGCTGAAAACGGAGCGGCATCATGAATTTGGCATCAGAGTGGGTCTGGGTTCCCAAGGCTACGGCCATTGCCCGCGAGGCTGGCGCGCGGCTGCGCGAATTCTTTTCCCAGGGTGTAGCCACCGAGTACAAGGGCGATGTGGACCTGGTGACGGTGGCCGACCGGACGGCGGAAAAGCTGATCCGCGAGCGTCTGAGCGCGGTCTTCCCGGAGTACGGAATCTTCGGCGAAGAGGGCACGCGCGACCGGATGGAGGGCGAGTTCCGCTGGTACGTGGACCCGCTGGACGGGACCACCAACTTTGCCCACGGGCTTCCTCAGTTCTGTGTCTCCATGGGCCTGGAACAACGCCGCGCCGGCCTCAAGCCGGATGAGGACGGAACCATAGTGGCTGCAGTCATCTACGACCCCCTGCGGGACGATCTCTTCGTTGCCGAGCGGGGACACGGCGCACTGCTGAACGGTAGGCCGATGCGGGTTTCGAGCACGCCGGAGCTGGCCGTATCGCTGGTGGCCACCGGCTTTCCCAGTAAAAAACGCCATGAGAGCCCGAACATCCACTTCTACCATGAGTTCTGCCTGCGATCGCACGGGGTGCGGCGAGCCGGTTCGGCTGCGCTCGATCTGGCCTACGTCGCAGCGGGCCGCCTGGATGCGTTCTGGGAGTTCAACATCAATCCCTGGGACACAGCAGCCGGCTATCTGCTGGTGGAGGAGGCGGGCGGAAAGATGACAGGATTCTCCGGACAGCCATTTCGTCTGGACAGCCGCGAGATTCTGGCCTCCAACGGGCTGATCCATGCCGAGTTAATGGGCCTTTTCGCGGATATGTTTGCCGGACGCAATCTATCGCCCATTCTTACGCCCCAGGAGTTTGCCCAGCGGCGGGCGGAGCGCGCGGCGGCAGCGGGGAAAGTCTGACGCAATAGGCAAAGCTGCCGGAAATGAGCCTTCACAGGCATTTCAGGGTAAGCTCAGGTTTGCCGGTGATTCGTCCAGAACCGTCAAAATTCAGGATTACAGTCGCAGAGCCGACTTCGAGGCGCTAATTCGCTGGTTTTGAGCGTGTCACTGCCCCGCCCTTGTTCAGCAAAACTCCCTTGGCGGTGTGCTTAATAACAGCGATGGGGATATGCCGGACAGCCTGGATGATGGTATCCCGTTGAAGATTCGATCGGCCGATTGCCGCGTCATTGCCTTGCAAAGTGGCAGAATCTGAAGGAGCCTGCGCGCGCAGATAAGACAGATGCGCTGGCTCAACAAGAGAACTGAGATCGACGATGGCAATGCCGTTGCCGGACTGGCCGGTTATAACAATCAGCACATTGTCCGTTCCGTCACTCACCAGAGCATCGAAGTTATCAGAGAGCGCGAAGGGCAGAGAGATTCTTGTGCGCAACGTTCCTAGCCTGCCGTCATAGACGTCGATGCCATTCGTAGATGGCTGGAAGAGCAGTGTGCCATCGGGGCTTAGCTTGGTTCCGTACACGTAAGAGATATTGAGCGCGTCGCGATCGCTCAGAACGAGATACGATTCCGCGTTGAGGCTCGTGTCATAGAGATAGCTGGTTGCTTCAAGCGTTGTCTGGCCGGGCGACAAGGTGAGATCGAAGTCTCCGTAACAGCATTGAGGACCGTCGATGGCGAAGGTGACGGTATCAGTTTCCGTATCGACACTAAAAACTGTCCCGTCGCTATTGAAGAAAGCCCGAGAGTTGTCGGAGGAGAGGGCCACGCGACTCATGGCGCCTCCGACTCCCAACGCCTGGTAGTTGTAATCGGTTACATGGCCGGTGTTCGTATCCAGCTTGAAGAAGCCATCATAGCCGCTTCCACCCGAGATAAATGCCGCGAAATAGATGATGCCGGCGTCGCTGATGGCTAATCCGGCGGGATAGGTCGTAACGCCTGGATAGGAAGTTGGGGAACCCGCAGCATACGTGGAGACGGGGAAGGACTGCACCGATCCGGGCGAGTCAGGATTAATCAGATAGATCATTGCTGTGCCTGTATCAGAGACGGCTAGCTTGCTGCCATCCTGAGAGAGCGCGATACCCCATAGGCGATGGGTTGTACCGGATGGCGCCGCGGGTACCTGTATGGGGCTAAGCCACTGTCCTTGAGTGCGCGAGAACACGCGAACCTCTGATGCATCGGTAAAGTAGTAAAGATCACGCCTGGCATCGTAAATTCCCTGCGCAAGCGAGGCGCCCAGTAAAGGAAACTGCTGCACCGCAGGCATGTATTGCAGGGCACTAGAAGCAGTTGCGGTCCCGTACTGAGTAGTGACCGTGACGTCGGCCGATGTGCCCGCCGTGCCGGGCGGGATCGTATAAAACGCGGCCTCGAGCGGGAGTGGTGGATCCCCTATTTCGTACGCGTTGGCAGCATACCCGGTAATGGTGGCAGGTTTGCCGCCGATGGTAATCTGCAGATCAGAAGGAACCGGACTGTTGATTGCAGTAGGCCCGAAACCATATCCATAGACGATGCCGGTTCCTCCGCCTTCGGCAGTCGCGGAGCCAGGCGTCACCTCTAGAAGTGTTGGGCCGTAGCTGAAGCCTTCCGGCGCGATAAGCACACCTCCGTTTGCCATCAGTGCGTAGACATCGACTGTACCCGGAGAGCCGGCGGGCGTGGTTGCGTAGAAATCTCCACTGCTTTGCGAAATTGACGTGGCTGCTTTTCCTCCAAAGTAAACTGAAGCAACCGGTTCCGCCCGTGAGAGATTTCCGAAGTCGATTTGAGTGCCGCCGGTTGCCGGACCGGTCTCAGGAGACAGGTTGTGATTCAAAAACCCAAAACCCACCGGACCTGTCTTCATCGCGGCCGTATCGAGAAAGCCCACACCCTCCTCCATCGGACCAGCCAGTAATCCTGCGCTGTCCTGGGCCTGGAGATTGGGATTGCCAACAGCGCCGAAAGCACTGCCGGCGGTGATAGGTTCGACTGTCAAATTCGGCATCCATCCGATTTGCGCTCCACTGGCTATATCGTAGGCATAGAGCAGGCCTACCCCGTCTCCCATGTAAAGAGTCTTCGAATCCGGGCTCACGATCATCGATGCTGCCGACGAGGTATCTCCAGCCACAGGGAAAATAGCCGTCTGCGCCAGAGTTTGCGCATTGAGGACCTCAACATTACCGAAGATCGGCATCAGGAGCGATTTCCCATCGGGCGTAGGAATCACATGCTCCAGTGACCCGAGTCCAGTAGACAAGGAATTCTGCTGGCCGGTAACTGGATTCAGTGTGCAAAGTGCGGGCACTCTCGCAGGACTGCTTGTCACCACGATCAGGGAACGGTCGCCAGTGAGGGTGAAAGCCCCAATACTCGTCGAGCAAAAAGAAGTCGATCCTGAATAAACCATCATCGAGTTATTGGCCGGATTCCAGATGCCGACACTTTCATAACCGGACGCATATCCGAGCGTGTTGCTTTGATAGCCTCCCGGATATCCCAGCAGCGCAAGTTCTCCGTTGGCCAATACGCGCACAGAAGAGGCATAGAAGCCATTGGGTCCAATCTGGGTCGCGAGATAGCGATGCGTTACTTGCATTGTCACCGGATTGATGGCGTAGACATCGCCAATTTCGGTTGCAGCATAGAGAACGGAATGATCGGGTGACTCATCAATCCCGTAAGCCCCCGGAACAGGGATGGTTGCGATCTCTGCCTCTGCCGCCGCGTCCATCACCTCGATCCGATTGCCGCCCGGATCGCTGACAAAGAATCGATTGGTGACTGAGTCGTAAACCATCCAACTTTCATTCAACTCGGCGAAGTACTCCGTTGCAGCATCCGTTCGTCTGTAGCGCGTGCTGGAAAGTGAGGCATCCAAGGGGGCAACCGTCACCGTGAGATTCATCTGGGCAGCGTGGCTGAGCGAGCCAGAGGCGCCAGTCACGGTTAGGTTGTCGGTACTGGCCGCAATGCTTGACACGGCCGTGAAGGTAATTTGCAGCGGCGTACCGGGATAAACCTGCAGACTTGCCGGGGAATACGTGACACCGGCGGGCAGCCCCGAAATCTGTAAAGTGACCGCAGAATCAAATCCATTTGAGCCGGTTACCGACGCAGTGAACAAAGCCGTTCCGCCTCCGGTGATGGCGAGGTTGTTTGAAGAGAGCGATAAAGTGAAGTCAGGCGAGGATTGCTGCCCGCCTCCTCCACCGCCGATGGAACCGCCGCCTCCGCAGCCGACGATGGCGCCAACAACAGCGGATAGGACAAAGCACGCTGAGAACCTCGCTACGAGACTATGAAGACGCACGACTGGCATTTTCAAGACGAACATCTCAATTAGAACTAATTTCCAGAAATTGTACTCTTTCCAGGGTAATTGCAAACAAATATTTCATCTGCGCAATGGGCAATAGTATGAGTACGACAAAAATCCCATTGGTTAAACGCGACAGAGATCGGAAATACCTAAAACCGGTTAACAACCCGTTCATTTGTCTTTAGTCTCGATAAACGCCGCAGAGCCTTGGATTGGGGTTGTACCTGATTTGTCGGCTATTTGGAGCTTACCCCGCACCAGCTTCTCCAACTGCTCAGCCGTGGTCCTTGAAAAACGAGGTTTGTGCCAACATCAGGGGCTGAGTATGTTCAAATTGGCCCAATAATACAGTTGGCGGCGAGTTTGCTGTCCATCGCGCGGCGCGGTCATCAAAAAGCGGCTGATGGCAATCGAGTTCCGTCGCGCATTGCGGTTCGCTTTTGGAATCGATAAGGGGAGAATCTGCATCCAATTCCCGTAACGCATATGTTGCGAGGGGGATGGAGTCAACCTCCAGCCTCCTGTGCTACCATCAGCATCGAGGATTTTAGTTCCCCGGGAGAGACCAAAGATGGCATACGTCATTGCAGAACCCTGTATCGGCACCAAGGACACCGCCTGTGTAGACGCCTGTCCGGTCGATTGCATCCACCCAAAAAAGGACGAAGACGCCTTCGGCAACTCCGACCAGTTATTCATTGACCCGGTCGAGTGCATCGACTGCGGCGCCTGCGTCCCGGCCTGCCCCGTCTCGGCCATCTTCGCTCAGGATGACGTGCCGGAGAAATGGGTCAGCTTCACCGCCAAAAATGCCAAGCACTTCGGCCACTAAGCGGCATTCACAACCATCCAGCTATCCAGACGCGCATCCCGGCAGACGGGGGTGCGCGTTTGTGTCTGCGTGCAAGTCACGGTAGCCGGAAGGTGCGATGATTAAATCGAATGAGCGTACTCACCTCAGAAGCCGTGATTTTGCGCACCTGGCCAGTCCATGAGGCTGACCTGATCGTGAGCTTTTTCACGCGCGACTATGGCCGGGTGCGCGGCGTGGCCAAATCGGCGCTCAAAAGCCGCAAGCGCTTTGGCGGGGCGCTGGAGCCGATGACACAGGCCCAGGCCTGGTTTGCTGAGCGGCATGGGCAGGAGCTGGTGCGGCTGGATCAGTTGGAAATCGTCCGCTCCCCGCTCTCGTCCCCGGTCGACCCGGTGCGCATGACGGTGCTCAGCTTTTTTGCCGAGCTGCTGGACGAAGCGCTGCCCGACCACGATCCCCAAGAGACGATCTTCCGCCTGGTCGGCTCCGTGCTGGAGCAGACCACGACAGAGCAGCCCTGGATGCCGCTCACCTACTTTCAGCTCTGGATGACGCGGCTTATGGGCCTGTTGCCGGATATTGCCCACTGCACCGCCTGCGGAGAATTGCTGACAGCCGGCAATACCAGCTTTGACGCGCTGGGCGACGGCTTATTCTGTCAGATTCATCGCAACGGCAACGCCAGCGGACTTTCCGCCGACTCCTGGAAAGGGGCGCACGGTTTGTTGCGCGCGCCGGTGGTGGCCTTTGCCACCGAACCATGGCCACGCCGCCGCGCGCAGGACTTGCGCCGCTTTACGCTGCAAGCCCTGGAACGGCACCTGGAGCGTAAACTGCGCTCGGCAGAGGCGCTGGCGAGGCTGTGAGCTGATCGGTCCGGCTGATCAAGGTTGAAAGACTGATAGAATCGAGCAAGTTCAGACCAGAGAGAAATGCCCGTGCCTTCATCCCAGGTTCTATCCAAACCGAAGACCGCTCCCCTCACCTTTCAGGAGCTTTTGTTCCGCTTGCAGGGTTTTTGGGCGGAACGCGGCTGCGTGCTGCAGCAGCCCTACGACGTGGAAGTGGGCGCGGGCACCATGGCCCCGGAGACCTTTCTGCGCGTGCTGGGGCCCAAGCCTTATAAAGTCGGCTACGCGCAGCCCTCGCGGCGACCCGCCGACGGCCGCTATGGCGAGAATCCCAACCGCCTCTTCAAGCACACCCAGTTCCAGCTCATCCTGAAGCCGCCGCCGGTCAACGTGCAGGAGCTGTATTTGGAATCGTTGCAAGCCATCGGCATCGATCTCAGTCAGCACGACCTCAAGTTTGAGGAGGACAATTGGGAGTCGCCGGCCATTGGCGCCTGGGGCGTAGGCTGGCAGGTGATGCTCGACGGCCTGGAGATTACCCAGTTCACTTACTTCCAGCAATGCGGCGGGATGGAGCTGGACCCGATCTGCGCCGAGCTGACCTATGGACTCGAACGCATCGCGGCTTTTTTGCAGGATAAGGACTCGATCTACGAAATTGTCTGGGCCGTCGACCCGGAGACGGGCGCGGCCATCACTTATGGTGACGTGCGGCTGCCCGAGGAGTTGCAGTTCTCGGTTTATAACTTCGAGTTTGCCGATGTGGACAAGTTATGGGAGCATTTCCGTCTTTACGAGGCTGAGGCGCAGAGTCTTCTTGAACAGGCAAATGCTCTGTTCGCACGCGAAGACGCCGGCGCGGTGGAGAAACGGCGCTTTCCGCTGCTGGCAACCTATGAATTGGCGCTCAAGTGCTCGCACCTCTTCAACCTGCTGGACGCGCGCGGAGCTATCAGCGTCACCGAACGAGTGGGCGTAATCGCCCGCATTCGTAATTTGGCCGTCGGAGTCGCCAAAGCGTACGCGTTGCAACAGGCTTCTTAGTACGCTGTCATCCTGAGCGAAGCGCAGCGGAGTCGAAGGATCTGCAGTTGTTCTTGATTCTTTTCGGTTCAACAAAGTTTGTAGAAAGAAATTCATCGATATGGCTGATTTTTTGTTGGAGATTGGGCTGGAAGAGGTTCCCGCCCGCATGATTGCCGGGGCCGAGGCCGAGTTGGGCCGCCGCGTCAACGAGTTGCTCACACGCGAGAGGCTGCTTGCCTCTGGGGCTAAACTCACCACTTACTCCACGCCGCGCCGTCTGGCTGTGCTGATCGAGGGCGTGCTGGCGAGTCAGGCTGATACCGAGGAGCAGTTGACCGGCCCATCGTGGAAGGTGGCCTTCAAGGACGGCGCGCCTACCCCGGCTGCCGAGGCCTTCGCCAAAAAGGCCGGCGTCGCGGTTGCGGCTCTGGAAAAAGTCACCAACGCCAAGGGCGAGTACGCTGGCGCAACGGTCAAGCGGCAGGGCCGCGCAGCCTCCGAATTGCTGGCTGCCGAGTTGCCCAAAGAAGTGGCTGGAATTTACTGGGCCAAGAATATGTATTGGCGCGCAGGCAAGCCGGAGCGTTTTGTGCGCCCGGTGCGTTGGGTTGTTGCGCTGCTCGATGCCGTCGTTGTTCCGCTGGAGATTGCCGGCATCAAGGCGGGCAATGCCAGCCGCGGCCATCGCGTGTTGCATGGCGAAAAACCCGTGGTGATTGCCAAAGCAGCGAACTATGCTGAATCTCTTCGCGCTGCCAAAGTCGTCGTCGATGTGGCTGAGCGTAGGCTTTCGATTCGCAAGGCTCTGGATTCGGCCACGCGAACCGTCGCAGGAGCCCGCTGGCGTGAAGACGAGCCGCTGATTGAGACCGTTGTCCATCTCACTGAATGGCCCACAGTGGTGCTGGGCGACTTTGAGCCGGAGTACCTGGCTTTGCCGGAAGAGGTGCTGGTCACGGTGATGCGCGACCATCAGAAGTACTTCGCTGTCGAAAGCAAGGGCGGCAAGCTCGCGCCGCATTTCCTCGCCGTCTTGAATACGCAGGTGGACGCGGAGGGCGAAGCGATCATCCGCCACGGCAATGCGCGCGTCTTGAGAGCCCGCTTCAAGGATGCGCGCTTCTTCTGGGACTTCGACCAGAAAATCCCGCTCGTCGACCGCGTAGAGAGCCTCAAAAACGTCACCTTCCAGAAGGAGTTGGGCAGCTATTTCCAAAAGACAGAAGCGAATCTCGGTGTAGTTAAAGCGCTCTTCGACAGTCTGCCGCAAATTAGCAGTCATCATTGTGATTGGAATGCCCTTGAAATTGCGACGCGATTAGCGAAAACCGACCTTACAACCGAGTTAGTAAAGGAATTCACCGAGTTACAAGGAATCATCGGCGGACTCTACGCCAAAGCCCAGGGACTCGGCGAAACAGTCGCGCAAGCCATCTACGCGCAATACATGCCCGCATCGACTGAAGATGCAATCCCTAAAACTATTGAAGGCCAGTTACTCGGACTTGCTGACCGCATTCAAACCATCACCGCAATGTTCGGAATCGGTAATGCGCCTACAGGTTCTAAGGATCCTTTCGCATTGCGCCGAGCGGCCAATGGCATCGTAAAAATCATTGCCGAATCGGACGTACAAGTGGGATTGGCTAGCGTTTTGAATGCTGCCGCAACGAAAGAGGCTAATAGACAGCAACTCAATGATTTCTTCCGTGAGCGGCTTAGTTTCTACCTGAAAGATGTCCGTTGCTTTGCTTACGACGTGGTCAGTGCGGTGCTGGCCGCCGGAGCCGACGACGTGCGCGATGCCATTGCCCGCGCCGAGGCGTTGACCGCCGCGCGCGAGTCCGCCGATTTCGCCGCGATTTCAGCCGCGTTCAAGCGCATCAAAAACATTCTCCGTCAGGCCGAGGAGAAAGGCTTTGCTCTCGGCTCGCCCAATGCTGTGAAGCTCGCGCCGGAGGCGCAGCAATTAGCGGATGCCGCTGCCGCGCTTGTGCCGGTTGTAGCCAAACTCCGCCAGCAGCGGGCCTACGGCGATGCGCTGGCTGCCATCGCCACGCTCCGCCTGGTGGTGGACGCTTTCTTCGACAAGGTGATGGTGCTCGATAATGATCCAGCGATTCGCGGAGCAAACTTGAGCCTCATCGACGAAGTGCTCAGCGGCTTCTCCGGCATCGCCGATTTCAGCGAGATCGTGACGGGGTAGCGGGTGAATCCCAGGTCCCAAGATCGGGCTCTGGGGCACCGGTTTTTTTTCGTAATTTCTCCCTGCATCCTCGCCTCTACCCGTCCGTCTACAATCAGTAGAGATGTCCGACACGCTATATCTGAGCATGTGGTATCCCAATCTGCGCCTTACCGGGCTTGCTGACAAGTTGACGGCGGTGCTGGGCGCGTTTGCCGCGCACGGCGGAGAGAATCGCGTCTATTCGGCAACGGTTTGGCCTATCAATTGGAATGAGCCGCCCGTTTTTCAGCAGATCTATGGACGAAGAGTGGGAGCGGGCGGCGACGGTGCCGTCGAACTGGGCGCGGAGCCGCGCCTTGCGGTCGAAGAGGCGCTCGAGCTGCTGCACGACGATTTCGCCTACGAGTTCCAGATCGGTTGGAGTTTGTGGGAACTGGAAACCGCAGGTCCTTCGACTTCCCCTTCACTCCGCTCAGGGTCCGCTCAGGATGACAGAGTGGTGGGTCTTGACGCACGCTGGACGAGGGAGCCACGGCTGGTGCGGGTGGTGGGCTTTGGTCCGCTCTTTGAAGAAGGGACTTACGAAGCCGACGGGCATATCAGGATTGACTTTGGCTCGGATACGCCGTTCCTGGAAGAAGATTTGGAGTTGGACTCCGTGGCTGCGCGTCATGTGGAAGAGAATGTGCGCCAACTGGTGGAGTTGACTGCGGCCGTCGAGAAGGCATCCGGCGCCACGGCGCGGCTGTTGTGGAGCGAGTTGGGAGAGAGCCTGGCCCAGCGGCTGGCTGCAAGGCTGGCGACGCTGGTTGGAGGAGCGAACTGACGGTGCGATTGACCATTGAAAAATTACGTGCGCTGGTGCTCGGTGCGGCAGTTCTGCTACTGGTTGCGCTGGGGGTGTTTCTGGCTGTGGGCAAAGGCAAGAATCCCTTCAACCGGCGCGACCTGCCCCAACGGCTGGGCATTGAAATCCAGCAGGAGGCCAACGGGGTCACCTACACACAAGCACACGGCGGCCGTACTCTCTTCAAGATTCACGCCTCGAAGGTGGTTCAGTTGAAGCAAGGCAACGCCATGCTGCATGACGTGAAGATTGAGCTTTATGGCGAAGACGGCAATCGTGTGGATCGAATTGAAGGCGACGATTTTGAGTATAACCAGCAAGCTGGTCTCGCCGTTGCCGCAGGGCCGGTGGAGATTACGTTGATGCGGCCGGGCGTGGCGCCGGCCATCGCGCCCAAGGCGGCGGCTGGGCAGGTTGTAGGCGAGAAGATGAAAGGCGCACCTGTGGCCTCTGTTGCCGAAACTGCCGCACGCGGAGAGATTCACGTCAAGACCAGAGGCCTTATCTTCGACCAGAAGAGCGGAGTAGCTAAAACCAGCCAGCACGTGGATTTTTCCATGGTGCAGGGGTCGGGTAGCTCGATGGGCGCCACCTACGACTCCGACCAGGGCCTGCTGGTGCTCGACCACGCCGTAGAGCTGACGACGCGTCGCGGCACACAGACAGTTCAGATTCATGCCCAGCACGCGGTGTTCGAGCGTCAAACCCAGTTGTGCCTTCTGCACGAGGCCACAGCCGACTATAAAGGCGTAGAAGCAAAGGCCGGCGACGCGAAGGTCCTCTTCCGCGAAGACGGGTCTGCGGTGCGGCTGGACGCGATGAATGGGTTTACGCTGGCGACTGCAACCGGCGGCCATCTGGCCTCGCCCACCGGGCATATGGAGTTTGACGAACACAACCAGCCTCGCCACGGCCACATGGAAGGCGGGGTCGTCATGGATTCGGTGAGCGAGAATGCAGGCCGGAAGCGGCAGATGCACGGAACCTCTCCCATGGCGGATCTGGAATTCAACGCGCAGGGCCAGATGCGTCACGCGCACCTGGAACAGGGCGTGACAATGGATAGTCAGGAACTGAGTCAGGTCCAGGGCGAGCCGTCAGGACAGCAGCTGCGGTTGAGCCGCCACTGGCGTTCGCCCATCGCCGATATGGAGTTCCGCGATACCGGTCGCGGGCAACTCGAACTCAGCTCAGTGCATGGCATCGGCGGCGTGGTTGTTACCGGCGAAAGCCAGCACGGTCAGGGGGCGGTTGTTCCATCGCGGCTTTCGGCAGACGAGGTGACAGGGATGTTAGGGCCGCATTCGATATTGACCGGCCTGAACGGGGTTGGCCATGCGAGCATCGAGGAGACCACCGAGACGGGAACACGGCAGACCACCAGTGGCGACCGGCTCACGGCGCATTTCGCGGCTATTCCTGTTGCCGCAAAACGAGGGACGGGCGGTGATGCGCAGCTTCAGTCGGCCACCGTCGAGGGCCATGTGGTGCTGACGCAGACGCCTGCAGCCAAGCCCGGCACACAGCCCCAGGCGCCAATGCATGCTACCGCAGGCCGCGCCGACTACGAAGGTCAGGGTGAGTGGCTGCATTTGACTATTGCGCCGCGCGTGGAAGACGGCGCTCTGCAGCTTACCGCCGACAAGGTGGACGTTTCTCGCGCCTCCGGCGATGCCTTTGCGCATGGCAACGTGAAAGCCAGTTGGATGAACAGCAACAGTCAGCCGGGAAAACCCGCAGGTAGCCAGGGCGTAGTGGCACTGGGCGGCCAGGGTCCGGCACATGTGATTTCCGCCGAAGCGCAGTTGCGCCATGCAGTCGGCGGAACAACAGGCGAAGCCACCTTCCGTGGTCATGCGCGGCTGTGGCAGCAGGCAAATTCAGTGGCCGCGCCGGTGATCGTGCTTGACCGCGAGCGGCAAACGCTGCTGGCGCGCACCACGGATGCATCTGAGCCGGTGCGGGCCGTGCTGCTTAGTGCGGGCGGGGCAGAACCGGGGTCAGACTCGGCCAAGGGACAAGGGAAAGCCAATCAGCCATCGGTGATCCGGGTGCGCGGGGGCGACCTGAAATATTCCGATGCCGAGCGCAAGGCGGTGATGCACTCGGGCATTATGGGCACAGTGGTCACCGAGACCGGAACAGCAACCTCGACCTCGAATGAAGTTGAGGTCACGCTACTGCCAGCGGGCAAAGCGGGCAACAAGGACAGCGGACAGGCGCAGGTGGACCACATGACGGCCCGCGGCCATGTAGTGTTGACCAGTGAAGGCCGGCGCGGAACCGGCGAGCAATTGGTTTACACCAGCGCAACAGGCGAGTACGTTCTGACCGGAACCGCCGCCGCGCCTCCCAGAATGTCCGATTTGTCGCGGGGTACGGTAACCGGCGAGGCTTTGATCTTCCATGGCCGCGATGATAGTGTCAGTGTCGAAGGTGGCGGACAAAAGACCACGACCGAGACCACGGCGCCGAAGTGAGTACGCAAAAGAGAGCTTGATGGGGTGTGGAAGCAAACCTGATGGAAACATTGATCGCCGAGGGAATCGGCAAGAGCTATAAGGGACGGCAGGTGGTTCGCGCGGTGGATCTGAAGATCTCGCGCGGCGAGGTGGTGGGGCTGTTGGGGCCGAACGGCGCCGGCAAGACCACCATCTTTTACATCATCGTGGGACTGGTCGAGCCCGATGGAGGGCGCGTGCTGGTGGACTCAACCGAGATCACCGGGATGCCGATGTACCTGCGCGCGCGCAACTTTGGGATTAGTTATTTGCCCCAGGAGCCTTCCGTCTTCCGCAAGCTGACCGTCGAGGAGAATATCCTGGCGGTGCTGGAGGCGCAGCCGCTGGACGGCCCTGAGCGCCGGGCGCGGACTGAGCGGCTGATTCACCAGCTCAATCTAGGCCACATCCGCACCACCCTCGGCTACGCGCTCTCCGGCGGCGAACGCCGCCGCGTGGAGATTGCGCGCTCATTGTGCATCCAGCCCAACTTCATCCTGCTCGACGAGCCATTCAGCGGCATCGATCCCATCGCCGTGCTGGAGCTGCAAAAAATCATCTTCGACCTGAAGGCCAGCGGCATCGGAGTCCTGATTACCGACCACAACGTGCGCGAGACCTTGAGCGTGACCGACCGGGCTTATATCATCGCCGAAGGGAGGATATTCCGCTCCGGGACACCACACGAACTGGGCAACGACGTGGAGGTGCGGCGGGTTTACCTGGGGGAGGGTTTCACGCTGGGGTGAGGAGAGCCTCTGACAGGCAAGGATGGAAGGCTCTTTGGTCGCAATTTGCCTTCTGTCATTCACTTAACACTCATGGCGTACTTCGCATTCCAGAGAGAGATTCCAGGATTGAGCTTGGCCCAATCCGGGACAGATGGGTCATCGTGAGGCATTTTGACCTTTAGCATTTTTCTTACTTCAGTACACTGTCGGTAAGTCCAAACAGGAATCGAGTTTCATCGTATGACGTTGCTGCAACCAAAATTGAACGTGAAACTCTCGCAACGCCAGATCCTGACTCCTGGACTGATGCAGATGGTGAGCGTGCTTGCGCTCAACAAGATCGAACTGAAGGAGATGATCGATGCCGAGATGGTTGAAAATCCCGTCCTGGAGGAGATTGACGAGACGGTTCCGATGCTGGATCAGGTTGCGAGCCGCGAGGAACGCCTGGAACGCGGAGTTGAGGAGCGCATCGCCGAGGAGCCCGCGGCCCCGATTAAGGATCCGTTTAACGAGGTCGACTTCGGAACGTACTTTAAGGACTACCTGGACCCCGGTTACCGCACACAGCCGGAGTACGAAGAGAATGAAAAGCCCTCGTATGAGAACTTTCTCTCCCAGCCTACGACCCTGGCCGATCACCTGGCGTGGCAATTGGGAGCTCTGACCCTGGAGCCGGATTTGCACGAAGCGGTAGAGTTCGTCATCGGCAATCTGGACGAGGACGGATATCTTACCGGCAGCGAAGAAGAACTCGCTGCAGCCTTCAGACAATCCACAGACGATACGGAAAAGGCGGCGGCGCTGGAGCTGCTGCGCCGCGGCATCGACCTGGTGCAGCAGCTTGACCCGGCGGGCGTGGGCGCCCGTGACCTGCGCGAGTGTCTGCTGATCCAGATTACCGCCCAGCAGCATGAGTTTACCCAGTTGTTTACGCGGCAGGCGGTTGGCGCTGGCACGTTAGAGGAGGATGTCCATCGCAGTTTTCGCGCAGAAGCCGAGGCGCGCATCGAGGAGCGGCGGCGCAGCATCGAGATAGCTGCGCTGATCGTGGACCGGCATCTGCACCTGTTGCAGAAGCGCGACGTGAAAGACCTGGCGCGGACGGCCCAAATTACCCCCGTCGAGGCGCATGCTGCAATCGAGTTTATCCGTACACTTGATCCCCGGCCCGGCCGACAGTACAACCGCGAGCAGTCGCGGCTCATCGAGCCGGACGTGGTGTTCGTCAAGCGCGACGACGCCTGGGTGGTCACCATGAACGAGGAGGACCTGCCCAGTCTGCGGCTCAGCCGGCGTTACCGGCAGATGCTCACCGCCGAAGGCACCGACAAAGAGGTAAAGGAGTACGTAAAGGAGCGCTTCCGCTCCGCGCTGCAACTCATGCGCAACATCGCCCAACGCAAGAGCACCATCCTGCGGACGTGCGAAGTCATCGTGCGACGCCAGCAGGATTTTCTCGACAAGGGTATTGAGGCGCTCAGGCCGATGATGATTAAGGAAGTGGCCGAGGAGATCGGCGTTCACCCCTCGACGGTCAGCCGCGCCGTGGCCAACAAGTACGCACACACCCCGCAGGGAGTCCTCGAGTTGCGTTCTTTCTTCTCCGAGGGATCGAATGGACCCGAAGGCGCTGACACGCCGCTGCTGGTGCTCAAGCGCAAAGTTCGCAAGCTCATCGCCGAGGAGGACCCACGCCATCCGCTTACCGACGACCAGCTTGCCGCTACGCTTCAGTCCCACGGCATCCAACTGACGCGCCGCACCGTAGCCAAGTACCGCGAAGACATGAACATCCCCAGCACCCACCAGCGCCGCCAGCGCGACGGGTAGGAATAGTTGCCAGTTCTCAGTTTTCAGTTGTCAGTTTGGTTATTCGCAAATTGGGCGTGTAGTCAATCGCTTTCTCTCGGATGCCCCCGATTGAAGTTCAATGCCGCGCACTGAAAACTGACAACAGACGACTGATCGTTATACAATCCGAGATTCTCCAGCCGGAAAATCCTGCTGCGAGAATGTATGTAGGAGTGGAGGTTGACCATGGAAGTGGAGTACACCGCCAGAAAAGTAAGAATCTCAAGGGATCTGCGCACTCTGGCCGAGGAGGGGATGGAACGGATTGCCCTCATACTGGGAAAGAGCGCGTGCGCCAGCATCGTTTTCAGCGCGCAGAAGCGCCTGCAGATTGTCGAAGTGACCATTCAGGCCCGTCTGCACACCATTGTGGCCGAGGGCAAGGCAGAATCGCTGCAATCTGCGCTGCGCCAAGCCATCGCACACGCTGAAAGCCAAGCGCGCCGCCACAGGGACCGGAGAATGGCCATCAAACGGAAACCCCAGCAGGAGAAGGCGCTTGCCAAGCCTTCGGCGGTACTGCCCAAAGGCCGCACCGCTCAGCCCGTGGAGGACGACACTGAGGAGAATCCAGTCCGTGCCGGCAAAAAGCTCCGCGCGGCCATTGCCGTGCATTCCTTTCCCGCCCGCAAGGCGGTTGTTGAGCCGCGCATCGTCACCAGCGGCGATGCCTTTGCCCTCAAGCCCATGACCATGGAAGAGGCCGTCAAGGATGCCGAGTTCCGCGACCGCGACCTGCTGATCTTCCACAATCCAGCCGGGGAACTGTTCGTGCTCCACCGCCGTCGTGACGGCCAGTTGGAGCTGGTGGAGATTCCTTAGAGCATTTGGACCACCTGATTTGGGAGTATTCTGAGCCTGCGCATGGTTGACTACGCCGGACAGGTCGAAGGCATATGGGCGCTGCGCAGCCAGTGTAAGGAATCAGGCTGGATGCGGTCCTTCTCTGGAGGGATGTACGTTTGAATCATCCCGATAATTCGGACACCGCCCAAGAGCGGCTGGTAGAGGATGTGCTGGCCAGCATTCCCGAGGCTGTGTGTGTGGTGCGCAAATACCGCGTACTGTATGTCAATGCAGCCTTCACGCGCATCTTCGGCTATACCGACGAGGAAATCCGCGAAGGCAACCTGCAGGACTTCATTGTGCCCCAGACGCGCCAGAAGGAGAGCGCACGGGTGAACAAGGACGTGGACCGTTTTGGCTTCGCGTCGCTCGATGCAGTGCGCAAAAGCAAGGATGGCAGGCTTTTGGATGTGGCCATCGAAGCCGGGCCGCTGTTGGTAAATGGAAACAAGGCTGGCTACGTCATCAGTTACCGCGACATCAGCGAGCGCAAGCGCTTTGAAGCCAGGCTGCAGCACGATGCCCTGCACGACGCGTTGACCGGATTGCCCAATCGCGCGCTTTTTCTGGACCGGCTGAGCCAGGCGTTTACCAAAAGGCTGCGTCGCAGCGGTCAGAACTGCGGCGTGCTCTTTCTGGACCTGGACCGCGTAAAGGAGATCAACGACACGCTGGGCCATGCGGCGGGTGATGAGTTGCTGATAGCCGTTGCCGAGCGCCTGCGCGGCGCGCTACGCCCGCAGGATACTGCAGCCCGCCTGGGCGGCGACGAGTTTGCCATCCTGGTGGAGAACATTCAGTCGGTTTCCGGAATGGAAATTGTGGCCACCCGCGTATTGGAGGCGATGGAGCGCAACTTTGAGGTGGGCGGACACGCTATCCACATCGGCGTATCGATTGGCGTGGCGATAGCCGGACCAGACCACGCGGTCCCCGAGCTGCTCATCCGCGACGCCGATTTTGCCATGTATCGCGCCAAGCAGGACGGCGGAGGACGCTTCGATATATTCGACAAGCAGTTGGAGTTGCATGTTGCCAGCCTCCAGGAGCGCGAGCGGGAGCTACGCCAGGTGCTGGAGAAGCGTCTTTTCGAGATATGGTATCAGCCGATCTTCCGTCTTCAGGATGGAAAACTGGAAGGCTTCGAGTCCGTGCTCTGCTGGCGACGTGCAGATGGCTCGGTGGCGAGTCTCAGCGACCTGCTGCCCCTGGCCGAGGAGACAGGGCTTTCCATCAGCCTGGGCCGCGAGACGGTGGAGGCGGTTTGCAGGCAGTTGCGAGACTGGACCGAAGCTCTGCCCGGTATTGGCCTGACCTTGGCCATCAACCTGACCCAGCGGCAGTTTTATCACCCCGATTTGATTGCGCACGTGCAAAGGATGCTGGCGGCCAGCGGGAGTGATCCGGCGCGGCTCCTCTTTGAGGTCGAGGAGAGCGCGTTGAGCGAGAATCACGGTGCTGCCTTGGCTATTTTTGAGCGGCTGCTGGGATGCAATCTCCGCCTGGCGGTGGACAATTTCGGCTCCGGCCTGGCGCCGTTGAACCAATTGGTGCGGTTGCCCATCGACGTGCTGAAACTTGACCCCGGTTTGGCCACGGCTGCAGTCCACTCCGGCCGTCAGGTGGCCGTCCTGGAGTCACTGATTCAATTGGGGTTAAAGCTGGGCGTGCAAGTGGTGGCGCAAGGCGTCGAGAGCCCGGAGCAGTTGGATGCGCTCGTCCGCATGGGTTGCGAACTGGGCCAGGGCCCGCTGCTGTCGCCCGCTTTGCAGCCCTTGCAGGCCCAAGAACTGGCCGAGCGGGGCTGCTGGAAGCTCCCGCACCATGTCTGACGAGCGATCTTTGCCCACCGACACGACAAATTATCTCTTCTTCGAAGTGGAGATAATTTTGCGAAAAAATGGGCGTTGTTGCCTTTGGCTTCGCTCGCCGGAGCAAAGCGAAAGAGCCGTTTTCAGTGTAGGATGTTGCACATGAAGTCTTCCAAGCCAGCCTCCCGGTCAGCCTCCTCACGCCGGGCCGGCAAACCCGCCGCGCAAGCCCCCAGCAAGGAGCTGGTCATCGTCACCGGAATCTCCGGCGCGGGCAAAGCCTCGGCTCTCAAGGCATTTGAGGACCTGGGCTACCACGCCGTGGATAATTTGCCTCTGGAGCTACTGCCCGATTTTGCCGCTTTGGTGGAAAAATCTGCCGAATTTCAAAGCGCGGTCATCGTAGTAGATGTCCGCGAGGGCCAGACACTGGACCGCCTTCCGGAGATTCTTAAACGGGTGAAAAAGCTTCTGCGTACGCGCGTAGTCTTTTTGGACGCGCAGGATGCGGTGCTGGTGAGGCGCTACTCTGAGACGCGGCGGCCGCATCCGCTGGGCAAGCAGGAGACGGTCTCCCGCTCCATCGTCGAAGAACGGCAACTGCTGGACCCCATCCGCAACGTCGCTGACACACTGATCGACACTTCGACCTACAACGTGCACGAGCTGCGCGCCAATATCCAGGACAGGTTTGGCCACGAAGAGGAGACCAAGCGTCTGTTGGTCAGCTGCCTGAGCTTCGGTTTTAAAAACGGTGTGCCTCTGGACGCGGATATGGTCTTCGATGTGCGCTTCCTGCCCAATCCCCACTTTGTGCCGGAGTTTCGCAAGCTGACCGGCCTGGATCCCAAGGTGGCCGCCTATGTGCGCAAATTTCCGCAGACCAAAGAGTTTCTCCGCCGGGTCACAGACCTGTTGCTTTACCTGCTGCCACACTACGTCGAAGAGGGCAAGAGCTACCTGACCGTAGCCTTTGGCTGCACCGGCGGCCAGCATCGCAGCGTAATGATGGTCGAGGAAATTACCGCAAGGCTGAAGCGTGCCGGCTACCAGGTCAAAGCGCTGCACCGGGATACGCCGCAGTGACCGATAATCTCATTCTGATTACCCTGCTGGTCAAGCTGGGCGTAGTGGCCTCGGTGGCCAGCGTGCTGGCGCGGGTTACCACTTTCCGGCGGCTCTTCTTTGCCGAGCAGCGCCGCCCTGCCCAGACTCTGGCCTTGCTGGCGTTTTTTCTGGTGCCGCTGACGCTGGGCGTGTGGATTCGCCTCACAGTGCCCAACTTCCTGGCCGCCGACATCTCCTTTGAAACGATCATTCTGCTGGGCCTGCTGTTGGGGCCGGAGTGGGCCATGCTGGGCGGAGCGGTACTCTCAGGGCCGGCTGTCTTCCACCACGAGTTTCTGGCCCTGCCCTTCAACGCCGCGCTGGGACTCGTTGCGGGCATGATGGGCCGCTTTGTCGAAAAAGAGGAGATTTGGTCCTTCACGCCCTTCGTCGACCTGAGCCTCTACCGCTGGGTGCGCCGCAACCTGCCCCAGCCGGGCATGGACCGCCAGATCCTGATGCTGGTCCTCATCGCGGCCGCGGAGATGATCCGTGACTGGATTGCCTACGAATTTCCTCACCGCCTCTTTGCGCTGCTCGCCAGCCAATGGTGGCTGCAGGCGCTGGTCTGGCTCAGCGCGCCCATAGTGGTGGGCATTGCGCTCAAGGTATGGAACGCGCTGCGCATCGAGATGAAACTGGAGGAGCAGAAACGGCTGCTGCTCGAAGCCCGGCTCGACGCCCTGCAACGCCAGATCAATCCGCATTTTCTTTTTAACACTCTTAACTCCATTGCCTCGCTGGTGCGCAAGAAGCCGGAACTGGCCCGGGAGATGATCGTCAAGCTGGGCAACATTCTCCGCGCCCTGCTCAAGGAGCACGACAGCTACGTGCCGCTCAGCGAGGAGCTAAAGTTTACCGACGATTACCTGGACATCGAGGTTGTCCGCTTCGGCGCCGGCAAGCTCAGAGTGGAAAAGGAGATCGACCCGCGGACGCTGGGAGTTCTGGTGCCCAGCATTCTCTTGCAGCCGCTGATTGAAAACAGCATCAAGCACGGCCTGGAACCGCGCATCAACGGCGGTACAGTTACGCTGCGCAGCCGCCTTGAAGGCGATCGCGTACGCATCGAGGTGGCCGACGACGGCGTCGGCATGGCCAACCGGCCAGCTTCAGCACTCAACCGCAGCGGCGGTGGCATAGGCATGAAAAACGTGCAGGAACGGCTGGAGGTGCTCTACGGGAATGAGGCGCAGTTTAGCGTGGTCAGCAATCCTGGCCGCGGCACACTTATATCCATCGAGATTCCAGCGAACCTGCCTGGAACGGCGTAGAGTCTGCGCAATCTCTAGATGACGTCGATCACTTGTTTCAAAAATATATCGGATTCCTGTGTGAGTGTATTTCCATCCATTAATTGAGCTGATTAATTGGAGGTCCCCATGGAAAATTATGCAGGCGCCACCCAAGCGGCTGTGCATCTTGACCAAATCGCCCAGGTCGCCCTCACGGTTGACGATCTGGTGCGTGCCAGAAATTTCTACCAGAACACACTGGGCTTGAAGTTTCTCTTTGACGCGGGCACTTTGTGCTTCTTTCAGTGCGGCAACACCCGCATCATGATTGCGACACCCGAAAAGCCGACGCCGCGCGGCGGAACGGTTTTGTACTACAAGGTGAAGGACCTTCAAGCAACCTATGCCGCATTGCAGGAGAAAGGCGTGGTCTTTCTTCAGCCGCCACATATGATCGCGCGGATGCCCGATCATGATCTCTGGATGGCATTCCTGGCCGATCCGGATGACAACAAGATCGGATTGATGTGTGAGATGCCCAAGGCTGCCGCATAAGAGAGTCATTGATTTATAGCGTTTGTCGCGGGATACGGCGGTGATCGTCTTTTGCGTCCCACAATGCACAGCTCCACGCGGTATCCTCAGAACTATGGTGCGATTCACAGTGCTGGCGTCGGGCTCCAGAGGCAACGCAACGGTTGTCACAGGCGGGCACACGCGCATTCTGGTGGATTGCGGCTTGAGCTGCCGGGAGCTTTTCCGACGGATGAGGCTGGTGGATGAGGAGCCGGAGACGCTGGACGCCATCCTCATCACTCATGAACATTCCGATCACGTTGGCGGGCTGGCCGTGACGGCGCGCAAGCTGAACATTCCGGTGTACTTTACCGAGGGGACGCATCGCGCCTGGATGCGCTGGCTCTCGCCGCGTCGGCAGATGACCTATGCGCAGTGGCTGGAGCAGATTCACAGGCAGGCTGCTGAACGGCAGGCCGAGGCCGACTCTACAGCCGAAGAGAGTGAACAGGACGAGAGCGACTTGACCTTAGATTCGTCTGCCGAAGCAGCCGAGACAGCCGATCCGGGCAAGCCCGCCCCGGCAAAGGACCCTACCTGGCTTCCGGCAGTGGAGTTCTTCACAGCCGGGGAGCCCTTCGAGATTGGCGACATCCGCGTCAGCCCCTTCACCACTCCGCACGACGCCGCCGACCCGGTGGGCTTTGTCTTCGGTACGGAGGGTGTACGGATGGGCTTTGTCACCGACCTGGGCTACATTTCGCCCAACGTCAAGGCGCAGTTGAAGGATTTGGACCTGTTGCTGCTGGAGTCCAACCACGATCTGGAGATGCTCCGGGACGGCCCCTACCCCTGGGCGGTCAAACAGCGGGTGATGTCACGGGTAGGACACCTCTCCAACGAGGCTGCGGCGGGCTTTCTTGAGGATGGCTACGACGGCCAGGCGGCCTACGTGATTTTGGCGCATCTGTCTGAAAGCAATAATCTTCCCGAGTTGGCTCGGGTTACCGCCGAGCGCGCTCTGAATGGCAGGGCGAGCTTGTTAGTCAATATGCTGCTTTTGGCTGCTCAAAATGAACCACTTTCTCCTATTTACTTTTAGGTGATCTACGTTACAATAGTGTAAGAAACGGTAATCACTCTGTACCAGGTAGATTGGCAAGGGAGACGCCAGGGCATTCCGCCTTGGAAGATGCAGAGCAGACCGGGCGGCGCGAGCGAATTTTGCCCGGAAGGCTGAGCATTCAGAGGTTATAGCCTCCCCGGCCACGTTAGCCGCAAGACCATAGCGGTAAACACATCCTTTGCAAAGTGAGTCTAAACAATTATGGCAACAACCCAATGTACAGATAGAGTCGCAGGATCCATTCTGGCAAGCTGGCGCTATGATATTTCCGGGATTTCTCCGGAGATGCGCAAGGACTACGAGCAGCATTTTGCCGAGTGTCCTCACTGCAGCGCGCGGCAAAAATTCCATCGCAGCCTGGATGTAACGCTGACTGTTTTGACCTCGCTGGCGGTTTTTTTCTTCCTTTTTGCGCTAGCGGTTCTCAATCACTTCAAGCCGCTGGAGCATGTGGCCTTCAACTTCTTCGGCCTGGATATTGAAGACACCTACCATATGCTGGTTTCGGCGGGCATTGCGGGGCTGATTTTCTCGGCGATCTTGCTGGCTCTGGTGCTGACAGCCACGCCGGCGCCGTCGTATCTGGGCGGCATAGCTGCCGAACGCGCCAGAATGATCGAAGAGCGGCTGCCGGAAGCCATCAAGGCGCTGCGTTCGCGCTAGAGTAAATTCAGCCACACAAACCTCAGAGCCTCCCCACGCGGGAGGCTCTTGTACGTTTGGAGTAGGATGTGATTTCTTTCATGATATCCAGGACGATTGCAGTGCGGCGGAGGCTGCCCGGGCTCAGGGTTGGCGAAGGGTTCACGCGCCATCCGTTTGACGAGGAGTTCGGAGTGCGGACCAGCGGCTTGGTTGCAGGGCGGCACTTGAAGAGCGGGCACCTGCATGACCGCCACGCGACGGCTTACTACGGGGTTGCGCCTTCGGTCTTTCGGGCGCTGGTGAGACGATGGCAGCGGAGCCGGCCGTCCGGGGCGATTGAGGAGTTCAGCTTTATCGATGTGGGCGCGGGGATGGGGCGGGCGGTGCTGCTGGGCGCTGAGTTGCCCTTCCGCCAGGTGGTGGGAGTGGAGCTGAATCCGACGCTGGTGCGAATTGCGCGGAAGAATCTGGCCGTTTGGCGGGCTGCGGAGCGGGCGCGAGCGCCGATGAAGATGGTCTGCCGCGATGCGGTCGAGTTTCCGCTTCCTCAGGGGCCGTGCCTGGCGTTTATGTTTAATCCGTTTGGCGCGCCGGTGATGCGGCGATTATTGGCGGCCTGGAAGAAGACTCTTGCCGGGCAGGCTCGGCAACTCGATATTCTCTACGTGAATAACGAGCAGGAGCGCGTGCTGGAGCAGCAGGCCGGGTTTGCCCGGCTGTTTTTGGGCCAGATCCGCCGCTCCCGGGGTGATGCGATTGCCGACCATCGCATCCTGGCCAACCAGCCGGACGGTGAGTATGCCTCGGCGAATTATGAGGATTGCTCGATGTGGCGCTGGGTGGGGTAAAACAGGGAGCAGGGAATAGGGAGAGACTTTGATGCAAGCGAAGATGATCCTCGGCATTGGCGAGCTGCTGTGGGATGTAATGCCGCAGGGGATGCAATTAGGCGGCGCGCCGGCCAATTTTGCGGTGATGGCGGTAAGGCTGGGCAATCACGCCGCCATTCTGAGCCGCATCGGGCGTGACGAACTGGGACGCAAGGCGGTCAAGCAGTTGGAGCCGCTGCCGGCTTATACGAGTTTTCTGCAGGTGGACCCAGCGCAGGAAACGGGCCGGGTAACAGTGAGCTTCGAGCACGGGCAGCCTGGTTATACGATCCATCAGCCGGCAGCGTGGGATTTTCTGGAGCTGACCGGCGAGTGGGTGCAACTGGCCGAGCGGGCCGACGCCGTCTGCTTCGGTTCGCTGGCCCAGCGCGCTGCTGAGTCGCGGCGAACCATTCAGGCGCTGGTGGCGCAAACTCCTGCCTCGTGCGTGCGGGTCTTCGACGTAAATCTGCGAACTCCGTTTTTCTCTGGCGAGGTGATTCAGCAGTCTCTCGAACTGGCCACTGTCCTGAAGATGAATGACACCGAGGCGCCACAGGTGCTGGAGCTGCTGGGGTTGCCGATTTCGGAAGAGTCCGCGCCTGAATTATTGCGGCTGGCCGCCAGGCGATTGCTCAGGGAGTTTCCATCGCTTGGAATGGTCGCCGTGACTCGCGGCGCACATGGCAGCTTGCTGGTGACGCGCGAAGAGGAGCACGAACACCCCGGAATTCCCGTCCATGTAGCTGACACCATCGGCGCGGGAGATGCATTTACGGCGGCCATAACTCACTATCTTCTGCGTGGGGCTTCCCTGACCACGCTGAACGAGGCGGGCAACCGCTGGGGCGCATGGATGGCCTCGCACTCCGGCGCAATGCCCGCGCTGCCGGAGGCGGTGCGCGCGGAGATTGCCTCGGGACTGGAGAATTAAGCCTGACGTGCCACAGCCGGAATGATGCTGATCCGTATTGTCACCGGGCGCTGCTTTCTATAGACTGACCGCGTATGCGAAAACTATATCTCTCTCTTGCCCTGCTGATCGCTTCCCTGCCCTTGAGCCTGAATGCCCAAGCACCCTCCCTTGACCTCCAGGTGGATCATCCCACGGCCCAGGTCAGCCCTACACTTTATGGGCTGATGACCGAGGAGATCAACTTTTCCTATGACGGCGGGCTTTATCCCGAGCTGGTGCGCGACCGCGCCCCCGGCAAAGGGTGGGGATCGCTCTTCCACTGGACGATGGTGGCGCGGGGAGATTCAGCGGTAAAGATTTCATTGGACGAAACGACAGGCCCAAGCGCTGCCTTGCCGCGCAGCCTCAAGGTCAGCGTGACAGCAGCTTCTGAAGCTGCGCCTGCCGGAGTACAGAACGACGGTTATTGGGGCATTGCCGTTCGTCCATTCAGAACCTACACCGGGTCCTTCTACGCGAAAACCGATAGCCTGGGAGTGCCGGTGACCGTAAGCCTGGTAAACGATGAGACGGGCGCGACGGCGGCCACGGCGACGGTTGCCGGAGTGACGAACGAGTGGAAGCAATACAACTTCACGCTCAAGTCGGGGGATGTTCCTGTTACTGCGAACAATCACATAGTCTTGACCGTTTCACGGCCGGCAACTCTCTGGTTCAACTTGGTCTCGCTCTTTCCGCCCACCTATCTCGACCGCCCCTTTGGCAACCGCATTGACCTGATGGAGAAGCTGGCGGCAATGCATCCCAGGTTCCTGCGCCTGCCGGGCGGCAACTACCTGGAGGGAGACCACATTGCCGAACGCTTCGACTGGAAGAAGACTATCGGCCCCTGGGTGGACCGGCCAACGCATCCCAGCCCCTGGCGCTATCGCTCCTCCGACGGGATGGGCTTGCTTGAGTTTCTGAAGTGGTGCGAGGACCTGGAAATCGAGCCTGTTCTGGCGGTCTATGCCGGCTACTCGCTGGCGCAGGAGCACGTGGAGCCGGGGCCGGCGCTGAAGCCCTATGTGGACGACGCCCTGGATGAGATTGAGTACGTGACCGGCGGCCCGGAGACAAAGTGGGGTGCGGAGCGCGTTAAAAACGGCCATCCGGCTCCCTTCCCGCTGCACTACGTGGAGATCGGCAATGAGGACCAGTTTGACCATTCTCACTCTTACGACGGCCGCTTTGCGCAGTTTTTCACCGCCATCAAGCAGCGTTATCCGGATTTGCAGCTGATTGCCACTGATCCAGTGAAGAGCGTTAAGCCGGACGTTCTGGATGAGCATTTTTATATGTCAGCGGAAAAGTCGTTCAGCAACGCAGGCTACTACGACCAGCGCGACCGCACAGGGCCGAAGATTTTTGTAGGCGAGTGGGCAACGCGCGAGGGTGAGCCGACGCCCAATCTGGAAGCAGCGCTGGGCGACGCCGCCTGGATGACCGGCATGGAGCGCAACGCCGATCTGATTATCATGGCAAGCTATGCGCCTCTGCTGGTAAATGTGAATCCCGACGGAATGCAGTGGGCTACAGACCTGATAGGCTACGACGCGCTGACTAGCTACGGTTCGCCCAGCTATTGGTCGCAGGTGCTCTTCGGCAGCTATCTGGGCACGGAGACTGTGGCTGCGAAGCTGACAAACGCCGGCCCGCGGATTTATGCCTCGGCCACGCGCGACGAAAAGCAGCGCAAGCTCTTCGTCAAGGTGGTGAATGCTTCATCTGAGGTGGCGGTGCTGAACATTGCGCTCAATGGTGTGGCTAGCGTAAAACACGATGCAACATTGATCACCCTGAGCGGCAAGACGCCTAACGTCACCAACAGCATCACGCATCCCGATGCTGTGGTGCCTGTCTCACGCGAGATTGAAGTAGCTGGACCGAAGTTCAAACAAAGCTTCGCTCCCTACTCGATCAATGTGCTGGAGCTGAGCTACTAGGGCCTGAGACGGCTATGACAGTTAAATCAAGCTGGTTTGCGAGTGAACTGCGGCGCGAGCTGGGACTGCGCAACCGGCGGTGGGCGCGGGGACGGGCGCATGTGGAGAGCTATGGCAATCCGCCGGTGATCGTCTATGCGCCTGAACACTTGCACCACGGCAATTTTTTTGATGCATCCTATGCGGCGATTGCGGAGCGACCGGAGTGGATGCGGCGCTTCGACAAGATTCACGCGCAGGGGCGGGCGCTGCCCAAGCCGGAATCAGGACGAAAGTGGCGGGAGCTGGACTCGTCCATGAGTTCCGATGCCCTGCTGATGAATATCTTCTGCGCGCCGGGAGTAGCAGAGGCGCCCGCGGTACGGCGGGCGTTGGGCGTCGAGGGTGATGAGCCGCCGGTCTTCGGCTGGAAGGCGCGCGTTCCACTCAGGAGCGGACGCTTTGATCGTACCGAGGTGGATATGCGGCTGGGATCGCTGCTGGTCGAGGCCAAGCTGACTGAAAGCGATTTTCAGATCAGGGCCACTGCGGTCGTGGAGGCGTACCGCGACTTCGATGAGGTCTTCGACCGGGAGCTGTTGCCGCGAGTAGAACTGGCGACCAAAAGGCAGAGAGAAGCAACGGAGTTCCCGGAGAATTATTCTCCGGAGTTTGAAGATACCGGGGAGGATGATGCAACTAATACCCAAGCCCTGGCCCGACTCTCTGCACCGATGGCCAATGCCTATCCTGCCCTGGAGACCGAAACCGCCTATGCGAGCTACCAGCTGATTCGCAACGTGCTGGCCGCGTATGCCCAGGAATGCAGCTTTTGCGTGATCCACGACGAGCGCCGGCCAGATCTGCGGGAGGCATGGTTTGCGGTGATGGCAGCAGTGAAATCCGCCGAGGTGCGTGTGCGGCTGAAGGTGCTGACCTGGCAGGAACTGTCCGCAATGCTGCCGGAGGGGTTGCAGGAGTTCCTGGATCGAAAGTATGGAATCGTGGCGCCGGGAAAAGTGGCTTCGCCAGCGGGGAATGCAACGGAGTTCGACCAGGAGTAGTGTTCCGGTGCACAGGATGGGCTGAATAGGCGAAAATGGAACTGGCAGGAGCCGGAGAGGCGCATCTTTTTGGCCAATCCGGCCTTGAACTGGTACGTTGATTCTGAAGGGTTTTGTTTTCGACTATGGCCTCCAATCCTTATTTTTCCCTGGCCGCTCTGTTTGTGGCGGCGCTGGGCTTTGGGCTGGCCCCGCTGGGACTGGCGTGGCTTTGGGCAAAGGTGTTTTCCCCGCCCAAACCCAACGCGGTCAAAAACGCCATCTACGAGTGCGGCCTGGAGTCCAAGGGCGACGCATGGATGCAGTTCCACTCGGCTTATTACCTGTATGCCATCATCTTTTTGATCTTTGACGTGGAGTCGGTCTTTCTTCTGCCCTTTGCAGTGGCATTCACTGGGCTGAGCGCGGCAGCCTGCATAGCCATGCTGGTTTTTGTGTTGCTGCTGATTGAGGGTTTGGCGTGGGCCTGGGCCAAGGGCGTGCTGACGTGGGCGTAGATGCAGCTGACAGCAGACAGCTAACAGCTGACGGTAAAAAGCTTCACGGCGACGGAGTGATTGATTGCGGGGTAAGGAAAAACTGTTAGCTGTCAGCTGTTAGCTGTTAGCTGTTAGCTGTTAGCTGCTAGCTGGAGTGGAGCGAAGCGACCATGGATGAGAACTTGAAGATCGAACTGGGCAAGCAGGGAGTCTTCGTGACAACCATTGAGCAGCTCTACAACTGGGGCCGGCGCAGTTCCGTCTGGCCGATGCAGTTTGGACTGGCCTGCTGCGCTATCGAGATGATTGCCACCACCATGGCGCGCTACGATCTGGCTCGCTTCGGGGGCGAGGTCTTCCGGCCATCGCCCCGCCAGGCCGACCTGATGATTATCTCCGGCACAGTGACCAAAAAGATGACGCCCCAGGTTGTCCGGCTTTACAACCAGATGGCTGAGCCGCGCTACGTGATTGCCATGGGAGCCTGCGCCATCAGCGGAGGACCGTTCAAGCAAGGCTACAACGTGCTGAAAGGAATCGACCGTTATATTCCCGTGGATGTGCACATTCCTGGCTGCCCGCCGCGACCCGAGGCGCTGATTCAGGCGTTTATAACGCTGCAGAAGAAGATTGACGGCCAGCCTTTGACCGGCGAGAGCCGTCCGCGCCATTTGAATTCCCAAGCACAGGGCGAGTTTCCGGTTCCCGTCTTTGGTGAGCACGACCTGGAGCCCGCGTCGAACCCCGGCGTGTGGCCTGTGCCGATTGTGATTAAGTGAACGAGTGAAGAAATGAGTAGGGATTAACGAACCAGGGCCTGAGGGAAGTGGATTGAAGACGGTAGAAGAAATTAAATCGGCGATCGAGACAGCGGTGCCAGGCGCTGCGGTGGAGATTGCGTCCAATCCCAGCCCCAGCGGCCAGCACTCGCTGCGGCTTGCGCCTGAATGTGCGTTGGCGGTGGCGAAGTTTCTGCGCGACGATGCGGAACTCAAGCTCGATTACCTCTCCAATGTGACCGGCGTGGACTGGCCGGAGTCTCTTGAGGCGGTCTACCACCTCTATTCAGTCGAGAAAAAACACGGGCCGTTAGTCATCCGAATGAAAACTGTGAACCGCACTGATCAGGTGGAGCTGCCCTCGCTGACGCCCATCTGGCGCTCGGCAGAGTTTCAGGAGCGGGAGATTTTTGATCTGTACGGGATTGTCTTCACCGGCCATCCGGACCTGCGGCGGCTGCTGATGTGGGAGGGTTTCAAGGATCATCCCATGCGGCGGGATTACCGGGAGCCGGATGACTTTGAATACGAGCCTACGGCGCACGACGATGTTCTCAAGCGGGCGCAGGCACATCAGGCTGAGGTAGCTGGCCCACAGAAATCGGAGGGCGGCGCGTGAGTATGACGCAAAACGATTCCGCAGCGATTGCCGTGAAGCCGGAAGGCTGGAACCGTCCCGCGGTGATTGAGCCGCAGACCGAGGGAGAGCTGCTGGAAGTGTCCATGGGGCCGCATCACCCCTCGACGCACGGCGTCTTCCGCATGGATGTGGCGCTGGACGGGGAGCGGGTGATTCGCCTCAGGCCGGTATTCGGCTACCTGCATCGCAACCATGAGAAACTCGCCGAGGGGCAAAGCTATCTGGCCTCCATGCCCTACACCGACCGACTGGATTACATCTGCCCTATCACCAACAACTGGGCCTACGCGCTGGCGGTTGAAAAGCTCACCGGCCAGGAGGTGCCCGAGCGTGCCGAATATCTCAGAGTAATTTTAGGCGAGCTGACGCGCTATCAGAATCACGCATCGTCGATTGG
>JBEKFS010000012.1:0-42791 GCA_050013195.1 Occallatibacter sp.
CGATCCCATGGACCGAATCATCACGGCGACCGCCATCGTAGAATGTTGCACACTGATCACCAAGGACGAAAAAATCCGCGATGCCAATCTCTGCAAAGTGATTTGGTAGCCATGCAGGGAGGAGTTGCTCATGAGACGCTGGTTTGTGTTGCTCGGAATCACGCTTGCTGCAGGGACTATGACGCCTCTGGCGGCGGCGCAATCGTCCTATCAACCTGCCACACCTGCAAGCAGCCAGACTTTCACTGGCACTCTCGACCGGCACCCAATCGTTGCGCTCACCTTTGACGATCTGCCTGCCGCGGGCGATCTGCCGGCGGGGGATAAACGCTCCCGGATCGCAACAGTACTGACTGCCGAACTCGAAGCCAACCATCTCAAAGGCATCTACGGATTTGTGAACGCAGTGAGGCTGGAGAACGATCCCGACGCACAACAGGCATTGCGCATCTGGGTCGACGCGGGGATGAACATTGGCAACCACACGTGGTCGCATCCGTCGATCAACAACGGCAGCGTGGAGGATTTTGAGAACAATATTGAACACAACGAGGCGGCTCTGGCGCAGTATGCCGGCGGGCGCGACTGGCACTGGTTCCGCTATCCGTTTCTGTGGGAGGGCGAGACACTGGAAAAGCGCCACGCGGTGCGCGCCTATCTCCGCGAGCATGGATATCGCGTGGCCCAGGTGACGCTGGATTTTGAAGATTACGCGTGGAACGGCTGGGCCGCGAAGAGGAGCACATCGCCTTCGGCCATGAGATTCCCAATGTACTGCTGCTGCATGCAACAGCCTTTACAACACTGATGCTGCCTGACCTGATTGACCAACTCCGCAAGGAGGGATTTCGCTTTGCCCCGCTGACCAAAGTGGAAAAGAACGCCGCCTACGCCCAGGACCCCGACGCCGCACTCCCGTATGGCGGTACGCTGCCCGATCAGTTTATGGACTCACGCCATCTGCCCTATCCGCCCTTCAAGCCCAAGCCGATGGAGAAGTTGCAGAGTCTTTGCCAGTAAGTTGAGAGTGGCTGGTTTGCGTTGAGTTTCTAACGCAGCTTGGCGCGGACTTCGGTACGAATCAAATAGAGGAAAAAGACGAGATTGAGCAGGCCCTGAACGAGAAAGGATGGCTCGCGCAGGCTGGCGAAAGACCATAGGTTATAGGCAACGATCATGAAGACCGCGCCGAGAGCCATGGCCCATGCCCAGCGAAAGAGGAGCAGGAGGCCGGCGGCGGCGGTGATGAAACCGGCGGCTAGGATGAGAAAGAGCGGCGAATTAGTGCGGGTGACGACCACGCTGAAGATGATGGCACCGGAGAGCAGCAGCAGGTAGAGGCTGATGGCGGCCAGGCCGGGGAGCGGCAGGAGATTGCGGCGTGGTGGCAGGGCGGGGTTCATTTTGTTTTCGTGGCTCATGACGCTGGGTTTCCGGTTGAGATTCGAGGTTTCCCACCCTAACGACAAAAACAAATACGTCGCGAGGGTGGGGCACCCAGATTCGTTATTCGACGGCGGCGATGGTTTCGGCTATGCGGTCGATGGCTTGCAGCTCGGCGTTGCTGCCGGGGCGGTGGCCGTTGACGAAGATGGAGAAGACGATGGTGTTGCCGCTGGCGGCTGTCAGATAGCCGGATAGAGCATTGGCCTCATTGTGCGTGCCGGTTTTGGCCCATAGATGACCGCGCAAGGGCGAGTTGTTGAAGCGGTCGAAGAGGGTGCCATCCACGCCGGCAATGGGCAGGGAGGCGCGCAAGGCAGTGCCCCATGGCTGGCGCGCGGCGAAGACCAACAGTTGGGTCATGGCGCGGGGAGCAATGCGGTCGTCAGAACTCATGCCCGAGCCGTCATAGAAGAAGAAATCGTTGTCGTCTACTCCGGCGTTGATGAGGAACTGGCGGACCACACGCGCGCCCTGCTCAAAGCTGCCGTCTGAGCCTTGAATCTTGCCAAGGAGGCGCAGCAACAGCTCGGCGTGGAGGTTCTGACTGATCTTATTAGTGAGCGTGATGTCCTGGCTGACGGGGACGGAGATGTGCGTGGCGAGAACTCTGTGGTTTTCTATTGGCGCGGCCACCGTGGACAAGGTGGCGCGGGTGAGTTGAAGCGGCTGGGCGCGCTCCTGAGAAAATTCGCCGGTTGGATTTGAGGGCCGGTGACGGGAGACCGCGCCTCCCCAAACCGTGATGCTGCGGTTGCGAAGCGCTTCTCTGAAGGCGATGGCGGTGAACTCGGCTGGGTCTTCGATGGCCAGATCCGCATGAAAGCCTGTGGGTGGAAGCGTGCCCCAGACGCGGACGATCCGGCTGCCGGGTTGGCGGAAAAGGCCAGGGTGCGTGGACGGTTGCGCCGTTGCGTTCTGGGCCGCAGGCGTCATGGAGCCTTCGAGAGCGTAGTAGTTCAGATTCGGGCTCCACTGTGCAGTGATGGGTGCGGGGTTGTTGCCTTCATTTGAGTCTTCGCTGTTCGCTGCCGAATTTGCGGTGAGCGTCAGCCGCACGGTGTTTTCATTGAAGGTGAGCGCGGAGATGGGCGCGCCGTAGTCCCATTGCAGATCGTCCCAGGCCCAGTTTGCGCCGTAAGGCTGGTCAGGAAAGAAGCTGTCGTCGCCTATCACGCGGCCTTCGACGGTGCGCACACCGGAGCGCTCGACCTGCTGGGCTAACAGCTCGAGCGGCTTGGTGACGTTGGGCGGCGGAATAGGTGCAGTGGCTGCGGGCTGGGCAGGCGCGGGTGCGTGGTAGGGGTAGCTGCGGACGCTCAGCGTGGGGTCGCCCGCTCCGAGCAGAATCAGGTCGCCATGCAGGACGCCATCCTCGTCGAGTACGCCATCGGCCACCACGTTGGTGGTCCAGGTGAGAGTTTCGACGGGTAGGAGGGCAAAGGCTGCGGCGGTGGTGACGAGCTTGTTGTTCGAGGCCGGGATAAAGAGACGGCCCTCGTTGAATCCGTAGAGCGGCTGGCCGTCGAGGGTGGTGACGCTGATGCCGAATTGCGCGTGGCTGAGGGCGGGATCGGCCAGAATGGCGTTGATGCGGCCGGCCAGAGTACCAGTGGATGGAGCGGGTTGCTGCGCGGGTTGCTGCGCGGGTTGGGCCGAGGGGTTGCTGGCGGGTTGCGCTGGGGCCTGGGCTGGCAGAACAGGTGCAGGAACAAGAGCGACGGCCAAAAGAAGCGCGGGGAATGGTCGAAAGAACGCCATGGGTGGAGTTTAGCAGGAGAGAAAGAGTTCACGGCGTACCATTTATAGGAGAATGTTTTTCTCAAGGCTGCGGAGCTTGGATGAAGAGCACATTCTACTTTCTATTGAGGTCTGGTTAAGAGAAATGACCGCCTGCACTCGCAAAGTTATGCAATGGCAATTGCGCAGCCGCTCGCTGGAACTGGGGCGGCGGACGCTGGTGATGGGGATTGTTAACATCACGCCAGACTCGTTCAGCGACGGCGGGCTGTTTCTTGATGCGGAGGCAGCGGTCGAGCATGGGCTGCGCTTGCTGGACGAAGGAGCCGACATTCTGGACCTGGGCGCGGAGAGCACGCGGCCTGGATCGCGGGCAGGCAGCTCAAATGGACCAGTGGTCAGCGCGGAGGAGGAGCAGGCGCGGCTGTTGCCGGTGTTGGAAGGGATTCTGCGCGCGCGGCCTGGAGCGATTATCTCCGTGGACACTTACAAAGCGGCTACGGCGAGGACGGCGTTGAAGACGGGCGCGGAGATTGTGAATGACGTGAGCGGTTTTGCATGGGATGCGGAGATGGCCGCGGCGTGCGCGGAGGCTGGTTGCGGCGTGGTGCTGATGCACACGCGGGGACGGCCCGAGGAGTGGGGAGCGCAGCCGACGCTGGGGCCGGATGAACTGCTGGCGACGGTGCGGGCGGGTTTGACGGCGAGCCTGAAAAATGCGGAGGCGGCGGGTATTTCGTTGGAAGCAATTGTGCTTGACCCCGGTTACGGATTCGGTAAGCGATTTGAAGAGAACTTTTTTTTATTGGCGCGGCAGACGGAATTGCTGGAGTTGGGAAGGCCGCTGCTGGCTGGAGTTTCGCGCAAATCGTTTCTGGGGCGGGCGCTGGCGGCGCTGCACGGCGGAAGTGATGCGCCGGTTGAGGCTCGCGAGACAGCCGGAGTGGCGGCGATGACCGCGGCCATTTTGCACGGGGCGTCGATTGTGCGGGTTCATGCGGTGCGGCAGGCTGTGGAGGCGGCTTGCATTGCGGATGCGATGCTGGCGGCTGGTTAGTGTGCTTGATTGAGCTTTGAGGATTCTGTATAACAAGAACCATAAAAAGCTATAGCTATAGATATCCCACCCTAGCCGCAAAGACAAGAACGCGGCGAGGGTGGGGCACCCAGAAGATGCATTGCTGGTAAATAGTTCGAATACTTAAGTCCCCGAAACCTGTAACTTGACTAACCGGAGTGTATAAAGCGGTACTTACACGGCACATATTCAGGCATATATATGATAGATAGTGCTAACAGGTCAGGATTGCACCAGGAAGAAATAACTGAGATAAGCGTGACCTCGGGGAAAGGATGCACCTTAAAATATGAAAAAGCTAGTGTATGGACTTACTCTTGCCTTCTGCCTCGCGGTATCTGTCGCGTCGCAGGCGCAGGTGGTGGTAGTTGTAGGCCATCATCATCATCACCATCACCATCACCACTACCCCCGCCTTGTGCAGTAACTGGCGCAGATGCGAGTCCATGAGCGGTTGAAGCGCCCCTGGGAAACCTATGTGTTCCGAAGCAAGGGGCGCATCTTATTGAACTAACAGGCGCGAGATGAACTATCTCGTGCCTGTTTCACTTTTCAGTAATAAGTTATGTGTGCCATGCTTGCGGTGGTTAAATAAGCTCAGACTTCGAACGCATAAGCTGTTAGTATCATGTGAAGCGAAGATGAGAGACGGCATTGATAAAGGCTGGTCCAGCTTCCTTGATGGCTCGTAGAAAGCCGCGCAGGTTATGCTCGCCCACGATATTCTGCAAGAAGCCAGGAAACTCCACAAAGTAAGCGATAGCCTGGATGTGCTGGCGATGCAACATGCACCTATCGAGGAAGCGCTCTCGATTCTCTCGGGAAACGTGCGCAATTCGGCCTCGCTGCTGGAGGTTCTGGTGGCGCTGAGGCTGGGGCCGGAGCCAGGGACCGAAGGGATCAGCAACTGACTAACTTATGGCTGAAAGAAGGGAAAACCGTGAATAAGACGAGTCCGACCGAAAAAGATAGAGAGATACTCTCCAGCGTGAAGCGGGAGATGCAGGAGCCACGGCAGACGACATCGGTACGCGAGGCTTTGGCAGCCGCGGCCGCGCTGGCCGCCAGAGCGGCCGCGTATCATTCCGCGAGAGCATGAAGCGCGGGGGTTATTGTCTTTCCGAGGCCAGGTAGACCACTACTCCGCTGAGCAGCGCCAGTGTGGCCGCAGCGGGAATCAGCACGATGAGGCTCCAGCCGGGATTGAGAAGCGCGGACTGGCTTAGATTATCTAGATGAAGGCTGTAGGCCAGCGGGAGTTGTTCGAGCCAGGTGAGCCACGCCATGCCATGGCGCGCCTGGTACGCCAAAAAAGCCAGCACAATGAAGAGATTGATGGTCAAGGCAAAGATCTGCGCGCCGAGGATGGGTTTGCCGATGCGCTCGACTGCGGCATTGCGGCGGCGGAGCTGAGCGCGCCACCAGAGAACGCCGGGAGTGGCGATGCGCGCTGTGCCGACAGCCTCGGAGCGCGCACGCTGAAAGGCTTCTGTCACCAAAGCCAGGTCACCGCAGGAGCGGCAGGCGCTGAGATGGGCACGCAGTTCCGGCGGACAGGCTGACGGCCACTGGCCGTGGCGGAGCAGCTCAGCTACTTCTTTTTCACGGGAACAGGGACTCATCATCATGGCAGCCTCTGTTGGGTTGAACTCTGCTGGCGAAGCAGGTTGGCGATCTTGCGCCGTGCGCGAAAGAGCAAGAGACGAATACTGGCCGACTGGCCGAGGCCAGTCCGGTGATCTCGGCGATTTCGCGGTGTGAGTAGCCTTCGGCATGAGCGAGCCAGAGCAGTTGCCGTTCACGGGGACGCATAAGGGCCATCGCCGGAGCGAGTGAATCAGCAGAGGCGGAGCTGGCGGTGGCGGCGAAGAACTCTTCGGGAATCTCCTCGATGGAGGAATGACGGGGACGCCGCCAGTGGTCGCGGAGCAGGTTGGTGGCGATGCGGAAGAGATAGCGCCGATTGGCCACCTCGCCGTCTACAGGCTGCGACGCGCAGAGGAAGCGGACGAAGCTCTCCTGCATCAGGTCGTCGGCCAGCGAGCAATCCCCTGAAACTCTCGCCAGATAAGCCCAGAGAGGCCGCGCCGAGCGCTCGTAGAAGCTATCCATGGGCGATTCTACTGCCCGCGGCGCGTCGCCGGCTAATACGTTCGGAAGGACGGATTCCCTGTGCATCGGCAAAGGCTCTTTCATCGGAATGGCCAGCCCTCCGGCTCACTACTGTTCCTTTGAGTCGACGGGGGCCTTGGGGTTCTTTGGCATGAGGCCGAGACGGCCAGCCAGAACCCAGGTCACTCCTGCGGAGATGATAAATCCCAGGCCAGGCATCAGGGCGAGCGTTCCTAAGACCAGCATGGGTATATTCGTATTCGTGCTGGCAGAACGAAGCAGGTAGCAGCCCAAACCCAGCAGAACCAGCACGATGCCGATCTGGAGCGGGGTGAGTACGCGCGCGATGGCGTTGGGGATGCGTTTCTCCTGCTCAAAGCCAATCGGGATGGGCGCAGCCTCAAGGAATCGCCTGCCGGCCTCGGTTTCCATGTAGGCCGCCAACTCCTGGCTGGAGCTGAACTTGTCGATCAGCTTGCCGTGGACCTCGCTTTGCATCTTGAAGATACGGTTCCAGCGGCGATTTTCCAGGAAGGAGCGGATCAGCCATATGAGCATGCCCAAGAAGCCTAAAAAGCCCAGAACGGGTGGCATATCGCTGATGAACTCCTCCGAGGCCGGTCGGCCGTGCCATTGTTGCTCGGCAGGCTGGGAGATCTCCGGCCAGACGGCGCGTTTCAGCGCCTGGTCGCGCCGCCCGCCTTGCACCTCCAAGTTGGTGAAGAGGTAGAACTCAGGATTGCGGGCGATCTCGGGATGAGCAGCGAGAAACTGCGCCAACTGCGGATTATTGCGGCTCACATATTCCTGGTTGGCGAGTAGCGATGGGTCGTGGGCTACGACGGAAGTCAGCGTAGGACTGAGGCGCAGCAGCTTTATGAGCTGTTCTTGAGTGGCGGCGAAGTCCTTTTCGGTGGAGACCGGAGCGGCAGCCGTTGCCGCTGGCTTGGCGGGCACGGCGGGCCTGGTTTGAGCGGCGGCAAGAACGGCAAGCAAAAGGGCCGGCACGGCGACGGAGCGAAGAACCCAGGGCAGGATGCGATTCTGATTATTCATATGATTTCCCTCTCACGCGAAGCGCGATGACGAGCGCCTTCTAGCGGTACAACGAATGAGAGGGGCGGTTGGTTAACATGGTTCGCGGTGAATCTGCTTAGGGTTTATCATCAGGACTGGAATCCCACCCTAGCCGCAACAACAAGAACGCGGCGAGGGTGGGGCACCCAGGCGACTGGGGGATTGAGCGGACCTGCCAAGAGTCCGCCGGGTTGCGGTATCTCAAACAAAAGGCAGACTCAAGCGACTAGCATCAGGAACGGGACGACATGCGAGCAAAGACGGCGGTAGTGTTGGGCGCCCAGTGGGGCGACGAAGGCAAGGGAAAGATTGTGGACGTGCTGAGCGAGCGGTTTACCGCGGTGGCGCGTTATGCGGGCGGACACAACGCCGGGCACACGGTGATTATCGGCGAGCAGAAGTTTGTGCTGCAACTGATTCCCTGCGGAGTGCTCAGGCCGGGTTGCCGGGGAGTGATCGGCAACGGCGTGGTGCTGGACCCTATCGCCTTTTTGAAGGAAGTGGCCAAGCTGCGGGGGCTGGGCGTGGCCGTGGATGAACGTCTCAATGTGTCGAACCGGGCGCAGGTAATTCTGCCTTATCACCGCATGATTGAGCTGGCTGCGGAAAGCGCGCCTGGACGGAAGAAGATCGGGACGACCAGCCGGGGGATTGGGCCGGCATACGAGGATAAGATGGCGCGCAGTGGGTTGCGCGTAGTGGACCTGCTGAGGCCGGAGTTGCTGAAGACGCACATTGAGGCGGCCTGCTCGGAAAAGAACGCCATTGCCTGGGCGCTGTTTGGGAACGAGACCGCGGCTCTGGACCCGGCGCAGATGTATGAGGAGTACGCGGCGGCGGCGGAGCAGGTGCGGCCGTTTGTGGCCGACACGGGGCGGCTGCTGAACAAGATTCTGGCCGAGGGCGGCAGCGTGATGTTCGAAGGAGCTCAGGGGACGATGCTGGACATCGACCACGGGACGTATCCGTTTGTGACCTCGTCTTCAGCGACGGCGGGCGGGGCGGCAACGGGAACCGGCGTGGGGCCGACGAATATCGGCACGGTGATCTCAGTGACCAAGGCCTACGTGACGCGGGTGGGCGAAGGGCCGTTCCCGACGGAGATCAAGGATGCGGTGGGCGACCACCTGCGAGCGCGCGGCAACGAATATGGCGCGGTGACGGGGCGGCCGCGACGGTGCGGGTGGCTGGACATTCCGCTGCTGCGCTACTCCAACCAGGTGAACGGCGCGGAATGGCTGGTGGTGACCAAGCTGGACGTGCTGGACGAGTTGGAGGAGATTCCGATCTGCGTGGGCTACGAGATCGGGGGCAAGGTGACGGACGAGATTCCCGCCGACGTACGAGGCCTCGAGCAGATTAAGCCGGTTTATACCCGGATGAAGGGCTGGCGGAGCTCGACGGAGGGGATCAAGGAGTTCGACAAATTACCGGTGGCGGCGAGAGAGTATCTTCGTTTTCAGGAACGGGAGAGCGGAGCCAAAATCGGAATGGTCTCGACTGGCCCGGATCGGGATCAGACAATGTTTCTGCCGGAGTTTGCCACAGCTTTGGAAAAGATTCACGCATAAACTTGAAGAGTGGACTTGGTCTCAAAGGCAATTTGGGTGGGGATTTCGATTTACGGGAACGCGAGGGAGGCAGTTCAGATGATCAGCTTTGCGGTACGGTTAAAGTTTGCCACGGAAGACCTGGCCGAAGTGGCCGAATCTCTGCGCCTGCTGGCCGCGGCCTCGCGCCAGGAACCTGGATGCATCAGCTACATACCGCACTATTTGGAAGACGATCCGAACACGGTGCTGATCTATGAGCAATACCGGGACGCAAAAGCTCTGGAGGCGCATCGCGCGTCAGAGCACTTTAAGACCCATGCCGTACGCGGGCTCTACCAGAAGATGCTGGAGCGGAGTACCGAAAACCTGGTGGCCCTGATTTGAGATTCCGGCCGAGTCCAGGCGGGAATCTGAAGTAAATGGCTTGATTTGCAGAGAATTGATTGAAATGTGAAGCGTATCGTGTTGAAATCGATTGACCGGCGCGGCCATTCAGGGATAGTATCCGTTTCGAATATGCTCACCGCGGCGCTCCAACCCTCCACGCCTATCCGCTGCCAGCGGCTGTATGCCTTGGTGTTATTGCTGACGCTTGGCGCATACGCGTCGGCGCTTTTTGCCGCGCCTCAGCACAGCGGCGCACCTCAGCAGGGCGGAATGCCCCGGGGAGAAAAGCACGAGAGCCGTCGCGAGATCGACCAACTGGAAGAAAAATGGCGGAAGGCCGTTCTGGCGGCGGATGTCGCCACCATGGATGGCTTGCTGGCGGACGACTATATCGGCATCAACGCCAGCGGAACGCTGCAAACCAAAGAAGATGTCTTGACCAGGCTGCGCGGCGGGCGAAGGCGTATCACGGACCTGGAACTTTCCGACAGCAAGGTGCGCTTCTACGGAACCACGGCGCTGGTCACTTCGTTTGCTCATGTGACGGGGGTCAACGCCGATGGAGAGGCCATCGGAGACCTTCGCTACACGCGGGTTTACGTGCGCAACGCGCAGGGTGTGTGGAAGATCGTGAGCTTTGAGGCCAGCCGGATTCGCGAACCCGGCGCGCGCAGATAGCCCGGACGGGAGAGCAATCTCCTCACCGGATGTGAGATTCCCTTACAATTGATCGATGCCCGAGTTGCCTGAGGTGGAGACGATCGCCCGCGGAGTGAACGAACGTCTGCGAGGAGACTGCATCGTCGAGGCCTGGTTCGGCCGGCATCCGGAGCCTTTCAAGACGCCCGCTGCGCGCCAGGCCAAGGGGCTGGAAGGACGGGTGATTCTGTCCGTTCATCGCACGGGAAAGCACATTGTCTGCGAGCTGGGCATTGCGGGTGGCAGCGTTAACACCCACCCTAGATCACCCCAGCAAGCAAAAATCGCTTGCCAGGGACCCCGAAGCCGCAAAAACAAAAGCGCGGCGAGGGTGGGGCACCCAGGCTCTGGTTTGGGTGAACTGGAGAGTGAGCCAGAAGCTCAATGGATTGTGCATCTTGGCATGACGGGGAGATTGCTGGTGACCACTCCGGATGCTCCGGTTGCCGCTCATACCCATGCGCGGCTGAGTCTGACCAGCGGTCGTGAGCTGCGCTTCGTGGACCCGCGACGGTTTGGGCGGCTGGAGTATCGCGAACTGAGCCGCAGGGAGAGCTTTCGCGCACAGGGCGCCGATCCCCTGGCGGTGACGGCGGAGGAGTTTGCACGGCTTTTCAGCGGGCGCAAGCTGGCCATCAAGGCGGCGCTGCTCAACCAGAAGCTACTTTCCGGTGTAGGCAACATATACGCCGACGAGAGCCTGTTTCGCGCCGGCATCCGGCCACGACGCAGGAGCGGGCGGCTGACCAGGGCGGAATTGGAAGGGCTGCGGCTGGCTCTCGTCGAGGTACTGGAAGACGCCATCCGGCTGGGCGGGTCTTCTGTATCTGATTATGTGGACGCTAACGGGGTGCGCGGTTTTTTTCAACTGGAGCATTGCGTATACCAGCGCACAGGGCTTCCCTGCCACCGCTGCAAGACACCGATCCGGCGCATCGTGGTGGCTGGGCGGGGGACACATTACTGCCCACAGTGCCAGCGATGAGTGCATTTTTATGGTTTTTGGGAGAAAGCAGGACAGAAGACTTCCAGAATTGAGAATATTATCTGATTAATTGTCCGTAAATCATTGAAATAAAAAGATATTAAGAGTGGCACCAAGATTGCTAATAGATAGGTGCCAGTGATGTACAGGCGCTGGAAGAGTTCTGACCAGCCCAAAGAAGAACAGGCCCCCGGCACGAGTATCCGCCAACGAAGCGGACCTCAAAAAGAGGCAAACCGGCCAAGGTAGCCTGTAGTAGGTACGGCGAGAGGCCAGCCGTCCACATTTTATTTGGGAGGCCAGTGGCAAAGTTAAAATAAAAATAGTGGAACGCCACTCTGATTGGAGTGGCGTTCCTTGCGTTAGGGGCATTTTGGGAGCGCGGGGTTGGGGATGTTGCTTGCCAGCCGCTCGAGTTCCCTGTAGTATGAGAGTTGCCTATCAAGCGGCTGACGCGAGCCACCCGAAAGGGAAGAGCAAGCTCGCCGCGAACAAGGGAACTCAGCCGGGCAGGTTATTTTATGGCAATCTGTGGGCGGCGATAGTTTCATAGGAAGGGCAACACCTGAGAAGGGCGCTGGCCGCACCGATACGATTCTTATGACAGGTTGGAGCAGTACTTTCAGGCTCCGGTGTGCGCGGCGGCAGAACAGCAATTCACAGAGGTCCAAAGAATAGAGCCGCAGAGGCTCAGCCGGCACCATCGGAAGCGATAGTCTTTGAGAAACGCTCATTCCGGCTGGAATTCTGTGAAATAGTATGAGACGCCAGGGCATCACGGTAGATTGTCAGGAGCGCGGCTGTAGAGCGTATTGAAAGATCCAGCCGCAGTTTTTGTTATTCACGGTCTAGTTTCCGTCCCGGCCTGGGCGGCGGCAAGCTGGGAAACATATTACCGAACTGGAAACTCCCGGCATCAACAGGCTTAAGCAGTAAATGGAAGACACCATCTAGCAATGCAACAGGACACAAACGCATGACGACAGAATTGACGCAGCCCCAAAGTGAAATGGGGCCAGCTCCGGCCAATGGGCAGGGGCAGTCGCAGGGGCATAGGCGCCGCCGGCGCCGCCGCAAGAACAAGAGCAGCCAGGCAGCCGGCGCGGTCCCGGTTCTGGCGCAGCAATCACAACAGCCCCAGGCAGAGCCCACGGCGCAGCCTCAGCGGCCACCGGCGAAGCACAAGCCGGCTCCCCAGCACCAAGTTGGACATCAGGGAGGCAAGCGCGAGCATCATGAACGGAAGAAGAAGAAGTTCTTCCAGAAGGGCGCGGCGGCGGCGCAGCCGGGCAACAGCATTACATCTCCTCCGCAGGGCAAGCGCAAGACCAGGCAGAAGGGGCCCAGGGAGTTTGTAGGCCCGATGGACCACAGCTACCGGCTGGTGAACGGCAACATAGCCGACGGGCCTCCTTCGACGATTCCGACGGGGAGCAACGGCCACAACGGCGGCTATTATCCAGAAGCTTATGATTCTCAGCCCGCAGTCGCAGTGCGCGAGGATGCACCTACGCGCATCTACTGCTTCATTGAAGATATGTTCTTCCTGGCCAAGATTCAGGAGACGGCGCGGAAGCTGGGCGTGAAGGTGGAGTTTGTGAAGAACGGCGACAAGGATGCGATGGTGGCCACACTGGCGGAGTTGCCGGAAAACGAGCGGCCCAAGCTGCTGGTTTTCGACCTGAACAATCTGAACGCCAAGCCGCTTATGCTGATTCCCAAGTTCAAGGCCAAGCTGAAGAAAGCGACGTCAATCGTGGGCTTTCTCAATCACCTGCAGGGCGAACTGAAGGTTAAGGCCCTGGAGGCGGGATGCGATACGGTGATGCCGCGGTCAGCATTTTCACAGAGCCTGCCCAACATGCTGCGCCGCTACGGGATGGAAGAGGAAGAAGAGTACGCGGTCCAACCAGCATAAGAATAGGGAATAGGAAAGCGCTGAAACCGCTTTTCTATTCCCTATTCCCTATTCCCTGCCTTTAACCCGGAGGCCAGGTGAGGGGGCGGCCGCCGAGCAGGTGGACGTGGAGATGATCGACGGTCTGGCCGCCGTCGGGGCCGGTGTTGACCACCAGGCGGTAGCCATCGGTCAGACTCTTCTCGCGGGCAACTTCAGAGGCAGCCCACAGCAGGTGGCCGAGGAGCGCGGCATCCGCCTTATCGGTATCGTCCATTGAGGTGATGTGTTCTCTCGGCGTCACCAGAATATGGACGGGCGCCTGGGGGTGGAGGTCGGCGAAGGCGTAGCAAAGCTCATCCTCGTAGACCGCCTTGGAGGGGATGCTTCCGTCAACAATCTTGCAAAATAGGCAACTCATGGCGACACCAGTGTAGAGGACGGCATTTCAGCGTTAACAATACTTTAACGCACGGGGAATGTTGCAGGGGTGTATAAATATGTTCGCGGGCCGTTGAAACAGATACCAGCGTTTGCGGTACACCCTATCCCCGTTAAACGACTTATCGACCCGCAAGGAGGAGATTATGTCATCGCGTACGATCTTCCTGAGCAGGCTTATAGGCCTGTACTGCATTTTGCTTGTGCCATTCATGTTCATTTACAGGCAAGCCAGTCTGGCTTCGATCACAGAACTTCTTCACAGCCCATCGTTGATTCTGGTTCTTGGCGTGATCATTTTGGCCGTTGGGCTGGCAATGGTTCTCACGCACAATATCTGGTCGGGCGGCGCACTTGCGGTGGTTATTACCGTTATCGGCTGGTTAACGCTGATCAAGGGCCTGTTCTTCGTATACCTGTTGCCTTATGTCGGAGTGGAATGCTACCTGAAGGTGCTCCAGAATCCACCGATTTTCTACTCGTGCATGGTTCTGTGGCTGGCAGTTGGCATCTACCTGACCTACGGCGGATTTACATCGAAATCACATTCGTAAAGCAACTTACCAGAGCCACACGCGCTCGCTTGTATGGTCGAGCACGATCTTCCGGCCTTGCGGACCTCTGCGTCCGGCGAGGGTTACGATTCCGGCGCCCAAAGGCGGGGCTGTCTCCGATTGCTCAGCGCGCAAGTCAGCCGGGTGGGAGACTTCTAATTAAAGCGCCAAACGCGCTTGCCGACAAGGAGAAGACCATGACTCAAGGCCTGCATGCCCAAGCAGCGGAACTGCATACCAACGCAGCCTACGCACACGCAGCCGCCGAGTGCCAGCACAGCTCAGGCGATCACCTCTCCGCTCAAGACCTGGCAAGGATGGCTTACGAACGCTCCCAGGAAGCCGCCCATCTTTCAAGGGTGATTGCGAAGGAATCGATAGAACCCATACGGACCTGAGCCGCCCAACCCGGCCACACCGGCGCAACAGCAGCCTTGCGCAAGGATTTGAAGCTCTTCACCTGTTCCATGTGCCCTTCGTGGTTACCATCGTCATTTTGCCCAAGAATTACGGCAAGTTCGAAGTATCTTTGAAGGCATGAACATGACAACTGCATTAATCATCGTGATCGTCCTTGCAGCTTTTATCCTGCTAAGGCGCGCAAGCCAAATATCCTCCAAAGAGGCGCTGGCTTACCTGAAGAGCGGAGCGCTGGTGATCGATGTTCGGACACCTTCCGAATTCAGCTCCGGCCACCTGCCGAGCGCTATCAACATTCCGCTGTATCATATTGAAACCACATTGCCCCGCCACGTGAAGGATAAGAGCCTGGTGCTTCTGCTGCACTGTCAGAGCGGGATTCGCAGCAATTTGGCAAAAAAGAAGGTGAAGGCGTTGGGCTACTCGAATGCTTTCAATCTGGGCTCCTATGAGCGCGCGGCGGAGATTGCCGGCAACGAATAGGCTTTCTTAGCTACAACATGGCTGACGCCTTTTATATTTAAGGTCTATTCACCCTGCGCGTTGAATACGAGTTGGCGGAGAAACAGCGCGGTCGCGTCTTATCCGAATTAGTGGAATTGGCCACGACTTAAAGATAAACTCCCACCCTAACGGCGAGAACAAAGACGCCGCACGGGTGTGGCACCCAGATTGGCAGGAAAGGAAAACGATGAGGAAGCGGGTTGTTCTGGCGGGTTTGATTTTGCTGGGTGGACTGGCTTGCCCGGCTCAGACAGGCAGCGTGGCGGGAGTGTGGCGGGGCATCTGGACGAATCCTGAGGGGCTGGTCTATACCGCCGTGTTGACGCTGGAGACGGGGCCCGGTTGCAAGACCTGCGCGGTGATCAACGATGGGAGCATCCGGGGGAAGATTGTGTGGACGCTGCGCAAGGCGGGCCCAAACTTGACGCCGAAATCTGTCGACATAGTGGGCATGACGGACACGGAGCTGGTGAAGGGCGAGATGAAGGGCGACGGGTTATTGATCCTGAACGGCTACGAAGCGGACGACCCGACCCACTTGAAAGGCACGGACCAGTACCGGCTGGCGATCTCCGATAACGGGAAGGTGATGGGCGGCATCACGCTTAACGGCGGGTCGTGGACAGGCCAGTTCATCGCGGTGCGGGAGCAGACAGCGGAGCGGCGCGCTCCACAATAATCACGGCGCATCACCGAGGAGATTAGAGCATCTGCCCTGATGGTGTAGATGGATCAACCTTCCCTCAGGGGCTAAAGCCCGCGTTCATTTTGCTGCCATTGCGGCACGACTGAAGTCGTGCCCTGACACTTCTTGCTCCACCTTTTGCATTTTCCCGCAAGCTGTAAAGCCACCCCATCGACGAAGACCTGTCGATGGGGACCCCGGCGAAATCGTGCCCTTTCAAAACATCGACTTATTCAGAGGTTCCCTAACAGGACGGGGTAATACTGCCACCTCCGCCAACTTTGCTGATAGAATTTGATATGGAAAACATTCAATACAACCTGCCGCAAAATCGTATTCCCCTTGCCTGGTACAACATAGCCGCCGATTTGCCCAAGCCGTTGGCGCCGCCGCTGCATCCCGGAACACTGAAGCCGATTGGGCCCGACGACTTGGCGCCGTTGTTTCCGATGGGCCTGATTATGCAGGAGGTGAGCACGGAGCGGGAGATTGAGATTCCCGGCGAAGTGCGGCAACTGTATGCGCAGTGGCGTCCCTCGCCTCTCTACCGGGCACGGCGGCTGGAGAAGGCGCTGGATACACCGGCGCGGATTTACTACAAGTACGAGGGCGTGAGCCCGGCCGGCTCGCACAAGCTGAATACCGCCGTGGCGCAGGCTTATTACAACAAGAAGGAAGGCACCAAGCACCTGTCAACGGAGACGGGAGCCGGCCAATGGGGATCGGCCCTGGCCATGGCCTGCGCGTTCTTCGGGCTGGACTGCAAGGTTTATATGGTACGGGTGAGCTACGACCAGAAGCCATATCGCCGCGCGCTGATGGAGGCTTTTGGAGCCTCGGTGACCGCCAGCCCGAGCAACGAGACGGAATCGGGCCGAGCGATTCTGAAGGCGCATCCGGATTCGAATGGTTCGCTGGGGATTGCGATTTCAGAGGCCGTGGAGATAGCGGCGAAGGACCCGAATACCAAATACGCACTGGGCAGCGTATTGAATCATGTGCTGCTGCACCAGACGGTTATTGGCCTGGAAGCAATTGAGCAGATGGCGCTGGCGGACGATGACCCAGACGTGATTATCGGCTGCACGGGCGGCGGATCGAACTTTGCCGGGTTGGTGATGCCGTATATAGGCCGCAAGATCAAGGGGCAAAGCAAGGCGCGTGTTGTGGCGGCGGAACCGGCGGCCTGCCCCAGCCTGACCAAGGGCAGATTCACTTACGATTTTGGCGATACCGGACACCTGACGCCGCTGGTCAAAATGCACACGCTGGGGAGCACCTTTGTTCCTCCGGGAATTCATGCGGGCGGGTTGCGTTACCACGGCATGGCGCCGCTGGTGTCGCATGTGCTGGATCTGGGATTGGCCGAAGCCACTACCGTGCAACAACTGGATGCCTTTGCCGCCGGAATTCAGTTTGCGCGCGCTGAGGGAATCATTCCCGCACCAGAGGCCAACCATGCCGTCGCCGTGGCGATTGACGAAGCTCTGCGCGCCAAGAAAGAAGGAAAGCAGCGGACTATTCTCTTCAATCTCAGCGGGCATGGGCACTTTGACATGCAATCGTATATTGCCTACCAGGCCGGGAAGCTGGAGAATTACGAGTATCCGGAAGAAGAGATTGCGATGGCGCTGGCGGGCTTGCCCGCGGTGGGGTGATAACAGGGATTAGGGACTAGGGAATAGGGAATATAGTGATCGGACAATAGAAATGACCTGCGGCCTTATAGCGGCAGCAGGTCATTTCTTATGGGCTCTTCACCCTCTGGCGAATCTGGCATTTGTTCTATCCCACCCTAGCGACAAAAACAAGTTCGTCGCGAGGGTGGGGCACCCAGAATTGTGTACTCTACGCGAAAAGCGTTAATTCACAACCAGCACAAAGTTGGTGGAGTGGGTAATGGCGGTGACGCCGTTGCTGGACTGCGCGGTGACGGTGATGTTATAGGTTCCAGCCGGTGTCGCAGGATTGATGGGCGGGCCGTGATTCAGGTAGTAGTAGCGTGGATTGCAGGCGGTGGCGCCCAGCATGGTAACCAAGCCGACCAAAGCCACAAGCAAGAATCTGCTGAGCCATCTGCGGCGGCGCGCTCCAAAGGCCAGACCGCCCAGGCCCAGAGCGCCGGGCAGTAGAAACGCCCATGCGATGGGGCTGGACCGTTTGCCCGGCGTGGCCGGGGGCGCGGCCTTGACGGAGGAAGCGGCGTAGGTCTGAATCACCATGTTGCTGGTGGGCGGACACACGGCGGGAAGCGAACCCGTGGGACAGCTTCCGGGGGTGGTGGAGAGAATTTCCAGATTTTCCGGGGTGGCGCTGCAGGTTGCACCGTCGGGCAGGCCGGAGCAGGCGAGCGTGACGAACATGGGGGCCGTCAATGTGGAGGTGAACTCCGTCGATGGGGCAACGATAATGGTGAACGATCCCGTCTGGCCGGCAGTGAGGGTGAGGGTATTGGTGGTGGAGGCCGGGGTGAAACTGGAGGTGGGAATGGTAACGGTAAACTCGCACTCCGTAGTGACGCTGACGAGCACCGGAGATGAGGTAGAAGTCAGGTAAGAACCGGTGGCTGGAAAGTTCGCTGTGAGGCTGTGGCTGCCGGCGGCCAGGGCAACCGAAGGAGTGGCTGAGCCTGAGGAGCTGAGAGCGACGCTTGCCAGTTGAACAGCATTGCCATTGAACTGGTCATTGATGGTCACGGTTCCGGAGGTGAGCGGGGTACCACTTGAAGCCACGGAAACCGTAAGAGGCTGCACGCAACCGTTCAGGGTTCCGGCGGTCAGCGTCGTAGTGGTAGATGTGCCGGGTGGGAGCGCCATCGCGGGCACGGCCAGCGCGATAACCAGTCCTAAAATCAATACAAGCCGCGAACCGCGGCAGTTTATGCCTCTCACTTGCACCTGCTCCAAAGATCAGAATCGTATGCCGCCCGCCTGCCGCAGCTCAGAATCCTATTGTATCTGGCCAGGGCAGACCGGAGCTAACCGTGGCGCTGCGAATTGCGCCGAAAAGCAAAAGATATGCCAGCTGCAACCCCTGTAATGGTTGGACGCGGAGGGGCAGGAATGGGAAGTGGGGGGCGGGATTGAACTATCGGTGTCTGGAAGAGGGAGATATTGAGGCACGGATAGCGGGAACAGTGGTATGCTTTGGCCATTCAATCTCCTCTCGAACGCAGGGCTCCAAGCCAGGCGAGAGTGTGGCATGAAGACATGTCCTGTATGTGATACACCGTATCCGAACCAACACACCACCTGCCCGAGCGACGGGGCGGTGCTGATCGAGTCGCGGGAGCTGGCGCCGGGCCAGATCGTGCGCGGCAAATACCGCACCATACGCAAGCTGGGCCAGGGCGGGATGGGCGTCGTCTACCTGGCCGAGCACCTGTTGCTGGGCGGGCAGTTGGCGCTCAAGTTTCTGGCCGTCGAATTGAGCCGCAACCCCCAGTTCATCAAGCGCTTCCGGCAGGAGGCGCGGGCCGCCTACCAGTTGCGCCACCCCAACATAGTCGAGGTTGTCGACCTGGACCAGGACGAGGATGGCAGCCTGTTTATCGCCATGGAGTTTGTGTCCGGTCCAAGCCTGCGTTCGGTGCTTCAGCAGGCTCCACGAGGCCTGCCTGTGGAGCGCGCCCTGCACATCGCCCGCGGACTGGCCGCCGGGCTGGCCGCGGCACACGCCCGGGGCGCTATCCATCGCGACATCAAGCCGGAGAATATCCTGCTGGGGTCGATGCCCGACGGCAGCGATCAACCCAAGGTTCTGGACTTTGGCATTGCCGCCATGGCCGAGGGCATCACCAACCTGAGCCGCACTCACGGTCTGTTGCTGACGCCGGAGTACGCCTCGCCGGAGCAGTGGCGTGGCACGCCAGCCGCCGAGCTGGACGGCCGCACCGATCTTTACGCTCTGGGCGGGGTGTTCTACGAGATGCTCACCGGACGAACCCCCTTCCATGCCCAGAATATGGAAGGCTGGATGTACCAGCACTTGCAGGGAGTTCCGCAGCCGCTGGAGCGGTTGAGGCCTTCGCTGGCCAAGGAGCACCCGGGGCTGGAAGCGATTGTCATGCGCCTGCTGGCCCGTGAACGGGAGCAGCGTTTCCCTTCGGCGGCAGCTTTTCTGGAAGCGACTTCGCCCCAACCAGTGATTGCACCCCAACGGCCTGCGCGCCAGCAGCCCGCGCGCCGTCCCGTAACCGTGGTAGAAAAGTCACCCGAGCCGGTCACCAGCCCACCCCCCAGCTCCCCTGTCTCGAAGTGGGTTTGGGCAGCGGCTTTAGCCGTTGTTGGCCTGGGAATCTGTGCCGGGTTATGGTTCTGGCAATCCACGCCCGCAACGGCTGTTCCTGTGCTTACCCCGGGTTCTGGCACCTATGCCGAGGCCCGGCCGGTGACCATCACCGACGCAACTCCAAACGCGGTCATCCACTTCACCATAGATGGAAAACCGCCTACGGAGGAATCGCCCATCTATTTTCTGCCCATTACATCGTTGCCCAGCGGCAGCGTAGTCCGCGCCATGGCCACGGCTATAGGTCACAGACCGAGCGGAGATATTACCGGGATGTACACCTGGTCCGGGGCCGCGCAGCCGGCAGTCAAACCAGGGGGGACAACGTCTGTGACAGCGAACAGCGATTACGACCAAGGGAAAACCGCGTTCGACCGCAAGGACTACGGCCAGGCGCGAACGCACTTCACCCAAGCCTGCGACGACGGCAATATGAATGCCTGCAACTATCTCGGCTACATTTACGATATGGGCCTGGGCGTTCAGGCGGATGATAAAGAAGCCGGCAAGGTCTACCAGAAGTCCTGCGACCAGGGGAATATGCGTGGTTGCAACGGCCTAGGCTGCGTGTTCCAGAACTTAGGAAATATCACTGAAGCGCGCAAATACTTTCAGAAAGCCTGTGACGGCAAAGTGCCCGAGGCTTGCGATCTGCTGCGCGGGGTGCAGTGAAGTGAATTGGCAAAATACGATGGATTGACTCCGGGATTTGACCCGCCGGGATGAGGAATCCTCCAGGGAGTTTACGGGGGCGCGCAATGCGTAAAAGCAAGCTTGGAGGATGGATTCTGGCCGCGGCCATGATGGTTGCGGTAGTGCCGGGGATGGCGCAGCAGGAGGAGGGGCCGATTCTGCTGCCGAAACTGAAGCCGGCGGCAGCGACGCTGCTGGTAATGTGCGATCTTGCCTGCAACTGGAAACTTGACGGCGAGGCCAGAGGGCGCATTGAGGCTGGTGGGTCGGCCAAAGTAAAGATCGAATTCGGACAACACCTGGTGGCTGCCGCAACCGAGGATGGCCAGGACAAAGCTGAAAAGGAACTCAACATCAAAGCGTCCGGGCTGACATTGGCGCGCCTTGAACTGGCGTCGATACGAGATGTGCGGCTCAAAGCCGAGCAAGAGGCAAGAGACAAGGCCAAGCCGGCAGGGGCGACGCTGCTGGTGATGTGCGACATGGCCTGCGACTGGAAGCTGGACGGCGAAGCAAAAGGGCGCATTGAGGCCGGAGGTTCGGCCAGAACGAAGGTAGAAATCGGCCAGCACCTGGTGGCCGCTGCCACCGAGGACGGCGCCGACCAGGTTAAGCAGCTCAGCGAAGTTAAGGCCGAGGGACAGACGGTGGTGAGCCTAGAACTCAAACCTGTACGCGACACCCGGCTCAAGGCAAGGCAGGAAGTTTCTGTAGCCGATCCAAACGATCCTGCCTCACCACACGCACCTGGAATCTATCTTGCAACAGGAAGAGGCGCCGACCGAAAGCTGATTCCGCTGGAAGCGTGTGAATTCACGCCCAAAATGGAGAGCAAGATATTGCTGAGAGTGGGTGCCGTTGCAAATGGTCCTGAAGCAAGGATCAAGACCTCGAATGGGCAGCCGGAGTTTTACTTCTACTTTGACGAGCAGAGCATCAGCAGAAACCCAGTCACATTTGGAGCGGCCAATTCCCCCTCGGACTTTCTGCTCTTGCGCCTTACTGTAAATCCGGAAGCAAAGCGGGAGGCGATCATTATGAGACCGGGGTTGAAAAGAATCAATGAGTCTGACCCCGATTACATCTCGTTTACGTTCTCCACGGTGAGGACCAATGGATATAAGGTGACGGTAGCTTCGTCGTTGACGGCCGGAGAGTACGGCTTCCTCAGCTTCTCGAACGACAAAGTAGATATGCATAGCCTTGCCGATAATGCTCAAACGAAAGTCAAGCGTCCGTTGTCGTTGTACGACTTTGAGGTACCGGGCGGACAATGAGGAAGTCAGCAGCAGGCTGTATTCTGCATTTTGTGGAAGCGATGGAGAGGATGAGATGCGAGTACGGACGATAGCAGTTGGGGTGCTGGTCGCGGCCATGGCGGTTGCGGTAGCGCCGGGGATGGCGCAGCAGGAGGAGGGACCGATTCTGCGGCCGAAGAAGCCGATTGCCAAACCGGTACCGGTGAGCCCTACGCTGCTGGTGATATGCGATCTGGCCTGCAATTGGACGCTGGATGGCGAGGAGAAAGGCCGCATCGAGGCCGGAGAGTCGGACAAAGCCAAGGTCGCACTCGGCCAACACACGGTGGCTGCCGCTACCGAAGACGGCCTGGACAAGGACGAAAAGGAGTTTGACATCAAAGCGGGCGGGCAGACCATTGTGCACTTCGCGCTCCAGCCCTTCCGCGATGCCCGGCTGCAGGCCGAGCAGGAGGCGCGGGATAAAGCCGCACACCAACAGCAAGTGGAAACGGAAGAGCAGGAGCGGGCGCGAATTGCGCAGGAGAACACCAGCGGGCTCACCTGGACGGACCCGGCTACAAAGTTGATGTGGACGAAGAAGGACAATGGCAGCGAGGTGAGCTGGTCGCAGGCGGTGGATTACTGCCAGAACCTGCGGCTTGAGGGTCACACGGACTGGCGTGTGCCGACGATTAACGAGCTGACCGGAATCTCCAATACAAGCGTCAGTGTAGCCTGCTACGGCGACAAGATGAAATGCCACATCAAAGGCAACATACAGCTATCCACGGGCCGAGCGTGGGGCAGAAAAACCGCAGATATGGCAGGGCAGATCCATGATTTTGCAGCCGATCAGAAGATCTGGTCGGAGATGAAGAAGTACGAAAAAAAGCTGGACCGCACATTATGCGTCCGACGCTCCGGTAAATGATTCGAAGAGCTTTCTTTTTTTTGCCTCCCGGTTCAGTCCGGGAGTTGAAGTTTATGCGATATAGCTGAAACGCATCTTTTTAGTTTTCGGAGGGTGGCGATGAACGCAGGGCGCCGGGCAGCGTTGGTGCTGGTGAGTGCGGTAATGGCGCTGGGCGCGGGGATGGTGTTGGCGCAGGAAGAGGGGCCGATTCTGTTGCCGAAACCGAAGCCGGCGGCAGCGACGCTGCTAGTGATGTGCGATCTGGCCTGCAACTGGAAGCTGGACGGCGTGTCGAAAGGGCGCATCGAAGCAGGTAACTCAGCCAAGACGAAGATAGACCTCGGAAAGCACCAGGTGATTGCCGCCACCGTGGATGGCCTGGACAAAGTCCAGCAGACCGCTGACGTCAAGACCGCCGGACAGACGGCGGTGAGCATCGAGCTAAAACCGGTGCGCGACGCGCGTCTCAAGGCCGAGCAGGAGGCGCGGGAGAAGGCAGATCAAGGGGCGAAGGAGAAGGCCAGGCGAGACCAAGAAGAAAAGGAGCGTCAGGAGGCAGAGCGCAATGTACTGACCAACCAGACTATCGTGGACATGGTCGCGGGCGGGCTTCCGCAAGAGCTGATTCTTGCCAAGATCCGCTCCTCAAAGACACGATTCGACCTTTCCGCGCCCGGTTTGATGGATCTGAACAAGAGAGGCGTTCCCGCGGAAGTGGTGCGAGTCATGATTGATCCCGCAGCGCCCCCTTCGACCCCTGCCGATGTCAAGCCGCAGCCGCTTCCGTTCGCCGATCCGAACGACCCGGCCTCGCCGCACGCACCGGGAATCTATTTGGCCATGGGCGCGGGGGCCGACCGAAAGCTGATTCCTCTGGAAGCGCGTCGATTTGCAACAAAGGTGAAAGCCGAGGGGGTAATAGCTGTTGGGGACGGTCCTGAGGCAAAAATCAAGGCATCGAATGCACAGCCGGAGTTTTACTTTTATTTTCCCGAGGGAGGCGCAGGCCAAAATCCTGTCAGCCTTGGAGCGGCTGTCTCGCCTTCGGATTTCACTTTCTTCCGCTTCACTCCTAATAAGGAAGGAATGCGCGATGCGCCAGTTTTGGCGATATTGGGGATCAGGAGGTTCGTACCACCTGCACGTGACCATATCTCGTTTAAATTTTCCAGGGTAGGGCCGACATCCTACAAGGTCACATTGCCTTCGCCATTAACAACAGGAGAATATGGTTTTCTACATGCTTTAAGCACCGATGAAGGGGAAATCCTCACTTCCGGTTCACCGAAATACACAAAATACACGAGTCCGTTGTGGATCTTCGACTTTGGAGTGCGGGGAGCACAATGATGAAGTTAGCCGGTAGAGTTTAGCGTTTTGTGTAATAACCGTGAGGGTTTGATGCGAGTATGGACGATAGCTGGATGGGCGCTGACCGCTTTCATGGCGCTCGCTACGATGCATGGGATGGCGCAGCAAGAGGAGGGGCCGATTCTGCTGCCGAAACCGAAGCCGGTGGCGGCGACGCTGCAGGTGATTTGTGATCTGGCCTGCAACTGGAAGCTGGATGGCGAGGCGAAAGGTCGCATCGAGGCCGGTGGATTTGCCAAGGTGAATGTTGAACTCGGGCAACACGTGGTAGTTGCCGTAACTGAGGATGGCATTGATCAGGTCAAACAGTTCAGCGAGGTCAAATCGAGCGGACAGGCGGTAGTGCATCTCGCGCTTCAGCCGGTACGCGATTCGCGACTCAAGGCCGAGCAGCAGGCCAGAGACAAGGCTGCGCAGGAGGCTAGAGACAAGGTCGCTCGCGACCAGGCAGAGAAGGAGCGGCTGGAAGCAGAGCGCAATGTCCTGAACAACCAGGCCGTCGTCGATATGGTCGCGGGCGGGCTGCCGCAAGAGTTGATTCTTGCCAAGATCCGCTCCTCAAAGACACGATTCGACCTTTCCGCGCCGGCGTTGATTGAGCTCAACAAGAAGGGCATTCCTGCGGAGGTTGTGCAAGCCATGATCGATCCCACCGCGACTCCGTCCGCCTCTGCCGGTATCAAGCCACGGCCGTCTCCCGCCGCCGACCCCAACGATCCTGCCTCGTCGCACGCGCCGGGAATCTACCTCGCCACAGGCGCGGGCGCCGACCGAAAGCTGGTGCCCCTGGAAGGGTGCGAATTCAAGCTAAAAACAGGTGGCTGGCCCAAGGTAGGCATGGGAGCCGTTGCGGATGGTCCTACAGCAGAGATCAAGGCGGCGAATGCCCAACCGGAGTTTTACTTTTACTTTCCCGAAGGTGGCTCAGGCCAAAACCCCGTCAGCCTGAGGACGGCTGTGTCCCCATCGGACGTTATACTTTTGCGCCTTACCGTGAATAAGGAAGGAAGGCGCGAGGCGCTTATTGCAACAGGATCATTGAAGTGGCAACACTCTGATCGCGATCACGTCCCGTTTAACTTTTCCAGGGTAGGGCCGTCAGTCTATAAGGTCACATTGCCTTCGCCGTTGACAAGCGGAGAATTCGGATTCATCAGCTTGTCGAACAATGATGTGGCTTTCTACTCGAACTTGAATCAATATAAGGATAGTAAACAGACGTTATGGTTGTTCGACTTTGGAGTGCCAGGCGGGCAATGAGGAAGTGAACCGTGGTGTTGCGAACTACTGGACGGCTTGCAGTAGGCCGGGGAGCGGAAGAATACGTCTGACTCATTAGTGTTTGCCGGCTGCTACAGTGAAGAAGACGGAGCGGACAAGACGATCTGGAAGAGAAGATGCGCGGAAGAACAACAGCGGTTTGGGCGATGGCAGCAGCCTTGATAGTGGCTGCGTGGCCGGCGCCGGCGCAGCAGGAAGAAGGACCAATTCTGCTGCCGAAACCCAAGCCGGTTGCAAAGCCGGCAAGCGCGAGTCTACTGGTGATCTGCGATCTTGCCTGCGACTGGAAGCTGGATGGCGTGGCAAAAGGGCACATCGACGCCGGAGGCTCGGCCAAGGCAAAGGTAGAACCCGGCCAGCACATGGTGGTTGCCGCGAGCGAAGACGGCGCCGACCAGGTTCAGCAACTCAGCGAAGTCCAATCGAGCGAACAAACGGTGGTGAACATCGAACTGAAGCCGGTGCGCGATGCGCGGTTCAGGACAGAGCAAAAAGCGCGGGATAAAGCCGCGCAACAAGCGAGAAACATGGCCATACAGGAGGCCAATAACAAGGCCGCGCATGAGGCGCGGGAGAAAGCCGCGCTGGAGGATGCCGGCAAGATCTGGACAGACCCGGAAACCCGATTGATGTGGACGAAGAAGGATAATGGCAGCGATGTGAACTGGCAGAAGGCGAAGATTTATTGCCGGAACCTGCGCTTGGGCGGTTACTCCGACTGGCGCTTGCCGGCGATCGACGAGTTGAGCGAGATCTACGATCCAAAAGTAAAAGTTGAGGGACAGATGGGCAGCGGCAGCCAGGCAACCTGGCATGTGAAGGGCAACCTGCAATTGTCCGGCTGGCAATGGAGCAATTCTCAGGGAAATGCATCCTGGCAGGCATGGCTCTTTCTCTTTGCCAATGGCGAGCGGTACTCCTCTCCCCTGGTTGGCAGCGGCCTGGACCGCGTGCTGTGCGTGCGACCTGCGGAGAAGAATGCAAATAGCATTGTTCCTTGATTCTTTTTCCACAACTTTTCTATCCCTGGACGGGTTTATACGAATTCTGAGTCATATGTTGCGAGTTGAATTCGGAGGGCGGCGATGATTGCAAAAAATCGGGCAAGCATGATGTTGGTGATTGCGGTATTGGCGCTGGGCACGGGGATGACCTACGCACAACAGCAGGCACAACCTCAGGCACAACAGCAGGCACAACCTCAGGTACAACCTCAGGTACAACCTCAAGCACAACAGCAGGATGAGGGGCCGATTTTGCAACCAAAACCGAAGCCCAAACCGGTGGTGCAGTCCACGCTGCAGGTGACCTGCGACCTGGCCTGCAAATGGACGCTGGACGGCACGGCGAAAGGCAACATTGAAGCCGGAGCCACAGTGAATGCGAAGGTTTCTCCCGGCCAACATACCGTGGCAGCCGCGACCGAAGACGCCCTGGACAAGGCGGAAAACGTGGTCAAGGTTAAGCTCGGCGGACAGACCGTAGCGCACATCTGGCTCAAGCCGGTGCACGATGCCCGCCTCAAGGCCGAGCAAGAGGCAAAAGACAAGGCCGATCAGGATGCGAAGGACAAGGCAATGCAGGAGGCAAGAGACAAGGCCTCGCAAGAGGCACAGGCAAAGGCCGAGCAGGAAAAGCGGGACAAAGACCTAAAGGAGGCCCAGGCCAAAGCAGACCAGGATGCGAAAGACAAGGCGTTTATTGAAGCAAGAGACAAAGCCTCGCAAGAAGCACAGGCCAAGGCAGAGCAGGAGGCGCACGATAAAGCAGTGCGCGAGGAGTGGGACAAAGAACAACGGGAGCACGGGCAGGTTGCGCAGCCGGATAATAGCGGCGGTGTGTGGAGCGATCCGGCAACGGGATTGATGTGGACCAGGAAGGACAATGGCTATGCCCTGAGATGGCAGCCGGCGGCGGAATATTGCCGCAACCTGCAACTTGGGGGATACTCTGACTGGCGGCTACCGACTATTGATGAGTTGAAGAATCTTTACAATCCAGCAGCCCGGACCGCCTGCGGCGCTTATGGCAACTCAGTTTGCCAAATCAAAGGCAAAATTCAGCTCACTTCCGGGGTGGTGTGGAGCAGCAGCAGCGGGGGACGCCCTCAGTTTATGCGCGGTTTCTACTTCCGCGGCGCGGGCGAACCCAGAACGCATGTGCTGGAGCTGGACAGGCGCGGGGCCAATTACGATCGCGCATTGTGCGTGCGCCGCTCCGGACAATGATTTTGGATTTTTTGTGGATCGTTCTTCCCTTCGGCTTCGATCCGTGGCGAGGAGTTCATTCAGGCGGGCTACCATGCAGTACGAATACCTGCCGCGCTGCGTTATCCTTGATTGTTTGAGGAGAACGCCATGACCCAGTCCCCTGCCCGCCCCCAACTTGCCCATCTGACCGCCGCGCTGGATGAATTGCGCGCCAAGGGCACCTACTTCAAGTTGCGCATACTGGACGACCAGCAGGCGCCGGTGTGCCACTACGATGGACGCAAAGTCATTAACCTGGCCAGCAACAACTACCTCGGACTGGCCAACGACCCTCGGCTGATTGAAGCGGCGCTGGCTGCGACGCGGAAGTTTGGAGTGGGCTCGGGCGCGGTGCGTACGATTGCCGGAACCATGCGCATCCACATGGACCTGGAAGATAAGATTGCGCGCTTCAAGAATGTGGAAGCTTGCGTGGTCTTCCAGAGCGGCTTTACGGCCAACGCCGGCGCGGTCAGCTCGATTCTGGGCAAAGAGGACTTTATTCTGTCTGACGAGCTGAACCACGCCAGCATCATCGACGGGGCGCGGCTTTCGCGAGCTCGGATTTTGGTCTTTCGGCACAAGGACACGGCGCACTGCGAGGAGTTGCTGAAAGAGGTGGCCAAGGAGCCGGGCAAGAAGCTGGTGATTACCGACGGCGTCTTCAGCATGGACGGCGACATCGGGCCGGTGGACAAGCTGGCCACGCTGGCGGAAAAATATGGCGCCATCATGATGGTGGACGATGCTCACGCTTCGGGTGTGCTGGGGCGCAATGGGCGCGGATCGGTGGACCACTTTGGGATGCACGGCAAGGTGGATGTGCAGGTGGGCACGCTGTCGAAGGCCATCGGTGTTTTGGGCGGCTACGTTTGCGGAACTCGAGATTTAATTGACTACCTCTACCACCGGGCGCGGCCGTTTCTGTTTTCAACTTCGCATCCGCCGGCGGTGGCGGCGGCGTGCATGGCGGCTTTTGACATTCTGGAGAAGGAGCCGGAGCGCATTGAGCGGCTGTGGACGAACACGCGGTATTTTCAGGGAGAGTTGAAGGGTGCGGGATTCAACGTAGGCGGAGTAACCACGCCGGCCAGCGAGACGCCGATTACGCCGATTATTCTTGGCGATGGACGCAAGACGATGGAGTTTTCGCGGGCGCTGTTTGAAGAGGGCGTGATGGGAACGGGGATTGCGTTTCCGACGGTGCCAGAAGGCAAGGCGCGAATCCGCTTGATCCTGACCAGCGAACATACTAAGACGCAGTTAGAGCAGGCGCTGGAGACGATTGAACGAGTAGCGAAGAAGATGGGGATATTAGGATAGGAGCACAATGATTGCTCATCTGCGCGGAAAGCTGATTTTTAAACAGCCCGGCCAGGCCATCGTCGAGGCGGCCGGGGTGGGGTATGACGTCACGATTTCTGTGCCGACCTTTGCGGCGCTGCCCTCGGTGGGCGCCGAGGCCGCGCTGCACATTCATACGCATGTCAGTGACGACCAGATTGCGCTTTTCGGCTTTCTCGACTCTCAGGAAAAGCGGCTCTTTGAGCGGCTGATAACGGTGAGCGGCGTGGGGCCTAAGCTGGCGATTAAGATGCTGAGCGGACTGTCGCCGGAGCGAACTGTGCAGGCCATTCGCGGACAGGATCACGCGCAACTGACGCGGATTCCCGGCGTGGGGAAAAAGCTGGCCGAGCGGCTGGTGGTGGAGCTGAAAGACAAGCTCGATGACTTTGCCGTTGCGCCGGCGCAACCCTCCGTACAGGGGCCGGCGGCGGAAGATGTGCTTTCGGCACTGGTTAACCTGGGCTATCAGCGCGTTGCCGCCGAGAAGGCGATATCGCAGGTGGTGGCCAAGGAGGCAGTGCTGGGGGCTGATTTTGACGGGCTGTTCAGGGGCGCCCTCAAGGTCATCCGCTAAGTCGCGCTTCCAAACCCGTTACTTCTTGCTCGCCTCCGGGCTTGCCGCCGGAGCAAGCTGAAAGCCCAACTGTTCGGCAGCATGCAGCCGGTCCGCAGTCGCCCAGTTCTCGCGGATGCGCCCGCCCGACACGCGGTAGATGTTGGCGTAGATGAGGGTGAGAGGCTTGCGACTTACGGCGACGCCGTGAAAGGTTCCCGTATAGAGCCCGCTCCACGTAGATCGGACAGAGACCAAGTCGCCTTCGGTCAGCATCACGTCGATCACGATCTTGCGCTCTTCCAACTTGGCGCACATCGGGCAGGAGCCGGCCAGATCCTGAAACGGTCCGCCTTGCCGGATCGTCGTACCATTCGGCGCGTGCCACGGACCCTCTGGGTCGAACAACTCATTCAGCGTGGCAACATCGCCCTTCTCGAACGCTGCAAAGGCGCGCCTCACGATCGCCTTGTTCGCATCGGCAGCCGACGCCTGTGCCAAAAGAGGCTCGACGCCCGCCCACGCCAGCAATACTGCGGCAAGAATCAACAGATGTTTGTTCATTGAATATGACTTCCTTGGGGAATTTGAGAACAGCTTCCATGGTAGCGCAACAGCCGCTGTATAGAGAGCGGCACTCTCAGCCAGTATTACATCCCGGTCATCGCTGATACATCCTTTTGCGCTACACTTTTCTTGTCATGGTATCCAAGAAAAAATTCACTCCCGCTGCACCAGCCGCTTACCTTCGCCCTGAGGGGCTTGCTTTTCTGCGCAATCTCAAGCGCCACAACGACCGCGAATGGTTTACGCCGCGCAAGGCGGTCTTCGAGGCAGAGCTGAAGGAACCGATGCTGGCCATCATCCGCAAGGTCAGCGAGGCGATGGAAAGTTTTGCGCCGGCCTATGTGCGGCCCGCGGAGAAGTGCTTGTTCAGGATTTATCGCGACACGCGTTTCAGCGCCGACAAGAAACCTTACAAGACGCACGTGGCTGCTTGGTGGATGCTGGAAGGGCTCAAGAAAACTTCAGGAGCGGGATTTTACTTTCACGTTGACGATAAAGAAGTGGTCATCGCCGCCGGGGCGTGGATGCCGGATAAAGATCAACTTGCCGCGATTCGCCATTGGATGCTGGAGCATCATGCGGAATTTCGCAAGGTGCTGCGGACGGCGGCGATTCGGAAGAGCTTCGGCGAATTCGAAGGCAATGCGCTGACGCGGCCGCCTAAGGGCTTTCCGTGCGAGCATCCGGCAATGGATTTGATCCGGTGCCGGCAGTGGGGACTGAGCACCTCGCTGCCCGCCAAAGCGGCGTTGAAGGCGGATTTTGCGGCGGTGCTGGCACGCCATTTCCGGCTGGCCGCGCCGGTGGTGGAGGCGCTGAATACGCCGATATTGGCGACGTTGACGCCCAGGAAAAAGGTGCTTTTCGGGCTGAAGTAGGGTGCTGCGCACAGCAGCCTTTTGGCGAGAATTCTCTGCGTGGAAGACACTGAAACCGGCAAATCCCAGCAAAAAAAGGCAAAAACAGAAGGAAATACCATAAAAACCACAAAAAAATGGGAAAAACAATGCTTTTAGCCTTGACTTTACCCCTTCAAATGTCGCAAGGTAACGAACGACGGGTACTCCGACCCGCATGAATACAGGTGTTTCAGACACGTTAGATGATCCCCTTCATGCGGAACGCATTTCGCGACGGAAGCCCAGACAACAACGGCGCGCCCAAGGGCATGCCCGAAAAGGAGAACACACAATGGCATCAGGATTGACGAAAACTGCACTGACTCGGCAACTGGCAGAGAAAATGGAATTGACCAACAAGCAAGTGGGAGCCTTCATGGACCTTCTGGCAGAGACAGCCATCAAGGAAACCAAGAAGAATGGCGTATTTGTAATTCCCGGCATCGGCCGCCTGGTGAAGGCGGAGCGCAAGGCCCGCATCGGGCGCAACCCGCAGACCGGCGAAGCTATCAAGATCAAGGCCAAGACGGTAGTCAAGTTCCGCGTGGCCAAGGCCGCCAAGGACTCGATTGCGCCACCGAAGAAGTAGTCACAGAATCCCTGGACCGAAGACAACATGAGACAACAAAGGGGAGGAGCCTCAAGGGCTTCTCCCTTTTTGTTTTTATTGAACTGAATCCCTCGGTACTAGCGCCCGCACAATCATTGAGAGACCAAAGCTGACGATGACTACCCTGATCATCAGCCAGTTGTTATAGCTCCAGGAGAAGAAGGCCAGCGCGATGAAGATGCCGATGGGGTTGATCTCGGTCACCAGCGCATGAAGCCATTGTGGTTTGCGGCCTGTGGGCTGGGGGGCGGTGTGCGAAAGAATCGTCCGCAGGCGTGGGAAGAGGCGCGGCACTGCGCGCAGATAATCCTGGTAAGGCTGGCCAAGCTGGTCGGCCAGAAATGCCTCTTCGCCCAGAATCAGGCGCAGATAGAAGACTGTCTGCAACGTCATCATTACCAGCGCACCGGTGGGCGGCATGAGGAAAGACAAGGCAGCCATCATGCACCAGCCGCCGAGATAGAGCGGATTGCGCACGTAACGATAGGGGCCGTCGGCCATCACTGCGCCGGCCTGCATCTGCTCGTGGTGGACCGTGTTGTAGCCCAGGCAGGCCGCGCCCCAGACGCGCAGCACCGCGCCCTTGGCGGCGATGAGCGCAGCCACGACGATTACCAGCGGCGCAGCAACGGCAGAGGAGACGAGACCAAGACGGCTCAGCTCAAGCGCCAGCCAGGCCCATAGAGGAAAGCGATTCCCGATGCCCCAAAGCTGGATCCACGGCGCCCAGAAACCCAGCACGGTGATGAGAATCATGATGACCATGCGCAGACGGAATTCGATTTTCGTTGCTCCCATGCACATCTCCCTTTGGCGGAGTGTACCATCCTGCCTGAGGGCCTGTACGACGCAAGGCTGGCACGAGTAGACGAGAGCAATCCGGAGGGAACCCATGTGGTAGGCTGACGCTTGGGGCGGTGTGCCGCCTCTCTGTGGAGGTTTCCCCATGTTCCTGCGTATTGCTGTTCTGTCTGCCGTGGCCAGCGCGGCCGCTGTTGCAATGCCGCTGGCCGCGCAAAGCCCCGCTGCACAAACCGATCTTGCCGTATCGGTTGAGCGGCAGTTGCCTGCCCTCACCGAAACCTACAAACATCTGCATCGCACGCCGGAGCTCTCGCGTCACGAGGAGCAGACCTCGGCCTTTGTGGCCGGAGAGCTGCGCAAGCTGGGCTATACGGTAACCGAGCACGTGGGCAAGTACGAGGACGGCACGCAGGGTTTTGGCATGGTGGCGGTGCTGGAGAATGGCGCGGGGCCTCGACTGATGATTCGTACCGATATGGATGCCCTGCCTGTGGAGGAGAAGACCGGCCTGGAATACGCCAGCACGGTGAAGACCACCAACGCGCAGGGGCAGCAGGTGGGCGTGATGCACGCATGCGGCCACGACCTGCATATGACCGTGCTGCTGGGCACGGCGCGCGAGATGGTGGAGCGTAAGAACCAATGGCATGGAACACTGATGCTGGTGGGCCAGCCCGCCGAAGAGGTAGTGCAGGGAGCGGCGGCGCTGCTGGCGGATCATCTGTACGAGCGCTTCGGGCGGCCCGACTTTGTGCTCGCTGAGCACGACACGAACGACACAGCGGCTGGATCGATTGCGCTGAAGGGCGGGCCGCTGCTGGCCAGTGACACCTCGTTCAACGTGGTCATCCGCGGTGTGGGCGGGCACGGCTCCGCGCCACAGTCGGGCAAGGATCCCATCGTGCTTGCCGCAGAGTTTGTACTGGTGGCACAGACCATCGTCAGCCGACAGATTGATCCGCAGCAGCCGGCCGTGCTGACCGTTGGCACCATTCACGGCGGAACGAAGAACAACATCATTCCCGACGAGGTGACGCTGGGCTTTACGCTGCGGACTTATTCGCCGGCGGTGCGCGACCAGATCTTAGCAGCTGTGCGCCGCACCGCAAAAGGGCTGGCGGAGGCCTACGGCATTCCAGCGGACCGCATGCCGACTCTCGAGATCATAGAGAGTACGCCGGCGACCTATAATGATGCGGCTCTTGCCGAGCGGCTGCGCGCCTCCGCGACGACGGTGATGGGAAAGGAGCACGTTTTGGAAGCGCACGCCATCATGGGCAGCGAGGATGTGGGGCTGTTTTCGTTGGACGGAAAGATTCCGGCGGTGATGTACTGGCTGGGCGCGGCCGATGCGGACAAGCTGGCGGAGAGCCGGAAATCCGGCGTGCCGATGCCCAGCCTACACTCGGCGCTGTTTGCGCCCGTCTACGCGCCGGCCATCAAAACCGGGGTGACGGCGATGACGGCAATGGCGCTGGATCTGCTGAAGTAGGCAAGCGGTACTATCTACAGAAATGATTGACCGGGAATCGAGTAACGATACCATCGCCGCTGTCTCCACGCCGTCGGGGCGCGGGGGCATCGGGATCGTGCGGCTGAGCGGGCCTGAGGCTGCGTCGATAGCCGCGCAACTGGTCCAACTGCGGCAGCCGCTGGAGCACGCGCGTGCGCGGCTAGCCGATGTGCTGGATGTGCCCGGCAAACAGGCTGCGCCTGACTCCGGCAGCGATGCAGGCCGCATTGACGAGGCGGTGGTCACCTATTTTGCTGCGCCCAATTCTTACACTGCCGAAGATCTTGTTGAAATTGCAGCGCACGGTTCGCCGGTAGTGCTGGAGCTTCTGCTGAGCCGCGCTGTAAAGCTGGGCGCGCGGCTCGCCGGACCGGGCGAATTTACGCAGCGCGCATTTTTGGCCGGCAAGCTGGATCTGACGCAGGCTGAGGCGGTCCGCGACCTGATTGAGGCGCAGACGCTGACCCAGGCGCGGCTGGCCGCCAGCCAGATGGGCGGCGCGCTCAGCCGACGCGTTGGACCTGTGAAGCAGGCACTGATTGAAATCATTGCACTGCTCGAAGCCGGCATTGATTTTGCCGAGGACGATGTGGAGCTGACGACACAAGCCGATATCGCCAGCCGCATCGCTACACTGATGCCGCCTCTCACTGCGCTGGAAGCGAGCTTCGCTCGAGGACGCATTGTTCACGACGGGCTGACGCTGGCCATTGTTGGCCGGCCCAACGTGGGCAAGAGTTCGCTCTTTAATTGTCTCGTGGAACGTGAGCGGGCTATTGTGACTGCAACTCCCGGCACCACACGTGACACAGTCAGCGAACGGATTTCGCTAGAGGGCATTCCGTTGGAGCTTGTGGATACTGCCGGGTTACGCGAGGGATTGCGCGAAGGCCTGGAGGAAGCAGAGCAGCTTGGCATCCGTCGCAGCCGTGAGGCGCTGGCCGACGCCGCACTGGTGGTGATCGTGCTAGACGCGACCGAGCCGATGAACGACGAGGAGCGACAGCTGCTGGCTGCTGTTGAGGGACGTCCGGCGCTGGTGGCGGTGAACAAATGCGATCTGATTCGGAATTTGCCTGAAGCGGACAGGCCGCTGCCCGATTGCGGCGACCTGCCCGCACTGGCCACATCGGCGCTCACCGGCGAAGGGATTGCCGCGCTACGCGAGCGCATTCTCGAATTGGCCACCGGCGGAGCCGCCGCCGAACCAGGAATGTTGACCAGCCTGCGCCACCAGCAGGCCATCGGCACAGCGCTGACGGCGCTGGCCGACGCTACGCAGGCCAACGCCGATGCGATTCCCCACGAGATGATTCTGCTGGATCTTTACCGTGCCCTCTGGGCGCTCGATTCACTTACCGGCCAGACCACTCCCGACGATATTCTGAATCTTATTTTTTCGACATTCTGCATCGGAAAATAAAGCGGCTTCCAAGGCTGTCAATAGAACGTAAAACGTAGAGAATAACCCTTGAACGCGCTTAACAAGGCCCTGGAGGGGCTGAGGTTCGAAATGGACCCGCTCACCATCCACGATCTGCGGAGAACGGACGCAACGTTGCTAACATAGCATGGCATTAATCGGGACTTGATCGAAAAGGCTCTGAGCCATGAGGCCGGGGGGATTCGGGCCGTGTACATCGTTGCCGAGTATGCGGAATCGCCGCTTCCCCCAGTTGCCGAACCGCGGATGACGGATGAACTCAGGCCGCATCCGGCGATGGTGCAGTGCAACCTGCTGCCGACCGCGGTTCAGCTTGAGCCGCTGTACAAAGCCGGGATTGCAAGCCAACCCGCCGAGGTGATCGCCGAGGCGTCGCAGGCCTTTTGCCAGGACGACATCACCATCATCATCCTCACCCGGCGGGGAGTTGGAAACGCATCGGCTGCGCGACGGAAGAATGCCGCAGTGCAGCTAGTCCAATATTTACTTGACAATTATCTCTAGTATGCATACTCTATGCTGATGCAGCAAAGCGGTTAGCTAATCGGTTAGTTTACATAGTGCTTACCGCCTTTGAACTAATTCAGGCTCCATTCATAGTGCGGCAAGAGGCATACGACGATCATGATTTCCCGAGAGACAGTTATCGTAAGCGGGGTGCGAACTGCAATTGGCACCATGGGCGGCAGTTTGAAGGATGTGCACCAGCACGATCTTGGCGGACTTGTGATTAAGGAAGCCGTGAGACGCGCTGGCATAGAAGGCAAGCTGGTAGATGAAGTCATTGTTGGAAACGTCGGCCAGATCGCGGAAAGCGGTTTTATTGGCAGAGTGTGCATGTTGAACGCAGGATTGCCATTGGAGACCACTGCGTACTCGGTGAACCGCCAATGCGGTTCAGCTCTACAAGCCATCAACTCGGCCGTACAGGCGATTCAGTCGGAAGAGGCGGAGATTGTAGTGGCTTGCGGCACTGAAAATATGAATATGCTGCCGCATTACATCAGGAAGCACCGTTTCGGTAATAAGTATGGCAATGAGACGCTCGAAGACGGGTTGCTCTCGATCCTTACCTGGCCGTTGGGACCTTATCACAATGGCATCACGGCGGAGAACGTCGCTGAAAAATTTTGCATTTCGCGGCAATCCCAGGACGAATTCGCACTTGCGAGCCAACTCAAAGCCGAATCTGCAATTAAAGCCGGAAAATTTATCGATGAAATTCTGCCTATTGAGGTTAGGGAGGGCAAGGAGATAAAGGTATTCAAGCAGGACGAACACCCCCGATTTGGCATAACTATCGAAGCGTTGAGCAAGATGAAGCCGGCATTCAAGGAAGGGGGCTCGGTGACAGCGGCAAACTCGTCAGGCATCAACGATGGCGCCAGCGCAGTGGTGGTGATGAGCCGGCAAAAGGCAGACACCCTTGGCATCAAGCCACTGCTCTCTATCAAGAGTCAGGCAGTGGTTGGAATTTCTCCGGACATCATGGGCTTCGCTCCCGCACCAGCGACAAAAAAGGCAGTTGCCAAAGCCGGTCTAAGCATTGCTGATATCGATTTGTTCGAAATCAATGAGGCGTTCGCCTCCCAAGCCTTGGCTGTGGTGCGCGATCTAAATATTCCACCTGAAAAAGTGAACGTCAACGGTGGAGCGATTGCTCTGGGACATCCTGTCGGCGCCACCGGTGCAATTCTTGTTGTCAAGCTGATGAACGAAATGAAGCGGCGCGGTTCCAGGTACGGAGTCGTCACTATGTGTATTGGTGGCGGCCAGGGAATCGCGACCGTTTTTGAAAACCTGCAGTTATAGGCGATATATGAAAGCCAATTTTGTTACTGCTGCTCAAGCCGCCGACCTTGTCCACGATAGTGCGACAATTTGCTCCATAGGGATGACGCTGAGCGGTGTGGCTGAAAGCGTTCTGAAGGCGCTCGAAGGGAAATTCCTGACCTGCGGCCGACCGAAGAATCTGACGCTGGTTCATGCCGCGGGCCAGTGCGATCGCGAGCGTGGCATCCAGCACCTGGCACATGAAGGGATGCTTAAGCGCATCATAGGGGGCCATTGGGGGCTTGCGCCCCGGATCATGGAATTGATCGGGTCCAACAAAGTGGAAGCATACAATCTGCCGCAAGGTCAATTGGCGCAGTTATATCGGTCCATGGCCTGTGGTCTTCCCGGCAAGATGAGCAAAATAGGGCTGGGGACCTATATCGATCCCAGGATCGAAGGCGGCAAGATGAACGTCCGCACTCAGTCACTGCCGGATATCATTGACATAATTCAATACGGCGGGGAAGAGTATCTCTTTTACAAAGCCATTCCGCTCGATTTCACCATCATCCGAGGCACTACCGCCGACGAGATGGGCAATATCAGCTTTGAAGACGAGGCAATGAAACTTGAAGTGATAAGCGGCGTGTTGGCAGCCAAACGCTTTGGCGGAAAGGTCATTGCACAAGTTAAACGCGTAGCCAGAACCGGTACACTTCATCCGCAGAAAGTTGTTGTTCCAGGTTTCTTCATTGATGCCATTGTAGTTTGTGAGAACCCGGAGTTAGATCATCGCCAATCCTCATCGTTTTTCTTTGACCCGTCTCTCAGCGGCGACCTGGTTCTGCCGGAAGCGGCTGCAGAACCGCTTCCACTGCCGCTTCGAAAAATGATTGGCCGCGGGGCCATGTTGGAGCTTAAGCGCGGCACGGCAATCAATGTCGGTACTGGGATTCCTACCGATGTGATCGGTTCGATTGCGGCAGAAGAGGACTTATTGCGCGAGATCCTGGTTACGGTCGAGTCTGGAATCTATGGCGGTATCCCGGAAGGCGGCGTCAATTTCGGCGTTTCCCATAATCCCTACGCGATCCTGGAACATACAGTGCAAATGGACTTCTACAACGGAATGGGAATTCCGTACACTTTCATGGGCGCCGGCGAAATGGATGCGGCCGGCAATGTAAATGCGACCAAGTTCGGAGGCCTCTGTACAGGCTGCGGCGGCTTCATCGACATCACCCAGAACGCAAATCACGTTATCTTCTGCTCGACTTTCACGGCTCGCGGGCTGGAGGTTGACTTCTCCAATGGTAAAGTGACCATCGTCAGGGAGGGCAGCGAAAAGAAACTTGTCGACAAAGTGAAGCAGATCTCCTTTAGCGGCGAGATGGCTCGCCGCAAATGCCAGAAGGTTCACTTTGTTACTGAGAGAGCAGTTTTTGAATTCAGGCCGGAAGGGCCGGTACTGGTTGAAATTGCGCCCGGTATTGACCTTCAGCGCGATATCCTCGGTCAAATGCAGTTTGCCCCGATCATTGCCGAGGACCTCAGGGTTACCGATTCGAGCCTATACAGCCCAGGGGCTTGTAACCTGAAGACCAGAATTCTTTAAAATTGCCGTTCATAAGGAGGAAAGCGGTCCATGCGACTAAGAGATAAGGTGGCTATTGTGACCGGTGCGGGACGCGGTCTGGGAAAGGGTATCGCGCTCAAGCTTGGGCGAGAGGGCGCCAACGTTGTGGTCAACGACGTAATCGAGGCGACTGCCCAGGAAGTGGCGGCGGAAATCGGCAAGGCGGGCGGAAGGGCCATAGGCGTGAAGGCTGACATTGCGAACAAGCGGGAGGTGGAAGCGATGTTTGCCAAAGCAGTCAGCGAGTTTGGCCCGATCGACATTCTGGTCAACAACGCGGGAATCAATCGTGATGGCATGCTGCATAAAATGAGCGATGAAAACTGGGACAAGGTCATCGCCGTAAATCTGACGGGCACATTTTATTGCCTGCGTCTGGCGGCGCAACAGATGCGTAAGCGCGGTTACGGACGGATTGTCAATGTGGCCTCAATGAGTTGGTTGGGCAACTTCGGCCAGGCAAACTATGCCGCGTCCAAGGCCGGCGTTGTCGGGCTCACGAAGACCGCAGCACGGGAATTGGCGAAGAAAGGGATTACTGTCAACGCCATATGTCCCGGCTTTATTGATACTGAAATGACCCGGGGCGTGCCGGAGAATGTGTGGGAGATTATGGTCGGCAAGATCTGGACAGGGAAGGTCGGCTTGCCAGAAGACGTTGGCAACGTGGTCGCATTTCTGGTTTCCGATGAGGCTTCCTACGTTACCGGAGAAGTAATTAACGTTAGCGGCGGCATGACACTCTAATCGCGCAACACACAGACAGGTAGCACACGACTGTTATATACGCCAGAAGCGCCACTTTTCTTAAGTTGATCTAGTTGGTACTTCTTAATAACCTTAGCTCTGTTATAAGAAAGAATCTTTCATGTGGAGGATAGATCATTGATTCTTACCAGAGAAGAAGAAGCGATGCTCCTGGGCGAGGAAGGCGAAGCCGTCAAACTCGCAATGGAGATTTTGGTGATGGAGGGTGATAAGTTTGGCGCCAAACGACTTGTGCCTGTAACAAGCGCCCACATTGTGCTTGCGATGTACAAGAGTATCTTTGAAGCCGGAGTGGAGGTCTGCGAGAAGTTTGCTGCGATGGGAGCGAAGTTCAGGGTGCCTACGACACTTGATCCGAGTGGTATGGACACGGAGAACTGGCGAGCTTTCAAAACGCCTGACGAATATGCAGAGAAACAATTACGGATACAGGCAGCATATGAAAAGATGGGGGCCATCATGAGCTGGACCTGCCTGCCCCACTTTATGGGCAGCATGCCACGCTTTGGAGAGCATGTCGGTTGGACTGAATCATCTGCTGTAGCATTCATCAATTCTGTGTTAGGCGCACGTTCTAATCGAGAGACAGCGGTAATCGATATATGTATCGGCTTGACGGGCCGCACGCCTGAATATGGTCTGCACCTTACGGAAAGTCGCTATGGGCAGGTTGCGGTAGTCATGGATATTGGCGACAGAGAGCTTAAATCCTGGGAATATCCGGTACTCGGCTATTTCCTGGGTAAAGAGCTTGGCAGTTTGATCGGCGTTGTTGACGGTCTAACCGGCAGCCCAAAAATGGATGAGCTCAAGTCAATGATGGCCGCGGCTGCGGCATCGGGTCCGCTCGCCTTGGTGCATCTGGTTGGTATCACACCGGAGGCAAGGGTGAGGCAGGACGCCTTTGGACCCAATAAGCCGATCCGTGTGATTACGGTAACGGAAGAAACCTTGAAAAAGACCCGCGCAGAAATGTGCACGGTAAAGGGCGGTAGGATTGATTTGGTCGCAGTAGGCTGTCCACACTACAGCATTGCAGAGATTCAAAATCTTAACAGGCTAGTGGCAGGACGGAAAGTGGCTGCCAACACTGAGTTTTGGGTGTATACGACAAAGCAGGTGAGGGATTTGGCCGAGCGCATGGGTTACTACCGGGCGTTGGCTGAAGTTGGCGTAAAGATTGCGACTGAAACCTGCATGTTGATTTCGCCAATCGAAACATGGGGTTTTAAAACGTTGATGACCGACTCAGGCAAATGTGCATATTACGCGCCGATGCAATGCGGGACTGACGTCATCTTCGGCAGCACCGAAGAGTGCGTCGAGGCCGCCATATCCGGCCGCGTATAGGGTGGGGAGTGATGAAACAGTTTCACGGTAAAGGGGTCACTAGCGGTAAAGGCGCCGGTCCGGCACTCGTCACAAAGCAGATGTTCGGGTTCTGGGGAGGCGTCAACCCAGGCACAGGCATAATTATCGATCAGCGCCACGAATTGTATGGAGAAAACATTAAGGGAAAGGTGTTTGTCTTCCCGGAAGGGCGTGGCTCAACGGTCGGCGCTGCAGTAATTCTGGAACTGGTGCGCTGCGGTAATGCTCCAGCCGCTATTATCAATAGCCGCACAGAAGGTATTTTGGCAGCAGGCGGCATTCTGGCTGATAAGCTCTACAATTGTCCGCTGCCCATTGTAGACTCGCTTGATGTCGATCCTATCACTTCTATTATGACAGGCGATTGGGTCGAGGTAGACGCTTCGACTGGAATTGTCACAGTCGACTGAGACGATCAGTGAGCGGAATGCCTAACTTCGTCGGCAATCTGCATTCTGCGGCCGTAGTAGCCATAGAGTGCCACCACGAAGTACGCTGCCAACAATACTGCATAGCCAAGAGCGTAACTCCCGGTGCGTTTCGCAACGAATCCGAGCAGCGGCGGGAACACGCCCCCACCCGCCACTGACATTACCAGAAACGAGCCGCCAAGCTTGGTATTTGGGCCAAGACCCTTGATTCCCATGGCAAAGATAGTTGGGAACATAATCGACATGAAAAAGCTCGAAGCGAGAATTGCCATCGCACCCACAAAACCCGGCAGCACGATGCTGTATGTGAGCAGCACAATATTAATCAGCGCATATGTGGCTGTCATTCGCGCTGGATCGAGCCAGCGCATTAGCCATGTGGATACGAAGCGTCCAAGAGTCATAGCCACCAGGTTGCCGGTAAGAAAGAGTGCGGCCGTGCGTTCGCCTACGCCGGTGTACTGCTTCATATAAAAGATATAGGCACTCCATGTTGCAAACTGTGCCCCGCAGTAGCAGAACTCAGCAAAGATCGCTGCCCATAAATGTGGATAACCGAAGAGTTCAGTGAAGCGGCCATGGTCGCCGCCGCCCTCATGCTCCCTCTGTATCGTGGGAAACCTGATAAGCCCAATCAGCATCGCATACAGCAGTATTACCGCGCTGATGACGATGTACGTAGGCACTACGCGCATAATCTCCATGTGAAGATATGCCGCGTAGGTGCCTGCTGCCTTCATCAGATCAACCTTCGCAGGGCTGTTCTCGATGCCGGAGAGGATGAAGTACGCACCGATGATGATGCCGGCGATGCTGCCCGGGGCATTGAAACACAGAGCAAAGTTGAGCCGCTGTTCTGATGTCTCCACTGGTCCACACTGCGCAATGAACGGGTGGGCGGCCGTCTCCAGAGTGGCCGAGGCACAGCCTACAAAGAAGAGTGCGATGAGGAAGGGTGAGTATTGACCGATGGCCGCCGCGGGCCAGAAAAGCAGCGTACCGGTACTGAAGATACAGAGACCAGCAATGATGCCTGCCTTGTATCCCCAACGTCGCATGAAAAGAGCCGCCGGAATTGGCATGCAGGCATAGCCGAAAAAGACAGCTGTCTTCACGAACTGAGCTTGCAGCGGAGAGAGCTCGAAGGACTTCTTGAACTGCTGCACCAAAATATCTGTCAGGTTGTTCGACATGCCCCAAATGAAGAAAAGAACAGTCACCAACACAAAGGGGAGAATATGCCCCACGGGGAAGACCGGCGTGCGGGGGGCATCCGAGCGTTTGTTTGGAGTGGCGTGTGTCTGCATGAACGCTCCTTGATTTCGGTGAGCTAGTTACACAGCGCGTCGATCTCCGCTCGGGTGGGCATGGAGGGTGCTGTACCCGGGCGCGTGATGGAGATGCCGGCCGTCACGCAGCCGAAGCGCGTGGCCTCCACCAGGTCCATGCCCTCTGACAG
>JBEKFS010000013.1:0-35940 GCA_050013195.1 Occallatibacter sp.
AGCGCGGCATTGCTACCGCCAAATCCCGCTGAGACCGACATAGCTACAGGCAGCGGCTGACGACGGATATTGCCACGCAACCAATCGACCCGATCACTCTCAATGGGATCGGTCAGCCGGAGCGTAGGAAAAAGCGCGCTGGCATGCATCGCCGAAATAGTAATGGCTGCTTCCAGCGCACCAGCTGCCCCCAGGCAGTGTCCGAAGTAGGATTTTGTCGATGAAACCGGAATGGGGCTGCTGCGACCCTGGAAGGCGCTCTCGTAAGCATGGGTTTCCGCTATGTCGTTCAAGGGCGTGCCCGTTCCGTGGGCATTTACATAGCCAACCTCGTCGATGCCGCAAGCCGCCATCTCCAGCGCACGCTGGATGCAGGACGCAAGCCCGACGCCGTCCTTCTGCGGAGCAGTTGGATGGGAGGCATCGTTGGTCATTGCCCAGCCTCGTAATACAGCCAGAATTCTGGCGTCGCGCCTCGTCGCGTGAGCCAAAGTTTCCAGCACTAACACAGCTGCGCCTTCACCAATATTCAGCCCTTTGCGTTTCTGGTCGAAGGGACGGCAGAGTTCGGGGTCCAGAGCCTGAAGCGAATTGAAACCACTCAAGGTGAATGCGCACAGTGCATCGCTGCCCCCGGCCAGAACCATCGGAGCAGCCTCATCGAGCAGCATATTGGCGGCTAACGCGATGGCCATCGCACCCGAGGCACAGGCCACCGAAACGGCGCAAGTTGGTCCCAGAATGCCCAGATGCTCTCCCACTGAAGCGGCCACCCGCGACACGGGATAGGTTGCGGCCCGTGATAATCCACCGTGCCGATACCATGCGGCAGGCCCTCGGCTGATCTCCGGATCAATCTCGGTCAGACCAGCCACCGTACTGGCCATCACGATGCCGCTCTCGCGCAAGATGCTGCTGGAGCCTGTGAAATCCACCACGGCATCGCGCGCCGCCACCATTGCCAGCCGGTCAGTGCGCGAGTAGCGGTAGTCTTCGGCCAGAGGCAGCAGATCGCTGACTGCGGCAACGGTACCCGTAAAGCCGGGATATAACTCCGTAGCGGATTCGAGGCAGCACTGGCCCCTCAGCATCCCATCCTGCAGACGGGACAAGCCAATGCCAAAGGGGCTGATCACGCCAATCCCGGTCACAACAATGGTTTTGTGCGCATCAATCACGAGGATGAACCGGCCAGAAGTCGAAAAAATTTACCCATTGATCATAGTAATTCGCTAACGCAGATTCGAGAAACTTCACCGCGAGGCGCAAGCCGGCCTGCTGGCATTCGTCGCGATTGTCCGAAAGGTTTGGCAGAATCGGCTCGCCAAGCAGGACTCTGTAGCGCAACCAACCGCGGCGTACGACGAAACCGGGCAGCACTGGCGCTCCAGAGACCTGTGACAACAGAAACGGGCCAAGCGGAAACTCAGCGGGCGCCGCGAAAAACATAACTTCCGCGCTGTGATGCGCGTTGTAAACACGATCACCCTGAATGGCGACAATCTCATTGCGGCCGAGCGCCTGTAACAGCTCGATGGTCGCCCTCGCGCCCTCGCGCAGGTCCACTATCCGTAGCTGATCGCTGCTCATACGGTCGCGCAACATTCTCTCCGCGGGCTTGTCCTCCACCAAGCGCGCCACGTTGACAGGGCGGCCATGCATCTCCAGCAGGCGCGAAGCGAACTCCGGATTGCCCAGATGCGCCGTCCACACAATCAGCCCGCAACCCGCCTCCAAACAGCTGTCGATTACATCAGCGCCGCGATTCCCATTTTCCAGCATGGAACACAGTTGCTCATGGCTGGCCTGGGGAACACACGTGTAGGAAACAATCAAGTCGCAAAAGGAATAAAAAACGCAGTAGACCTTCCATTGCAGCCCAAGTCCTCGTTTGCCCGATACCTGGCGTAGGTTACGAGCCACGGCGCGGCGTTCACGCTTCAACAGCAGGAAAAAGATCAAAGCGGTAACTGTCGCGATAGGCGGTTGCGCGAAGCGCGGCACCCAGCGCATGGTAGAAAACACAATACTCAGTGCACTCACATTGTGAAAGCGATGCCAGTACCAACGCTTCAATGGCCACCTGCCTGCGTCAGTTCGCTTACATTGTGGATCATTTTTCGCATTAACACCGAGTACATATGAACGATCTCAGTGTCCTCGTATCCGATGTGGCGCAGTGTGCGCACCGCTGCATCGACAGCGGCGGCATTGCTAGTGCCAAAACGGCGATGATACTCGATCTGGATTTCATTCATTTCGTGCTTCGACAGGGTGGGCGTGCCCATTGCCATGTCGTTGTATGAGAAGCGGCTGGTCAGCCCCATACGCTCTTCATCCCAGCCCGCTTCGATGGCCTGTTGATTGATCTCGCAGCCGGGAAAGAAACGCAGGCAGAAGTGGTAAGGCAACAGCGATGCTTTGGGCAGTTTGCCCAGCCAGTCCAGAGTGCGCTGCGCCATCTCTCGGGTTTCAGTGGGAAAACCATACATGGTCGAGATATTGACGGCAACATTCTGTTGCTGCGTGTAGGCGATGATATGACGCGCCTTCTCAAGGTTGAGATTTTTGCGCACCAGGAGCTGAATCTCTTCGGCGGCGGACTCGACCGCATACGTAAACCACACGGCTCCCGTCTCGATAGCGCGATCCACAAATTTTTTACTGGCGATGTCGGCACGCAGTCCGTTCGAGAAATACATCCGCAACATAAAACCCGCGGCCTTGATCATGTCGAATAGAGCCAGCGCGCGATTCACATCGACGTTGAAAATATCGTCGACGATATAAAAATCCCGGATGCCGTGCCGGTCGTACAACTCGGCGATCTCCTGAAAAATATTGGCGGCGCTGCGCAACCGAATTCCCTTCCAATGGCTAAAGCAATAGGTGCAGCCATAGACGCAGCCGCGGCTGGTCAGCAGCACTCCCTGGCGCCGGTGATTGTACGCATAGCTGAGCTGGCTCTGGTACTGGCCGATATCGATCAGATCGTAATCGGGAAAGGGCAGACTATCGATGGCAACGTTCTCCATCCGCTCGACATTTTCTACTACTTTGTCGCCATCGCGATAGAGAACGCCCGGAACCGAGCTGGGAGAACTTCCGCTAAGCAAATCAGTCAAGGCCTGTTCTCCCTCGCCTTGAACGGCAATCTCCACCTCCGGCACTTCCTCAAAAAGGCGCTGCTTGTAGGCTTTGACAATCGGCCCACCCACAATCAGCATGGCGTCGCTATTGGCGCGCACCAGCGATGCTACACGCTGTAGCTCCTCGAGAAAAAAAGCGATTGAGCGAAGGCCGACGACATGGGGTTGATACTCCCGCAGGAGACGCAGAAATCCTTCGTCGTCAGGGCAGGAGAGGGAGGATTCGACGATGCGCAACTCGACGCCGGGAAGCGCCGCGCGCACGCTGGAGGCCAAATACATGAGACCGATGGGAGGAACATGCATCTCGTAGGGCATGTTCGTGCCTACCCACTTGTTCATGTTGTTGCATTCAACCAGCAATACCCGGGAGGGTTTCATCACGTTGCTGGTCAGCATGGCCTGAAGTGCTCCTGAAAAGATTATTTCTTGGCCGCAACTTTGGTTTCTACGGATGCGGCCAGGGTGGCAACGCTCTGCCAGGCGCTATTGTCGAACTCGCCTTCGACAAGCTTGATTCCAAAGCGCCTCTCAATTTCCAGTATGAGCTGCAAAATGTCAATGGAATCAATCTCCAGATCGCCGCCCAATAACTGCTGATCGTCGCTCAGATCCTCGGCAGTTCTGTCCTTGATCCGCAAACCGGCAATAATAATCTGTTTGAGTTGTTGCGAAGTGGTTTCCATAGTAGCTTACGGGTAAGAATAACATACACTCCGCGTACTCCCACATCCTAAATATGGAACTCACGAGAGAGTGCAGAATGTTGAGTGTTGGTTCCACTCGTGGCTAATAGACAACGATTTGAAATGGATGCCAATCGCATCACTTACAGTTGAGCGTAGGCCTCAGGCACGCGTAGTCCGGATACTCAGACGCTACTTACTGTCTGGTATAGATCTGGAAAGGAGCCCAGAAAAATGGTTTGCGAAATTTGCCCTGTGAATGCAATAAATCAAGCTTTGCGTTGCGCAGCGCGACCGGCGGGGCTTGGCCGTCTTCCAGGCCTTGATAGAGAGTGTCCATCAGGCGCGGCGTCGAATCGTCACTTACTTCCCAGAGCGCGCCGATGACGTTATGAGCGCCGGCGCGAAGAAATGCCCAGGAGAGGCCCACTAATCCTTCTCCCGCATAGGAGCGTGTGCCGCTGCCGTAACATGCCGAGATGGTGACCAGTCGGGCATCGATGGGATGCAGCATGATGTCGCGCGCGTAGAGCTTGAAGGAAGCCTCGCCAGTACTGCTGCCGGAGAGCGTGGACCCCGAAAGTATGATGGCCGAATCCAACGGGTCTGTGCGGCTGGCAACCGCATGAGAAACAAAATGAATGTAGGCATACTGCGCCGGATTGCCGGTCAGATAGGCTGAGGGACGGGCTTGTTCTCCGGCGAAGACAACCGCCCCATGCGCGGCAAAATGCCTTTCGATCCGGCTCATCTCTTCGCCGAAAAACGCAAGGCTGGGATAGTCCGGGCTGGGCGAAACGGGGTTGCCCAGCAGCAGAAGCTTTCGACTGATTCCGCGTGCAGGCTTTGCCGCTGCGAGCAGGTCCAGCGACGGGGCTGAAAGCAGGATTGCGTCTTCAATCCAGTAATGCACAACAGGAGAGGGGTCTGCGCTGCGGCCAACTTTTGGGCCAGGGCCGGGAGCCAACAGCGTTTCAAAGTTCAAAGGGCTCAGCCGGCCATCGGCCAAAATCATGACCCGAGAGTTCTGAGGGATGAGTTTTGCGGCGGGAGCGACCAGAATTTGATAGAGCGCCTGTCCATCCTCATTGCCGGCTTGCAGAGGATCATCCATGTCGAGCAGAGCTTTGTTGTAGCGCGTGAGGTGAGGAATAATCTCTGCCTGCGGAGGCAGTTTCATCAATGTTATTTTGGTCGGGGTGATGGCCCATAGGTAGGACTGCCCACCTCCTAGCCAGTAGAAGAGCAGAGTTGCTCCGGATTTTTTCGCGATCTGACGGGTGGTCAGAGTTGTGGGCTGGAGAGAGGTTTCGCTCACGGCCACGCCCAGGCCTTGTGCCAGAGTTCGGGCACGGCTCTGGCTGGCCACGGCCAGAGCTTCTTCGCCTCTGCCTTCTCTTACCAGCAACTGAATGTAGTCGTCGTAGATGCCGGTGGCATTGGCGGAGAAGGGAAGTCGCGAGTTTTCGTGTTTGAGTTTCGCCCGAGCCGCCTCGAATGCAGTCAGAGTGGCTTTGTAGGTCCGTTCCGCTTCCAAAGTGTTGCCTTGCCGCTCAAATAACAAAGCCAACTCATTCCCGGTGTTTAATCGTGACATGGTGTAACTTGCCGTATTGTTCAGGATGGCGCGGTAGAGCGATTCTGCTTGCTGGTACTGGCGGCGGGCGGAGGCCAACATTCCCTTCGTCAGCAGCACATTTGTGCTGAGTCGATTCCCGCCCGAGCTCTCCAGGGGAGTCACCTGATCGAGCCAGGCGCTTGCTTCGTCCAGCTTTCCAGAGTCCACTGAAACCTGGGCCAGGTCTTCCAGCGCATTCGCAATGTCTTCCTTGCTATTGATTTGCCTGGCCAGATCCAGCGCCTGGCGATAGGTATCTTCGGCGCGGTTAAAATCATCTTGGTCGTGATAGACAGCCCCGGCGTTATTGATCCATTTGAGTTCGCCGGGGAGATTTCCGAGCCGAGCAGCAAGCTGTTCCGCATCAAGAAACAATTCCAACGCCCTGTCGTCATCTCCCAACTGGTAATAAGCCCAACCGAGATTGCCTACGACAAGCTGCGTCCAGTAGTTTGAACCCAACATTACGGCCTCGCGGTGAGCAGGCATCAGCCAGTCCACTGCTTCGTCAAAGTGGCCGATCTGCATCTCGGCGAATCCCAGATTATTGAGTGCGCTGACTTCCGCCCAGCTGTCCTGATGGGTGCGAGCAAAGTGAAGACTCTCGAGAAAATACTGCCGCGCAGCGGCGAGTTGGCCCAGCCTGCCAGCCAGGATGCCACGCGCCCGGAGCACATAGCCGCAGGACGCATAGTCGGCGCCCTTGCAGAGGCTCTCGGCCTGTGTGAGTCTTTGATCAGCAGCGGACAACTGTCGCATAGAGGAAAGGACATTGGCTTCAATCGCCAGCTTGCGGACGATTTCATCCGGATGAGTGGAATCGGAGTGGAAGCTGGCGAGAATGCGCAAGGCATCGCTATTCATACCGCGCCGCGCCATGGTTTCCGCTTGCAGCAGTTGAAATTTCGCGGCCCAGCTGGGATCGGAGACCTGAAATTGCCAGGCTCCCAGTTCGTCTTCCTGCTGGCTTTCTACCAGGTCTCCCCGCTGAAAAATCTGCATGGCATGGTCATACGCCGCTGGGGCTCTGCCGGGACGCGTGTCTTGCAGGGGAATTAGCAGCAACAAGAAAAGAAGCCACGGATAAGGGGAAATCCGGGATGGAAAACTGCGCCACGCGCCGCCAAACCATTCCCGGATGCTCGCAATGCATGAAATCCAACCAGATGCATCGCGGGCATCCAGAGAAATCGCCTGCTCTACGCGCCAGTGCTCCCATTGGATGAGCCACCACCGACGGGTACGCTCCCTGAGGTGGGGCAACCCAACTGGAGGTCGATCATCGTCAGGGTAAAGGTGGTCTTCCGGGGTACTTTCGTCTTCTCGTGAGGATTCTCGTGCTTCACGGTCAGCTTGGCCAGGGTGATGATCCCGAATCCGGGAACCCTGATGATGTGACCAAAGGTTTTCCCCGGGTAGCGGCCAGACGCCTGGTTGACCAGAGAACATTCGACTGCCTCCGATTTGCCGAGAGTGGGGGATAGTCGATTGTACCTTTCCGCGAGCGCCGCGGGAAGGTCCTTGTTTGAAGCGATCCGGTCGTACTGGCGGGCGATACGGCTGATCAAGCCCGCATCGTGGGTGTAGGGTGCGTCGTCAGCCGGCTTGGGGCCAAAGATGTTGTGATCAAACTCCAGCTCGACGGGGAAACCGGCGATGCGGAGATTCTCGAAGCGAGTGCCAAGGAAGGAGATGGTCGGCACGTAGCCATCCAGCGGGTGTTCGGTGATGGTTTGGCCCACTACGCGGTCGGCCGTCAGCACCTCCATCACATTGAGCCCTTCCACCACCGTAGTGGTTAAGGTCTCCCATCCCCTGCCCGGCTTGGGGCTGCGGTTGCCCGAGACATGGGAATAGGCGGCGCTGAAGGACATGACCGTTTCAATCCGGAAACTATCCGAGCGCTGGTTGTAGTAACCGCCCTTCTCCGGGAGTTTCGAGTGGGCCTGGGGTTCGATTATCTGCGAGATCGGAAGGTCTAGTTGGCCCGAAAGGACCATAGCTTCCGCATCATATAGGTGAGTTCTTTCGCTTACTACGGGCATGGCGCTTACACCTTTCCTATTCTAGGGTAGGGGGAGAACTCTATGGCGTCCGGGGAAGACGCGTCAATCTGTCAAACGAAGGTCAAAAGCATATCGATCGATTACTTTGCGTTCTCCATGAGCCCCCACGCCGGAAACCACCAGGGAATAAGCGCCGCTTTGCAGCATTGCGCCCGGAATCATCAGGGAGAGCCGCTGACTATCATTCACGTTGGGGGCGGCCTGCGCACCGGTCCAGGCTAGCTTCCCTTGAGGGTCATAGAGGTCGAAGCAGTAGGAGGCGTAGGCGTCCGGGCTGGACTGCGCTGGTAGCTCGATTGGTAGCGCAACTCCGTGCCGGCGATCAGCAGTGATCGTCTGAAGTGAACCACCCCGCGTGGCCCCGTGCAGTGGAGCCCAGGGAACAAGCCGCGGCTGGCTGGCCGTTGCCCGCAATCCGGGATAGGTGACCAGATTCTGGTAACCGAGAACCAACAGCAAGGAGGCAAAGGCGGGAACGGCAAAGGCCGGCTGAAGCCAACGGCGCCACCACTCCCTCGGCACCCCGTCTCGCAGACTCCAGCCTCGTAAACTCCGTGGCTTGCGGGAACGGGACGGGGCAGGGGTCGGGAAGGCGCCGGTCAGTCTGGGCAACTGGGCTTTGGCCGCCTCCACGAATGCGGCTCCTGCGCGAAGATCAAGGGCGCACTCGGGGCAATCGAACAGGTGCTCCTCGAAGTCCTCGCGCACATCAGGCGTAAGCTCATCCAGAAGATAACGCTCAGCCATCATCTTTTGTATCGCTTCGCTGTGATTCATCTTCTTCATCCCCAATGCGGTCCAACCTGTAATAGTGACCGCGGCCGGCCAAACGTTTCAAATCCCTCAGTTATTTGTGCCTTGGGGCATCTGATTCCCCATCCGCTTTACGAACTCTGTCTTGAATTCATGCTTGGCGCGATGCAGCAGCACACGCAGATAGTCGCGGTCCACGCCAAACTCCCGGCAGACTTCGTCACGATCGAGTTCGTCAAGGAAGACGGCCTTCAGCAGTGACCGGTCGCGCGGGTCCAGGCCAAGCAGAATCTCCCGGACTTTGTCCTTGATCTGCCCGGCAGCCGCCATCTCTAGGGCATCGGCGCCCTTGGCGGCCGGCTCCGGCCGTCCTTCCACATCCAGCGACTCGCTGCGACCGGTGGAGCGGTAATGCTCAAAAAGCACATGGTTGCATACCGTATTCACGAAAGCGCCGAGGCGCTCCGGTTCTCGCAGGCCGCCGTCCTTTCGCAATACCGACAAAACGCGGGCAAAGGTCTCCTGGCGTACATCTTCAATAGCTTGTGTGGATTGAAGCCGGGTGCAAAGCTTGAGCTGGAGCAATTCCGTGAAATAACCTACGAAATGCTCCTGAACCTGGTGGTCACCGGCACAGAGACTCGCAACATAGCCGGCATTGAATGAATAGAATTGCAATGCAGTCTCCGCCAGGGTAAGTGGCCAAAGTATAGCATTGCTGACGTTGCTGATGCACGTAACTTGTGCGCCTTAGTGTAGATCGAATCGAACGCCGCGCACCATGGCCGTGGCGTGTTCTTGCATCCCTTTCAGAGCAATAGAAGACCCAGCAGCAAAATAAGTGATAAATATAACCACGGCGAATTCACAGGAAAGTCCAACTTCAACTCTCTTCCGGCCAAAGCCTGGGGCTTACCAGATTTCGATAATTCGCCTGGAGACAATAACTCCGGCCATGGAGCCGCCTGATCCATCTGGCCGGGAAACAGTTCCTGGTTGCTCTTCAGGTCCGGATTCTCATAGCTTGCCTGTGGTTGACTCTGCATCGCCCTCACACTCCGTCGATGACTTTATCCAGATAGGATTTGGAAATGGGAATTACGCTTCTGCTCCTTTGCCATCCCTGCATTGCCCTTTCCAACAGACACGCCACTGCTGAAAGCGCCAGCCACGGGAGAAGAAACCGGCTGCCGCTCAACCAGATAGCCATAGGCAGCGAGATCAAGAAACTCATAGAGTAAAAGCAATCCATCAGGCGGCCCAACACGCCGGAGCCAAGGATGGCGCGCAGGCGCGCAATCAGATCCCATGGGCCGCTCTCCCTGGCCAGTAGATGAGCAATCCACCAGACAGCCAGAGCGCACAGAGCAAAACGACCTGCAAAACTGATCTCAATCATCGCAAAGTATCTCCCTTCTATCGTGGCTGCAGGCGGGACCCGCTACGATGGCGGGTCCCGTCTGCTACAGGGGGAAGCCAGTCGATCCCGCTAGCTTACCTCTCGCAGGCAAGAACCAGCCGGCGCGAACCTCGAACTCGTTCTCGCGCCGCTGATTACATTGATGCCCGGAGGAATCAGGATCACGCCATCCAGACTGTTTCCCCAGACCACAGGAGCACATGGATCGGTGGTTGAAGGCGGCGTATTCCAGCTCAGCACCGCACGTACTTTCACCGTCTTTGTGCCTTTGCTGCCGGGCCGTGCGTGCGCCAGAACATCTACCGGCAGAAAGACTTTGTACTCCAAACCGGCGGTTGGAAGACTGCTGAAGTCATGCACCGCCACCGATGTTGTTCCCTCATACTGGAACCCCGAACCCCAGTCAACCCAGAACACGACAAACTCCCGGCTGCCCGCCGTCAATGGCCCTCCAGCGTAACCACTGCGCTGCTTCACCGTTAGCACGCCGGTTAACCGGCTCGAATTCGTGTCCAGCCCGATGCTGTTAAGCTGCTCGTACGCGGTGTTTCTGTTGGTGTTCAGCCAGGCCTCAACCACATCCGATAGATTGACCTCCGAGATGCCTGCAAGCCATTTCGATGGGTCCAGAGCAATCACCGGTGAGTTCACTGCTGTGCTCAGCAAGGCGGCCAGGTAGCGATGTGCAGGAACCGATGTGCCGGCATACAGTTGATGCAGTTCGGTTGCGCTCAGAAGCTTCTGCCTGGACGCCAGAATCGTCGGCTCGGAGTGGATTTCCTGCGCGGGATGAGTCGCCTTGTCTATATTGGCGCTAATCTGCACCTTGTCCCCTGCCGGAGTATTCTGCTCGCGGCAAATTTCTTTCTTTGAGACGAGATGCAAGTCTGTCGCAGGATCGTAAGAAACCGCGCGCTCATTGTTCGGGGAAGCCATCAGCCTACCTCAAAACCAGCAAAATCTGATTGCGGCTTGGACCCCATCTGTGTGCAACCACGCGCTTGACCAGCGCGGTAATCCCTAACTTCTCTCGATTGCATGGGCCGTAAAACCGCAGAACGCCGGCGCACTTTGGCGCCGTACAGCCTATAGTGCGCGACCACTCGCTATCGTTTCAGCGTTTCGCGAAAAACTTTACATCGCCTTACTGAATGGGAAACGGTAATGGCAGTCAACCGTTTCGGAGCGGAGAGCATTTACCAGGCGGGTGCATGGAATCCCTGTCCGGAGAGGAACTCAAGCGGAAAAACTCGCTTGGAGTCGCACAAAGCGTCAGGGCACGACTTCACGCCTGCGGTATAACTCGTAGTCGAGCCAGCTTTGTATCAGGGCACGACTTTAGTCGTGCCGCAAATGCAACAAAACAAATGTTGGGCTTTAGCCCCTGAGGGATGTTCTTCGCTTGGCTCGGAGTTGCACAGAGCGTCAAGGCATGACTTTACAGCCTGCGAAAAAATGCAAATTGTGGAACGAGAAGCGTCAGGGCACGACTTTAGTCGTGCCGCAAATGCAACAAAACAAATGTTGGGCTTTAGCCCCTGCAGCCTGCTTTTCGTGCGATCCCCATGAAACAGGCCTTTTTTCGCAGCCTGCTTAACCCCTCAGGATTGCAAAAGGGAATTTATGAAACAGGCTCTAATCCGGCGCGTCCCAAGGTGCTTGCCGCGTGCCCCATCCCACTCCCTACGAAATAAACCTCATTTCAGCCGCTATCTTTTGCAGATAATTACGCTCCGCTGTCGCACACTTTAAGAAGTGGCAAGAGCAGGCATTCACTGTTCACTATCCACTGAAAAGGGAGAAATCATCATGACACCAGAATCCGCAACCGAACTCACCCTCGTCGAGGCCATTCCTCTACCCGCAATTGACCTCAACCCCAAACAAGCCCAGGCCGCCATCAAGCGTTGCTGCGCCGCCTGGCAGCGTGCATACGATGCATACCTGGACGGTACCGCCAAAGACGAATATGACAAGAGCGATGCAGCCCGCAAGGCGGGTTTCGCTTACCGCAGAACCATGCCCCCTCTCGCCGGCTATGAAAGCATCCGCGACTTCATCGCTTGCGCGGCCCACGGAATCCTCATCGAGGCGATTCCCGAAAAGAGGGCCAACCAGCTTTTGTATGCGGCTCAGGTCGCGCTCGCCTCCCTCCGATACGAGCCAATACCTCAAAAAACCGCCTGACCCCCACCCCCCCTCCCTGTGGAAATCGTTATTTTGCACAGAAATTTGCAGTAACTAACATGGATTCATCAACTTGCATTTTTGCACTGTTAACCAATCAGTAACTGCAAACCGCGCTTTTTGCCCCTTTTTGGCCCTAAAAAGGGCCGATTTAACCCCGAAATGCCCTCTTTTTCGCGTTTTTTGAGCGGGCGTAGGCGTGTTTCAACCTACGAAAATGCCAAGCGAGTCTCTGTTCTCCCGGAACGCATGGAACTTCCTATTTCTCAACTGATTGAGTGCGGGAACATGGTCACTAGTCGTTCCGGGTGCTAGAATCGCTCGCATTGGCATGAAATGACAGAAATTAACTTCCAAGACGGCATCCCTGAGGATTTGACTCCAGAAATGATTCGGGAGCAACTCCAGTTGCTCACTCGGGATGAAATCTTCTCTGCCAGCAAGCGGTCAATTGCGTTCCTGCGGTTTGTCGTCGAGGAGACATTGAAGGGCTCTGAGGATCAAATCAAGGAACGCACCATCGGGATGGAGGTCTTTGGAAGATCATCGTCCTATGACACGAATCTGGACCACGTTGTCCGCACTGCCGCAACAGAACTACGCAAAAGGCTGGCAATCTATTACGGGGACGAAAAGCATCGCGCCGAACTGAGAATCATTCTTTTGCCAGGCTCCTACATCCCAAGATTTATGCACGCTCATCAGGCAACCCAGGAAGTTGCCGAAGACGGGATGTACGCCAATTCCCACTCCATTCCGGGCCAAATGCAGCATTCTTCCATGGATCCGGTTGCTAATTCCCATGGTGAATCCATTCTTGCATCCAATGGTCAGGTACATCGGCGAAGAAATTGGAATGTAGCCTTTCTTTTGTTTGCGGTGATTGTGGCTGCCGGATTGTGCGGATGGTTATGGCTTCATTCTGAGACGCCGGAATATCTTTTCTGGAAGCCGGTTCTTGAAACCCCGGGACCTGTCCTGCTGGCGGTTGGCGACGTTCCGCACGGGCCACCCCAGCCGGTGGCAGCCGACGAGAGCCAGAATTCTCCCCCGGCAATCCCCCAGACCGATTCGTCCCGATCCGTTCCTTTTGCCGATGCCGTGACGATCGCCAAAGTGGTGGGGGTGTTGGAATCCAATGGAAAGAAAGTGCTGATTCGCCGGGAAAACACCAGCTCCTTTTCGGATCTTCGGGAAGGCCCGGTCGTTCTGATCGGGGCCTTCAACAATGAGTGGAGTTTGCGGCTCACTCGTCAGTTGCGCTTCACCCTCGCGCTGGATGCCGAGAATCACCTCATCTATATAAAGGATGGCAAGAATCCCTCCTCTCGGGCATGGAGTTGGGGGACCAATCAACCGACCGATCACGTAGGAGGACGGAGTGGCCCAGTTTTGTACGACTATGCGCTGATCTCTCGAATCCGAAATTCGGAGACTGGTCATGTTCTGGTTGTAATCGGAGGGCTCTACACCTACGGGACTCAATCCGCCGGGGAGTTTCTGACCGATCCACAATTGATGCAATCCATTGGCAAAGTAGCACGGCTGGGCACCGGCAACCAGAATCTGCAAATCGTGCTGGGCACAACGGTTACTGACGGGACCCCAGGCCCCCCCAGGGTTCTGGCGGTATCCCAGGAATAAAAGGCGCATTAATTAACCTCAGCCAGCAATAATTGTCCCGAATTGCATATTATTCAAAACAAATGCGATACATCTATTCCTGACGGTCAGGGACGGTATCTGTCTTTCCGCAATTACTTTGATTCGCGTAAAAAGCACATGGCTTACAAAAACACGCGGATCAACTCTACCCGGTTCTTCTGGGCAATCTGGGGGATGCTGATACTAATCCACAGGCAAAATGCATTAGGAGGCTGAAATGAAATCGTTTCTCAAAGTGACCGTTAGCCTATTGGCCGTTTGGGCGTTATTGATTTGCGCTCCCTATGGAGCCAGGGCTCAAGGAAACGGCAGCATCAGTGGTACTGTGACGGACGCGACCGGAGCGGTCGTGTCAGGAGCTGCGGTGACGGCTACACAAGCTGACACCGGGCTAACGATGAAAACAACCACAGGCGGTGAAGGGTTCTATGTCTTTCCTACACTGGCGCCTTCGGTCTACAACATCTCCGTCAGCCATCCCGGTTTTGCAAAATACACAAAGCAAACTGTGCAGGTCCGCGCGGATGCGGCGGTAACGGTCAACATTACGCTTAAGACAGGCAGTGCGACTGAGACCGTTACTGTGACTGCCGATACGGCTCAGGTGGACGTAACCACCGGAACGCTCTCGGAGGTGATCGGCGGAGTGTCGGTGAACGAACTGCCCCTGAACGGCCGCAATGCTGCCGCACTGACAGCAGAGGTGGCCGGCATCGTCCAGGCGCCTTCGGCCCAGGCGGACCAGGGGAATACCAAGTCATTTCCCATGGTCTTTACCATTTCAGCCAACGGCACGCGCGTCGGACAGACGAATTACATGCTCGACGGTGGCAACAATGTGGACGAGTACACCAACGTCAACATGCCTTTCCCGATGCCCGATTCGGTGCAGGAGTTCAGTATCGAGACCAGCAACTACAACGCCCAATACGGCCAGAACGCGGGCGGCGTAGTCAATATCATCACCAGGAGCGGAAGCAACAAGTATCACGGTGATGCGTTTGAATATATCCGCAACCGCTACTTCAATGCCGCGAATTACTTCGCCGCAAGTCGGGATCCGCTCAAGCGGAACCAGTTTGGCGGTACGGTCGGCGGACCTCTGGGAATACCACACCTACTCAAAGCCAATAAGACCTTCGGATTCTTTGGATATCAAAGAACGATCAATCATGGGGCTGCTGGCGGCTCCAGTAACATTTTGCCCACCATTCTCGAGGCGGGCGCGAGCACGTCAGGCACATCGGCTGGCACAAACGACCTGGTGTTTCCGGAGTGCGTCTCAGATTGGCTGAATCCGACAGCCATTGATACTTCGGTGCTCACTTGCGCGACTGGGTATTCGGATCATTGGAAACCCGTAGCCCTCGACCCGGTGACCAAGAACTTGCTCCAACACCTTCCGGCATTAACCTCATCGGGAGCCGTAACCATCCAGTTGCCGAACTTCTATACTCAGGCTGAGATTACGGCAAAGGGCGATACGGAGCTGACGCCCAAGGACAAGCTGACGGCGCGGTTCTTCTCCGACGCATACATCCTGACAGGCGTATACCAGCCAACGGATTTGCTCACCTATGCCGATGGAGCAGCGAACCACTACTACAACTCGCTGATTTCTGAGAACCACACCTTTAGCGATCGTCTCGTCAACAACTTCATCATCAGCTATCAGTGGGATAGAGATTCCCGCGGGCCGAGTACGAGCGCCATCTCCGTAGATGACCTGGGCGCCACGATCCCTCAGCCGGCGTTCAAACAAATCAATCAAATCAAGGTGTCTGGTGGCACCGGTAGCTTCAATATCGGCGCCAATCCGCAGGCGTTCTTCGTCAGAGCAAACTACACCCTGACCGACGACCTGCATTACCTGCTGGGAAGGCATAACATCGACCTGGGCTACCACGGCGAGGTCTCCAAGATCGACATCAACAACCTCTATGAGCAGCCCGCGCAGTACACCTTCAACGCCAACTACACCGGCGACAACAACGCCAGCCTGCTGTTTGGATATGTCGCGCAATTTGTGCAGGCGTCGGGGCAGTTTTTCAACCCTCGAGGCAAGTTTGAAGGCGCATATGCTCAAGACAGTTGGAAGGCTTCTCGCAATCTGACGCTGAACTTTGGCGTCCGCTACGAGCCGTTTGTTCCCTGGCATGAGATACAGGGTCGGATGGGAAGCTTCTTCCCATCACTTTGGGCGAGTAATACAAAGTCCACCATGTATCCCAATGCGCCCGCGGGAATGGAGTTTGCCGGCGACCCAGGGTTCAACAAGAACGGGGTGGCATCTTCCTACCTGCACTTCATGCCCAGAGCCGGCTTTGCCTGGGATGTCTTCGGCAACGGCAAGACCAGCGTGCGCGGCGGCGGCGGCATGTTCTTCGACAGCCGCATCAACAGCACTTTGTTCAACATTTACTCGAACCTGGCGCCATTCATCACCAGCGTAAGTTTTCAGAATGTGAATCCAGGTACTCCTACGGCAACGAGTTGTACGGCCACGGGAGGCGTGTGTATGAATTTCACAAATCCATACACCAGCTTCGGGGCTACCGATCCATTCCCGGCGACCTTACCGATAAACTCGCCGCCTCCTGGGCCAACCGCTGCGATCTCCAACAACCAATCCTGGCTGACCTACGACCCGTTCCATGGCTTCCAGGATCCGGTTACATACGCCTGGAACCTGGCGGTAGAGCAGCAGGTGACAAGGAGCTTGTCCGCACGCGCTGCCTATGTGGCTTCACATGGCAGCCACCAGTGGGTGCCGTACGAGCTGAATCCCGCTGTCGCCAATACACGCCTCTACTATCAAACGGGCTGTTCGAGCAGCAGCGTGGTCGACAATACTGGCAAGAGTTGCTACCCCGGGACGATCACGGCGGCAAACACCGGAGGCAACATGAACTACAACTCGTTGCAACTTTCGGCCGAGCAACGCGTGCGCTATGGCCTGACGTTGCTTGCCAATTTAACGTGGTCGAAGTCGCTCGACAACCAGCCGTGGAATCAGGCGTCAACGTCGATCGGCAACAACAACTCCTACGTCTACCCGTATTACATGCCGAACTTCAAGGCGCTGGACTATGGGCCGTCGGATTTCGATCATCGCATTATCAGTGCCGTATCGTACGTGTACACAGAACCGAAGGTTCTCAATGACGCACCGAAAGCAGTTCAGTACGTTGTGAATGACTGGGAAACTTCGGGTCTCTTCCAATTCCGCAGCGGCGATCCGCTGACCATTTGGTCGAGCAATAACAACGTCTCCGGTTCGCTCCAATCGCGTGATCGCGCGGTACAAACAGGCGCTCCCTATGCCAACACGGCTTGCGGTGCATCCACAAAATGCAAATCGTGGCTGAATCAGAGTAGCTTTACGAATCCTACTTATGCCGGTTCTACGGTTGCCAGTTCCTACGGAACCGTAAAGAAGGGCGCTTATGTGGGTCCGCGCTATGTTGATTGGGACGCGAGCATTGCGCGCAAGTTCCCAGTCTACAAGCAGGCTAACTTGCTGTTCCGCGCCGAGTACTTCAACTTGCTGAACCACACCAACCTTGGCGATCCCGGCACTACGGTGGGTGGGTCCTTGGGCAAAATCACAAGTACCAGCCCTCAGAACTGGTCTGGCACTTACAGTTCGAACGATCCACGCATCGCGCAATTTTCGCTCAAGCTCATCTTCTGAGCCCCGAGCGGGCGATAGTTGATCTAGGGCCCCTCAACGGTGGAAGGCGTCCAGCACCAGAGACTGGACGCCTGCAAACCCAAAATTATTTTTTGGCCCTGCTACGCCAGGACTGAAAACATTGGCATTGCACGAAACGATGCTGACATTGCGCAGCAGAAGGACAAATATGTCTATTGCCTACTCGCGTACCGTACAGTTTCGTTTTCTGGTTTTGCTGCTTTTTATGTATGTCTGGCCAATGCAGGCCCAAGCTCCCGCACAACCGAACGATTACCTCAATCCGGCGTTTCCCTTGGAGCAGCGAGTTACTGATCTGGTTAGCCGCATGACGCTGCAAGAAAAAGTGTCACAAATGCAGAATGAGGCTCCGCCGATTGCGCGGCTAGGGGTTCCCGGATACAACTGGTGGAACGAAGGACTGCACGGCGTGGCACGCTCCGGATATGCAACCGTGTTTCCGCAAGCCATTGGCCTGGCGGCGACATGGGATACAAATTTAATCCATCGCGTGGGCGACGCTATCTCCACCGAAGCGAGAGCCAAATATAACGAGGCGCAGCGTGAAGGCAACCGATCGATCTTTTACGGTCTTACGCTGTGGTCTCCAAACATCAACATCGTTCGCGATCCGCGTTGGGGACGCGGACAGGAGACTTATGGTGAGGATCCATTCCTGACAGGCAGCATTGGAGCAGCCTTCGTTAGCGGGCTGCAGGGCTCCGACCCCACGTACTTCAAAGTGGAGGCCACGGCTAAACACTTCTCAGTGCATAGCGGGCCTGAGTCGCAGCGGCACTCCTTCGATGCCGAGGTCTCCGCGCATGATCTTGAAGACACCTACCTTCCGGCATTCCGCAAGCTGGTCGTAGATGCGCATGTTGGCAGCGTGATGTGCGCCTACAACTCCGTGGATGGAACGCCGGCCTGCGCAAGCAAGATGCTTCTTGAGACGACATTGAAACAGGAATGGAAGTTCACTGGGTACGTGGTTTCCGATTGCTCTGCGATATCAGATATCGTAGCAGGGCACCACTTTGCCCCGGACCTGGCGCACGCCGCCGCGATGTCTGTGAAGGCCGGAACGGACCTAAGCTGCGGCAAAGAGTATGGAGCACTCACCGTCGCTGTGCGCGAGGGATTGATTAGTGAAGCCGAAATCGACGCAGCTGTCAAGCGTCTGCTTACGGCACGATTTCGACTGGGCATGTTCGATCCTGCCGCGCAGGTGCCTTACAACACAATTTCCTTTTCCGAGAATGATTCGGCAAAACACGGAGAGCTGGCGCTGGAATCGGCGCGCGCATCCATGGTGCTGCTCAAGAATGAGCGTGGCGCCCTGCCACTCAGTGAAACGCCGCAGACAATCGCCGTCGTCGGGCCTAATGCGGCGGCTCTTCCGGCGCTGGAAGGAAACTATAATGCCATTGCTTCGCATCCAGTAACGCCTCTCGACGCGCTCGAGCAGCGGCTACCAGAACGTATCTTGTATGCTCAGGGATCCTCTTATGTGGAGGGGATTCCAGTGCCTGTACCAACGACCGCCTTCTCTACCGTGGTCAAAGGAGCAAACACACCGGGCCTGAGTGCCGAGTATTATTCCGGAAAGGGATTCAGGAGTAATCCTGTTCTTAAGCGAGTCGATAGCGCTATCGATTTCGATTGGAACGGTGCATCTCCAGCCGCAGGAGTCTCTGGCGTGAGTTTCTCCGTGCGCTGGAGCGGAACGATCTCTGTACCCGCGCCGGGAACGATCAGCTTTGGCTTCTCGATGGCGCACTGCAGCACCTGTGAGGATAGCGAAACGGTGAAGGTCTGGCTAGACGGCAGACAGGTTTATAAATTCATTCACGCACCCACACACGGGCGGCGTGCTCCAACTACTCCCTTCAAGTTGACGTTCAAGGATACCCGGCCACATCCCATCCGCATCGAGTATAGTCACGACTCACCTCACTTTGGGGCTGGGCTGACCTTCAATTGGGAGCCGCCCTTGGATGCGCTCCGTGATCAGGCGGTTGCAGCCGCCAGCAAATCCAGCGTAGTAGTTGCGTTTCTCGGCCTGAGTCCGGAGATCGAAGGGGAGGAGCTGCCGATCCATGCGGATGGATTCACAGGAGGCGATCGTAGCGCCATTGAATTACCCGCGATCCAACGAAAGTTGGTTGACGCGCTGGCAGCAACCGGCAAGCCTCTTATCATTGTGCTAATGAATGGCAGCGCGCTTGCGCTGCTGGATGCGGAGCAAAAGGCATCCGCCATTCTGGAGGCATGGTATCCAGGTGAATCCGGCGGGACGGCCATCGCGGAAACGCTGTTTGGCGAAAACAATCCATCCGGTCGCCTGCCTCTAACTTTTTATGCAGGCACCGATCAGCTTCCAGCCTTCGACGACTATGCCATGAAGGACCGTACGTACCGCTACTTCAGCGGAACGCCTCTCTACCCCTTTGGCTATGGTCTGAGCTACACACGATTTCGATACAGCAACGGCAGCCTCTCTTCCAGCACCGTGCGAGCGGGAGAGCCTCTGGAAGCGAGCGTCCAGGTGGCGAATGTGGGCGACAGAGCAGGAGATGAGGCAGTCGAATTCTACCTGATTCCCAAGGCAAAACCGGACGCTCCTATTTGCTGGCTGGCAGGCTTTGAGAAGGTGCATCTGATGAAGGGCGAGTCGCAAACTGTTCGCCTCATGATCTACCCACGGCAAATGAGCGTGGTTGACGCAACGGGACTCAGAAGCGTGCAGTCGGGAGAGTATGAACTCTATGTGGGCGGCAACCAGCCCTCGGCGCAATCCGGCGTCTTGCTGCCCTTTCACATCGAAGGCGAGAGCCGCATGGCTCCTTGAATTTTGCTTTGGAGATGAAGGGCGACTCGCGTTCAACTGATTGGAGAAGGAATTATCGTTCCTATGGAAAGGCGTGAGTTTCTGCGCACCTCCGCCGCGGCAGCGTTGGGGAGTGAGTGACCGGCGTGCATGGCTGAACGACGGTCCGACGCACCATCGCAAGCAGCCCAGTCGCCCTCAGCGCTCGCTCTCTTTCGATCGCGAGTATCGCCCGAAGGAAGCCTTCTTTGCCATCCGTGACAGTTGCGATGCACGCTAGCGCTCTTTAATGTGAACGCCGGAATCTGTGCGGACTTGACATTCGACATGGATACGCTATCTCGCCCCATGCTATATAGATTCCCGTCGGCTCCGAGCGCAGGAGATTTGGGTCCCGCATCATCCGCTCAAGTGTTTATGAGACTGGTTTCAGTGATTATCCACTGCTTCGCCGTGCATCAAAATTTGGTAGCGCCGGGCGTACTCAACTTTGTAGTCCTTGACTGTACGGTCATAGCTCAAATCGGAAGCGTTGTGTTTGAGGGCCCAGTAGATATGGACCTCCTTTGTGCCCGTAGAAACGGCCAATGCGCCGTTAACGGCTTGAATATCTTTGCCGTCGGCGTTAGCAGACTTCAGATCGACAAACCAAGGAAGGTGGACAACAATCTGCTGCGGCGGCTTAGTGAAGGCAGAGTTCAGATGAAGCACCGCTTCGTATGCCGACGGCTGATCGAGTGTAAACGCGACGGCCCCGAAGTTCGAGGGTGCCTGTCGCACAGAGATTTGTTTGCCCGCGCCAATCCACGCCGGGGAGACGACCGAGAGCAGGTGGAGTTGGTTTCCGTCTTCGCGAACCAGCATGGTGCGCAGAAGCGTCCGGTACTCGGCGGCAAACCATCCGTGCGGAGAAAGATTGTCTTCAAAGTTGCGGCTGCCCCACGGGTATATCTTGTACTCGAATCCGGCATTGGTAGAGCTGGTGTGGAGCAGAAGTGCGTAAAACTCATGAAGGGCCTGTTCCTGATCGCCGCGGATGGCCTCCGTCATGGTGTTTTTAATCGTCAAGTAGTGATGGAGAAACTCGCCGTTGGCATACGTCATGATGCCCTCAGCGTATTTGTCCTGCGTCACCTTGAGGGTCGCGGTAACGCGGGAATCATGGGGATTGAGTGTGGGCTCGGGAACCACTGCCAGCAGGTTTCCCCAGTCGTAGCCTTCTTTTTGCCCGTCGAGCGCCGGCGGAATGTAGCCATTGTTTGTACGGGCGCGCTCTTCCAGCACCTTGAAAAACGCCCGGTGGTAGTCATCGTACTCAGCTTGCCAGCTCTGGGCCAGGTTCGCATGGCCGGTCTCACTGGCCATCTCGATGGCCAGCTTGAGTCCGCTCAATGCCAGGAAGTTATAGCCGGTCAGATGGCCCGGTACGTACTCATTGTCGCGCACGTTGCTCTCAGGCATGATGTGGAGCGGATCGGCTGCGCGGGCACGTTTGAGCCAGTCGACGGCGCGGCCTATTTGAGGCAGCGCCCGTTCGGCAAAGGCCTTGTCATGGGTGATGCGGTAGTGCTGGGAGTAGCCCCAGATGGCCTCGCCCCATCCATCATACTGCTGCGGCTGGGAGAGAAAGTTGCCGTCTGGTTTTTGCGATTTCGCAAAGAATTCTAGGACCTGCCGGGCAATCTCAGGGTAACCGGTCACGTCGTAACTGTGCGCGATATCGGCGCCGTCGCGGAGATAGAACGAGTGGTAGTGGAGTTTGTTGACCGTCTGGATGTAGTCAGCTCCGATGTGGTCGCGGGCGATGAGGTCGTAGATCAGGCTGGTGTAGAAGGTATCCACCGGCTTCTGCTCCGGCAGGCTGACCTGCATGCCTTGATCGAGGATACCAGTCCAGAACGCGGTCACTTGTGCCTTCGTCGTATCAAAGGCGGCTTGCTCGATGGCCGTCATCTCTGCCGGGTCTGCGGTTGGAACCACGGGCATCTTGAAATCGAGAACGCGCTCTTCTCCGGGTTGGAGAAGCGCTGAGTAGGTGACGACGCCCTCCGCGGCATTCGGTCCAACATCGAGCTTGGTGGGTTTGCTCACGTCATGAGGGTGGTTGAAGTTATATGCATCGTGGAGCGTGAAACTACGGGAAGAGAAGCCGGCGGGAAAGGTGTAGAGCAAGCGGCCATCGCGAAGAAAGCGGTTGCCATCGAAGGAATAGACCCAGAGGCGGCTGAAGGACTCGCCGAGTTGGCGATAGTCACCGGGGAACTTGCCCTCGCTGGGTCGATCGAAGCGGTTGTCCCCGTGCCGGTCGCCGGTAGAGTTGGGGGCGTCGTAGCGGATGCCCGTGGCAACAATTGCGCGGTTGGGTCGGCTGGACTGGTTCTTCATGGTGATGCGGATGAAGTTCACCAGTTTGCCTTCAGGCTTGCCATCCAACGTAGCGGCAAAGAGAGTAAAGCGGTACGCCACACCATCGCGCTCGAACTCGTAGTGAACGATGGGCAAGCGTCCCTCTTCGAGGGTGCGGATGCGCACGCTGGTGGGCTCAAGTGCCGGACCGGCGAAGAACATCATTTCGCCGTAGCCGGTGCGCAGGTATCCTTCCGGAGTGATCTCGGTGGCAGCCTCGGCATCCATCACGCCGATCTCATCCGTGGGCCTGGAGAAATATGAAAACGGCTGGTTTGGATTGTCGATTGAGGGGGACACCATCTGGGCGTGGAAGCAGGTAGCGGAAAAAGCCGCGAGGACGAGCCCGGCCGGTAGAAGGATTAGCTTGCCTCTTTTCATCATGTCGACCACACCTCACACCTTAATGAAGATCTTTTTGCGGTAGAGCACCCACACCGGAATAAAGAATAACGCCAGGGCCGAAGCCGAGTAAGCAAACGCGGCCCAGCCTGGACCAGGAATGTGCGCGAAGACGTGTTTTAAGACCCAGGCCAGTATATTGGTTAGCCGTCCGTCGGCCATGAAACGAATGTTAGAAAGGGCGCTGGGGATCAGTTCGCTGATTATGTAGGCCGTGATGGCGTTCGATCCCAACACCAGCCAGGGCCAGGTCCAACGTTTGCGCCAGCCGCGCACGTCAGCCGCCCAGAAGGCCAGCGTAAGCACGGCCAGCGACCAGCCGGCCGCAACCAGCACATAGGAACTAGTCCACATGTTTTTGTTGAGTGGGAACCAGATGGACCAGAGGTAGCCCGTGGCCAGACAGGCCAGGGCACCCGCAGCTAACCCCAGCGCCTTGGCGGCAAGCGGCTTGCTTGTGCGCAGCCACAGTCCAGTTAGTAACCCCAGCAGCGTGGTGCCAAGAGCAGGCAGAGTGCTGAGCAGTCCCTCGGGGTCGCGCAGGTTGTAGTCCGGCGCTTGCAGATATAGGTGATGGGGCATGATATGGCGATCGATCCATGAGACCAGGTTCAGACTTTGATCCATGAAGGGAAAATCTCGTCTCGGCATTCCGGCGCCGGGCACTGGAACCCAGCGGAGCAGAATCCAGTAGCCAACCAGCACCGTCACAAGCGCCACAACTTTGGTGCTTATGCGCTTATCCCATAGATAGAATAGACCGACGAGCAGATAACAGAGAGCTATTCGCTGCAGGACGCCATAGATGCGCAGGTGTGCCAGCGCGAAGAATGGAAAACCGTTGACCACGATGCCGAGCAGAAAGAGTGTCGCAGCCCGTTGCACTGTGTGTCGGGCTAACTGAGCGCGTGTGGCGCCGCGGGCCAGACGGGCGTCAAAGGCGTAGGCTATCGAAGCTCCCACCACAAACACAAACGCAGGAAAGACCAGGTCCGTGGGCGTAAAGCCATTCCATTTGCTGTGATTCATGAAGTTCCACGAGCCGGAGCCGCCGTTGTTGTTCACCATAATCATGAAGGCGATGGTGACGCCTCGCAGCACGTCCAGCGATAGCAGGCGCTGGACAGGTGCCGATACAAGCGAGGAGTTGTTCATTATGTTTGTATACTCCTGTTTCCTGGAGCGTGTTAAAAAATCTGCTCTGGCTTTATAACTCGCAGTCCAAACTTAATATGAGTTCATGCTTTCAGGAATACAACCATTGCAATAACATTCGGCAGCGTGGCGTTCGTCTCTCAATAAGCGATGGTTGGCGATCAGCCGAACCCATAGGGGTATCAACCCGATCTGGTTGCCGGATGCTTTGGCTATGACATAGGCTTGTGCGCATTTCTCATAAAGCTCGGTGTTAAAAAGAACGCGGTCACAGGTCATTCCCAAGCATAACAACCGCTCGCCAAGCAGTGCGGCATTAGCTCCTCGTTTGAATGTCTTCCTGACTATGTTGCCGTGTACACTTTCATAGTCCGGTAGTGTTCCGGCAGATGTGCCAATATGCCGCACTTGTTCGTCAAAGAGTGGAGGTAACATGCCGCCAAACCTGGCTAGCAGGCGCGCGCCCTTGGGGCTTGAAATCGCCACAGCGCCGACGTCGGCCCGCTCCCTGTAGATGGATGTATGAAGTCCGCATAAACCTTCTTTTGAAAAAAGCGAGGCTGTACTTAGATCAGCGATCTCAATCTGCCGCCAATCGGCCAGTCCGGACGCCAGAATCATTTCCATCTTTTCTGGAATCCGCAAGGAAAAACTGTCCGCGTGGGAGTTCAAGAATCCCTTGCCGGCAAGACGCTGGCATGCTTCCAGCAAGCGTATTTCAAGCTGCCTCTGCTGCACGATAGCCCCTTACTTAAACGAGTTTCAGCACATCCTCGAAGCGATTCAACGCATCGTCGATCACCGCATCTGTATCCGCTAGCCCGGTATAAATGCGGCTTCCAGCGATAGTGATAATTCCATGCGCGCTGAAAGCCGCCCCCATTTCTTCCATCATGTGTTTGCGAGGCCCGGCCTCGCGCATTACCTTGAGCGGGTTGCGCATGCTCATAAGCATGACGCCCGAGGTTTGCAGGTGGACGATCGGACCAAGGTTGTAGGTGACATACGGCAAACCCAGACGGCGAATGATTTCACTGAGCCCTTTGCGCAAGCGGTCCCCCGCGCGCCCCGCCTTCACAGCGGCATTCGTACGCTGCATTTCTTGTATGGCAAAATAGCCGGCCGCACAGGAGAGTGGATTGGCCGAAAGAGTTCCACCCACAAAAGCGCGTTTCGAGGTGGTCCCGATGCCGCCAGCCAGCAACATCATCACATCGCGCCGTCCTCCGATGCCTCCCGCCATCGGGTAACCGCCCGTCAGGCATTTTCCCAGCACGGTAATGTCGGGTTTGACTCCAAAATAACCCTGAGCGCCGCCCATGCCAATGCGAAATCCGGTAACTACCTCATCGAAGATCAGCAACGCGCCGAATTCGTCGCAAAGTTTTCTCAACTCGCTGTTAAAGTTTCGCTGGGCGGGACGTGTGCCGCTCTCCGGCCCCAATGGCTCGACAATAATGGCGGCGGTTCCGCCCCTCAATCGATTGAGCCACAGAGTACGGCGCAAAGAGTTCAGATCGTTGGGAAATCTCTCCTGTATATATGCGGTTGACGCACGTGGTATGCCGATAGCCTCTCTGCGGCCAGTGCCTGGAATGCGCATTCCATACACCATCTGGTCGCTCCAGCCGTGATATGCGCCGCCGATCTTAATTACAAAGTTTCGTCCCGTATAAGCGCGAGCCAGGCGAATCGCCGCCATCACAGCTTCCGTTCCCGACCCAAGCATCCGAAACATCTCGATAGCAGGCATAGCTTCGCAGACTAACTCGGCCAGTTTAACTTCATACTCATGCAAAAGGCCGGTGAGCGGGCCGCAAGAATCGAGCAACTCATGGATGTGTTGCCGGACAGTTTCGTCGTTGGAGCCAAGCAGCGTCGGCCCTCCAGCCTTGAGAAAATCTATATAGCGGTTGCCATCGATATCGGTGAGCCAAGCCCCGTTGGCTGCGGTCATTGCCAGCGGAAATGGATAGTTGAAAGCAAGGTTATGCTGTATGCCGCCGGGAATGGTACGCTCCGCCTGTTGTGCGAGAAGCCGAGACCGATTGCACTTCTGCTGGAAGTACTCCAGGACGGTCTCCATGTTTTCACGGAGGATAGGGCGTATCGGTTGCTTGACAAGCGCCGCGAGCCGCGCGTAGATATCGTCCGTATCGGGCCATTCTGAGATGCCATACGCAGGCTCCAGCGTTTTGGATTCGAGTATGGGTGCAGTGGCGACTGATGGGTTCATTGCACAAACTCCTTGTCTCGAGAATTGACCAGCAGGTTGATAACTTCGGACAAAGACGGCGTGCAGTCCGAGACTGCCTGATGGTTGATTGCATTGCGAAAGAAGGTGGCGCAAGCCAACTCCAGAGCTTCTACCCTGACCACAGTTTCGCCGAGCGTAGGACCGCAGCAAAGCACGCCATGATTGCGCATGAGGTAGGCATTGATCTCGGGTCGAAGCGTCTTCCGTAATTTCGACGCAAGCCAGTTTGTACCTGAAGGGGCATAGCCCACGAATGCAGCCTTCTGCCCCAGAATGATCTCGTGGTATGGATGATGGATTTCCAATGCACGCCCCAGCAGGGTGTAAGCGCTAGCTATAGGCTGATGCGTGTGAATACTGGCGCGGCAGTCTCGCCGGACACGAAGAACCTGGGCATGCAGCCTGTACTCGATGGAAGGCCGGCGATCCCCTGCGACGAGCACAAGATCGTCCAGACGGAGCACGCATATATCTTCCTGCTTCATCGCGTAATAGTCGGTTGCGGTGGGAGTGACTGCAAAATGCTTATCATCGATACGGCAGGCGACATTCCCTCCTGTTCCTGCAAGATATCCCTTCTCGGCGAGTTCCAGGCAGGTCGCAACGATCTCACAACGGGCTTGATCGAAAATCATGATTGCACTTTCCTCGGGGAATTTAACCGCCGATAAAAAGGCGCCAGGCGCCGGTATGCAAGCTTGAAGGTTTCGAAGAGTTCGTCGTAGAGGGCCTTCCTGCCTGAATCGGGCATATAAGTGTGACGAATCTTAGTCAGGCCAGGAATATCAGTGTAAGAGAGCGCGCCAATCCCCACACATCCAATGAACGCCGCTCCCACTGCGTTTGCCTCGATCGGAGACTTTACTTGTCGAACCTGGATACCGAGAATGTCCGCGAAGATCTGGCACCAAACGTCTGAGGCTGCACCGCCGCCAACCATGGTGACTTGATCAACGGGCTTGCCGAGAAAGCGATTGAACGGCGTGATCATCCATCGGGTGTTCAGAGCAACACCTTCCAGAACCGCGCGGATCACGTCTTCGCGAGAATGCTGCAAGGACATATTCAGCAGACCTGCTCGCAAATATGGGTCATCGACAGGACTGCGTTCCCCGAAAATCCAGGGCGTATAAAGCAAGCCTCGAGCCCCTGGCGGAACGGACGCTGCAATCTTATCCAAAATGGAAAAGGCATCGGCAGGACGTTCCATGCCAAACTCATCCTGATGAAAAAGAATCTTGTCGCACAAAAACGAAAGATTGGAACCAGCCGAGGACTGAAGAGCAACTGCCAAATAGCGCCCGGTTACCGCACAAGGCACAGTTGCAATTTGCGCAAATACGTCTGTCTTTTTAAAGGGAACATGTGCGCCGATCCAGGATGAAGTGCCTATATAGAGATGAGCCTCATTATCCCGAATAGCCCCTGATCCGATTGCCGCCGCGGAGTTATCAACGGCGCCCGCCACCACCAATGTTTCTCGCGACAGGCCGAGTTCCTCAGCAGCCGAATTGCACAGAGTGCCAAGCACATCCGTGCAGCGCACAATTTCTGGAAGCTTATCCAAATCGATGCCCGACTGGTCAATCAGATTTCGGTCGTAATGGATGTTGTTGGCGTCGCGATTGTCGGTGACCCATGAGGTCAGTATGGAGTCCACCGTGGCGACGAATCGGCCCGTGAGGCGCAGGTTCATATAGTCGAGCGCGTTCAGGAATTTATATGTTTGATTGTAGATTGCAGGCCATGCTTCCTGAATAAAGGCCATGTGTCCTGCGGAGTCTTTTCCTGAGAGCGCCGGAGCGCCGCCCGTACGATTGATCCACCGCCATAACTTGGCAGGACCGTAGCCCGCAATGGAAAAAATCCAGTTTCCAATTCGACGACGAATTACCTCAGCGCCGCGCATGTCCATCCATAACAGCGCTCGATGTAACGGTCGGCCTGCTCGGTCAACGGGAACCGTGCATTCTCCCTGGCAGGAGCAGCAGATTGCGGCTATTTCTCCTCTTGCCTCCGGCAGTGTCTCTAATAGTTCCCGGGCAGCACCGATAAATGCGCTCCACCAATCTTCAGGCGCCTGCTCTGCGCCAACTTGATCCACGATGTGTAGAGGAACAGGGCGGAAGGCCCATTTGTGGACAACTCCGTCAAGCCCCACCAAGGCACATTTGCAGCCCGATGTTCCCAGGTCGACCGCGAGAATCAATCGGTTGTAATGCGTAGTCACCATGACCTCTTTTGCCTCTTTCGCTTGTGTGCCGCTTTGCTCATGTTGAACCTGTGTCAGCCACGTCTTCAGGTAGATGCGTTTCCATCGCCCTGCCCGCATTCTACGAATAAACCCTGTGCAAGCCGCAAGGACTCTTTGTGAGCGAAGCCGGGGTCGTCCAGCTGGTTTCAGAAAATAATATGAGCAATAGTCACATATGTCAACAAGAGTTTTACAGCTGCACTTCTATTGGGATTTCTATCCACGGTCGTTGCACCTCCAGAGAATTGAGGAGAGGAAGGGCCAAACTGAGTGACGCGCCATCTCCCCAAGCCTCTCCTCCCGACGCCGCTTCTTTCGCCTTCAGTGTGTGATATAAGATCAAATATAATGATCAATGCACGGATTTAGCGCAAGAAGCGCGTTATGCCAGATGCTCTCCGCGGCCTAGACCGGAATCTCGCTGTTACCGCAGAATGCAGAACAGCATCGTGCCGTTGCCATTCTCATTTGCTAGGGTACGGAATCGCACATTTGGGGCACCATCTACGAGGGAAATGATGTTCGAGGTTGAGAACAGGACACAAATCAAGCGGAAACCGCGTCAGGAACGCAGTCAGGCTCGATTTGAAATCGTATTGGAGACCGCTCTGCGCCTGTTCGCGGCGCGTGGGTATGAAAGCGTCTCCATGCGCGAAATCGCTCGCGAAGCGAAGATGCCGATCGCCTCGGTCTACCAGTATTTTCCGATGAAACTGGCGATTGTGCGCGAGATGTGGACCCGCTACACTTCCACAATTTCAGGGACTTTGGAGGCTGGGATTCACCGTTCCATCCAGGAAGGAAGGAATGAGGCGAACCACCTGGTTGGTATCATTATTGACCGAATGTCTGAACTACAAACTTCCAATCCTGCTTTCATTGAGATCTGGAGTTGTGTGGCGGCATCGATGGAACTGCGCGCACTCAATGTCCAAGACACGCTTCAAAATGCACGTGTCATTGCCGATGCTTTGCAGAAACTGCATCCTGATTCCGACCCGAGCGCACTCTATGACCGCTCCTTGATCGCCATTGAGATGGCCAGCGCCACTACCAGATTCGCTCTCGCCCTTCCCGAGCCACACCGCGCTCGCGTCTTGCTTTCCTTAAAGGCGGCGATTTCTCTACTGATCGATCCGGTGACGCTTGACGCTCAAGCCTCTTTGCAGCCCGCAGGGAAAAAGCCCCGCCGGTCCGGAGCAGTTGGAAAAACAAAACGCAGTGGAAAAGCAGCCACGGCAAAAAAAAGAAGAGGAACTGTCAAATTATAGAGAAACGGACAGTTGCGGTTTTTCCGCTCCGCTTATATTGACCACGCAAAAAAGCCCCAGCGCCATACCATTCAACGCAAAGACAAATACGCCGACAGAAGGCGCGCCATATACGGAGCTCAGGCTCGCAGACAGCCCAGGCCCCAAGCCATTGCCAAGTGTAACCAGGGCGGCGCTCACGGCAACTAACCGTCCAAAGCGATCGAGGCTCGCCGATAAACCAAGTTGGTAGATTACCGAAGAAAGGTTGGTGACCGACTGGAAGACATTTGCCGCGACATATACCCATTGGACTGCAATCGTGCTTACCAGAAGGATCGAGAGTGCATTGACCGCAATCAGAATGAGCAGCGGGGTGAAACGTCCGAACCGGTTACCGGCCCAGGCGGCCCCAACAGCGCCGAATAACAAGAGAAGTGTGGCAATCGAAAGGATCGTGCCGATTGCATGGCTATTGAAACCGGCGGTGCTGCCGTAGGTTACTTCCATGCTCCAGAACGCGCCCTGCCCCAGTTGTGTCAGGAAGATGGCCATAACTACAAGTACCGCGGACAGAGCAAGACGTGATTGCAATGCCGGCCGGGTGGCGTCCTGCCGGATGGTGAACGACGGCAGGCGCATCAACAGGTAAGTACCGCACAGGCAGATAAGCAGAAGGCAGGCATAGGGTGCACGGTATCCAAATTTGTCGATCAGATCGGGTAATATGGCGAGCCAAAACGCTGCGTCCACAATCGAAATGATTGTCAAAATCGCAATCAGCCGTTCCCGGTCGACGCCGCATGACAGGACACTCGTCGCTTCGGCGCCCACAACGCCTGCCCCAACCCCCGCCACAAACCGGGTTGCAAAAAGCACCGGAAGCGCAGGAGAGGTGAGAGTGAGCGCTGTGCCCACAATCGCAAGAAGGCCGCCGGCCAATGCCCAGTTCCGCGCCGAATGGTTGCGGCGTCGCGTAGACAGCAATAAAGTCGTGAACGCCGACACGGCTAGTTCCATGCTCAAAAGATACCCAGCAGCTCTACCCGACAGTCCGGCGTGAACCTCTAGCGTGCCGATCAATACAGGCATGAGGAAAAGGCTGATTGTGACAATAAGCTGAGACCCGATAACAGGAAGCAGAATCATTCTGTCTCGCCGATGCGGAATTACCTCGTTCAACACGAATCCACCCATCTGGCAAACCGGAAACAGGCGCATCCGCGCATGAGTCTCAGACGCAAGCTGAAGATCGCCTCAAGAATAATTGACTATTGATTATCTATTGAAGAGGCGATTTCTTGCCCTGTCAATTGAAAACTGCATCTTTGTGTAATATGAGCATAGAACACATATTACAGGGAAGTGGAGTCCTCCATGCAGATATCCAGGTTTGCTGTTGCCTTGGTTGGAATCTCTATGATTGCAACGGGCGTCTTTGCGCAGTTGGCTGCGCGGGGTGTCGATCCGGACGCTTCAGTCCGGATCAATCAGATTCAGGTGATCGGCACTCATAACAGCTACCATGCTGGACTGTTGCCGGGAATCGCAAAATTGATGCAGCAAAGAGATTCTAAGACATTTGCGACCCTTGAGTACTCGCACGCCGATCTGGCTACTCAATTGAACCACGGAATCCGGCAGATCGAATTGGACATCTTCGCCGACAGCAAAGGAGGCCGCTTTGCCCATCCGTTGGGTCAGGCAATGGTTACGCAGGCCGGGTTGCCCGCCGACCCAGATCCATATCCTAACGGCGTCCTGATGAAACCCGGGTTCAAGGTCATGCACATCCAAGACATCGATTACGTCAGCAACTGTCAGCCATTCGTCGCTTGTCTCCAGATCGTGCGCGCCTGGTCTAAAGCCCATCCTGAGCACGTCCCCATCTTTATTTTGGTCGAGACGAAAGAGAGCATGCCCAATGCGGAGATTCCTTGGACCGCTACCGAACCGTACACTACGGCCACCTTCGACGAGTTGGATGCGGAGATTCGCTCGGTCTTTTCCAGGGACGAAATGATAACTCCAGACAAGGTGCGCGGACATCACCGCACGCTCGACGAGGCGGTGCGGAACAGTGGTTGGCCCACTCTGGCGAAGGCACGCGGCAAGGTAATCTTTCTCATGGATGTGGCGCGAGTTGGCCCGGTTTATTTGGAAGGGCATCCTGCATTGCGCGGACGGGTTCTCTTTACGAATGCAACGCCTGGCCATCCAGATGCCGCGTTCGTCGAGGAAAACGACGGCAATCCGGCGAGGACAGCATTGCTTGTCCGCAAGGGGTATCTGGTTCGTACCCAGGCTGATTCCGACACACTGGAGGCGCGAGCCAACGATACCCGCCGCCGGGACAAAGTCATCAGCAGCGGAGCGCAGATTATCAGTACAGACTATCCCCAATTTGAACCCGCAAGATGGTCGGGGTACACAGTAGCCCTACCCACGGGATTACCGGTTCAATGCAACCCGGTGACCGGGCCTCCCACCTGCGTGGATTCGATGCTTGAGTCCGCCTTACCTCGTTAAACGGTAGCCAATCGTACCGTTCCAGGCTCAGATTTGTCGCTTTTGACCGGCCCCGCTTGCCCGAATATTTGAGGCGCGGTGGCGGATCATCGCTCCCGCGCGCAGTCCGGACAAGAACCTGAGAATCGTTTTCCGAAAAATATTCCAAAATTTCACTTGACAAAAGGCGAGCAATGCTCATATTGTGGTTGCAACATTTGCGGTAATGCGCTTCTCGTGTATTCCATTTTGGAGGTGACTCTTGCGATTTTCTATCCGTTGTAGCTTTTATTGCTTCCTGGGGCTGCTTATCTGGTTGACGGCACCGCAGTTGCTGGCACAGTCCACACAATCAACCATACTCGGCACGGTCAAGGACGTAACCGGGGCTGTGATCCCCAATGCAGAGGTAGTGGTCACTAGCACCGATAAAGGGGTGTCTTCGACATATAGAACCGATGCCAGCGGAAACTACCAGGCTATCGAGCTGATGCCCGGGACATACAAAGTGCGCGTGGTTAAGACAGGGTTTGAGGCCCAGTTGCTTGAAGGTCTTCAGCTCACAGCCCGCCAACAACTTAGGGCGGATGTGACCCTGGCGGTTGGCACGGCAAAACAAGAGGTAATAGTGTCCGCAGACTCCGCTGGAGGAATTGAGACGGAAACCGCGTCCATTTCGGCCTCCCTCAACGCGGAAAATGTATCGAATCTTCCCGTGAACTATTACGGCACCGGCACCAGTCCGGTGAATGCCTTGCAGGCGCTTCCTGGAGTGCAATCCGATACGCAGTCCGGCACTGCTTCGCCGACGGCGAATGGAACTCCGAACACAAGCTTTTCCGTGCAGGGCGGACAGCCTTCCCAGACGGAAGCTTCCGTGGATGGCATTTCAACGCAGAATGTAAGGACCAATACACCGCTCCTCGATGCATTTCCTTCAGCGGAGACCATTTCGGAGATTCGCGTGGATGGAGTGAACAACAATGCGGAATTCGGCCAGGCGGGCGAGATCACTACCATCTCCAAGAGCGGCTCAAACCGATTCCATGGCGCGGCGTTTTGGCATTTCCAGAATAGCGACCTCGATGCGACAGCCTTCGGCGAGGTAACCAAGCCCGCAAAAAACGGCAATGATTTTGGCGTGAGTGTGGGAGGCCCTGTTCGTCGCGATAAAACCTTCTTTTTTGGTACCTATGAGGGCTTTCTCTTTCCCAAGCAGTCGACGATTCGGGATCTGGTTCCCACGTCGAAAATGCTGACTGGTGATTTCAGTACGGAATTTACCAGCTACCCGCTTCTCAATCCCGCTTCTGAATCCTGTTACTTTACGACGGGCAACCCACTTTGTGGCGCCTATTTGAGCCCTTTCAACCAGATCACTGCCATCAATAATTCGGCAAAACCGTTTCTGCCTCTGTTCCCGACAGGGGGAGCAAATTATGGGGGCAGTTCGACTGCCTCGCCCTACGCAACCATTGCGGCCGCCGAGGCCGGCGCGGGCTACAACTACGTTCAAAACCGTGCTTCCGATTACGACTCAGAACAGTTCGACGCCCGCATCGATCAGCGCTTCAGCCCGAAGATGCTGGCCTTCGCCCGGTTTACCTTCAAGGATCTCACTCTTCTCGAACCGCAGGATTTAAATATCGCATCGATTACCCAATTCGACAATTATCGGATCCTGGCCAGTTCGCTGATTTATAACTTCACGCCCAACCTGCTAAACGAATTCCGCTTCGGACTTACCTCCGAAGAAAATGGCCTGCGCAATGTCTTGAACGGCGCGCCCTACACAACCTCCGCAGGCTTCAATGCAGTCTCCTCAAGCATCCCCGTCAACACTACGACAGGGACTGAGGTTTACTTTACCGGTGACCTCACTTCGCTCCTTGCCGGCAATATCAATCAAACAACACAGAGCCACCTGTATCAATACAATGACAACCTGACCTGGATCAAGGGCCGTCACACCGTCAAGTTTGGCGGAGACATTCGCGCCCTCAATTTTGTTTCCACGCTTGGAGATAACGGACTGAACACCGCGGAAGTGTTTCCGTTTTACGGCCTGTATACGAGCGGCTATCAAGGCGCTTTCCTGGGTACATCCTTAACCAGCACTGCCTACCAGTTCGCCGATTTCCTGACCGGGGCGCCGGTAGAAACCAAGTACTTTTCTCTGGTTCCAAAGGATGAAGGGACGACGGTGTATTATGCGGCCTTCGGGCAAGATCAGTGGAGGATAGCGCCGAAAATTACACTCTCCTTTGGCGTGCGCTATGAATACGACCCGGCCATGCACGACACAACGGGAACCATCGGCAACTTCGATCCCAGCGTTGCGTCGACCGGCACTGTAATTTATCCCGCCGGTTACGCGAATATGTTAGATGCGCCCTATCTGGCCCAATTCGACGCCTGCGGCTATGGTCCAGCAGCGACGTCTTATGCGGCTTGCACGCCAGTGCTGTCGAGCAGCCAGGCTGGCCTGCCCAGCGGCCTTCGCAATGCGCAGAAGGATCGTATTATGCCGCGCATCGGCCTTGCATGGCGCCCATTCAACGACGATAAGACCGCCGTCCGCTCGGGATTTGGCATCTATAATACAACCTTGCTCGGCGATAGCTTCTTCGCCATGACGGACACGTTGCAGTCGGCTACGCTCACCTATAACAATCTGCAGGGGGCGCCTTACTATCCACCGTATTTGTGGCCCCAGACGAGTCCAGGATCGAGTTTGCCAGCTGTGCAATATGGCACTGCAAGCTTTACGTCAGCCAATCAGATCAACTGGAAGAATCCCTATTCCATGCAGTGGAACCTTTCCATCGATCACGAGTTCCGGGGGAATATGGGGACGCGCGTCTCCTACATCGGAATGAGGACCGACGATCTTGTTTGGGCAGCCAATGAGAACGATATGACGTATTCGAGCACAACAAAGGCATTGTCGCGTTCTCTCACAGATCGTCCATTTCCCAATTGGCAGGCGATCAACGATCGCCTTACCGGCGCACAGGCGTTTTACAGCGCTCTTCAGGTCGAAGTCAATCACCGGCTTCAGCATGGCCTCACCTTCCAGTCGACGTATACCTGGGCGAAGAATCTCGCGGACAATCAAGGGACGCAAGCCTCTGGCTTTGTGGGAGAAAACGGGAACTATGCCTCATACATTCACAATCTGAAACTGGACTACGGCAACGTCTATGGAACCCGCCGTCAACGTTGGATTACCACTGGGGTTTACGAACTTCCTGTGGGGTACGGCCGTAGCTTCGGCGCAAAGATGAATCGCGCTGAAGACGCAATCATAGGCGGCTGGCAATTGAGCAACATCTTTGTGCTGCAGACTGGTCCTTACATGACGGCGTATATTCCGGGCGGCACCGCGGATCCATCAGGAACGGGTTCGGGAGTCTTATACGCGCTCAATCAGCGTCCCGACCGCGTGCCGGGACAAAGCGTTGTTCCGGCTAGCCGGACACGGGCCCAGTGGCTCAACAAGTCGGCGTTTGCCTGCCCCACCAACAGCGGATACACAGCAAGCTCCTATGCCGGCAATACTTGCGGCGTTGGATACACCACGAATCCTATCGGGCGATTCGGCAATGAAAGTGTTGGCGACGTCGTTGGTCCGGGAACC
>JBEKFS010000014.1:0-35362 GCA_050013195.1 Occallatibacter sp.
CCGCCGGTCTGGACGGCAAGAACCTTCAACGCGAGGTTAGCTGAATTTGATTTCTTGTACGTCTTGACTCCTTGTAGAAAACCTTCATAGACGGTGCTGGCCATATCGGTTCCCGAAGAAACGTTGTAGACGGAGATGCGTGCCTCGCGCAGCTGTGTGGAAAGCTGAGCGATCGTATTGAATAAGGTTTGCAGATCCTCAGTGGTCATTCCCCAAAAGCTCGAATCGACCAACGGCCATCCGAAGCCAGTCCAGATCAGCAACTTTCTTCCCGGCTTTTTTGCTTCCTCCCTGATAATGACCTTCAACATCTGGACAGAGAACTGATAGTCTTCGATTGCGCCGTGCATTCCCGCCGAGGCAGTAAGAACGCGCAGCTTGTTATCGCGCTGACTGGCTTCGTCGGCTAGTTGGTTCCCATCGAGAAGTGGCTGGCGCTGGAGATCGAGGCCCTGGCTTGTGAGGACGAAGAGCGATACGGGCTGCGCCAGATGGCCGCCGTTCTGGCGGAGGAAATTCACGATCTGCTGCCTATTTGTGGACGCCGCCTGGATGGGGATGTTGACGGCGTCGAGGAGCAAAATAACTTCGGTCGGCGGCTCGGCATTTTGCGCTGATCCGTCGACGGCGTGAAAGGAGAGAATCTTGGCAGGCTGATTGTTGTCCAGCAGCGTGAAGTCCTTTAGCGTGAGGCCGGTGACCGGCTTTCCCGACTTATCGGTCACCACCACATCGAGGTGGATGCGGCCTTCCGTTTTTTGGGTCTCAGCTGGTGCTGTTGGAGGAGTGGAATTCTGTTGTGTCCAGGATAGGGCCGGAAAGCAAATAACGAGCGCAAGACTGGCGCGCATCAACAGGCTCATCGGATTCACCTCGCTTGAATCTTCATTGGATTCTTCGCTCAGGAGTATACACCGCTACGGCTGGTTGTAATAGACGGTTCTGGTGCGGGCCTCCAACCCAGGCTGGCCTACGAGCACCTTCAAATCGTGATATTCGTCGGCGTGAGCCGCGCGCGGCGGATCGAAGGAAAGAGTGTAGAAGGCCTGGGCGTCCTGGACACAACGGTTGATCTGGGCGGTCAAATCGTTATCCGGACTGACGGCAAGTCCGCCGCTCTGGACGGCAAGTACCTTTAAGCCGAGGTTGGGGGGAGTTGCTTTCAGAGCCGACGACACCCCCTTCAGGAAATCTTTGTAGTGATATGTGCCCAATACAGGGGTCCCGAACGAGATGCTGTAGGCGGAGATGCGCGCCTCGCGCAGCCTGGTGGAAAGCCGAACGATCACATCGTAGATTTGCTGTTGACCCTGATGTGAAGTCTCAATGCGAGGCGAATCGAGTATCGGCCATCCAGCGCCGGCCCAGATGAGCAACTTTCTGTCCGGCTTCTTCGCTTCAGCGTCGGCAATGTCCGTCATCGTCTTGACTGAACGCTGGAATAGATCGTCAGCGCCCCACACGCTGCCCACCCGGCCCACTGTACGAAACGCGTTGTCGATCTGATCGGCCTTGGCGGCCAGCGCGTTGCCATCAACGGAAGGCAGGCGCTGGACATCGAGACCGTCGCTTGTCAACACGAAGAGCGATACCGGCTGGGTGAGATGACCGTCGTTCTGGCGGAGAAATCTGGCGACTTCCTGACGCACATAGGCGACTTGCTGATGCGTCTCATTTAATGTATCGATGAGCAGAATGACTTCAACCGGCGGATGGGCCTTGTGAGCGGTTTGGTCGATGGGGCGAAAGGAGAGAATCTTCGCGGGCTGGTTGTTGTCCAACAGGGTGAAGTCCTTGAGATCGAGGCCGGAGACCGGTTTACCGGACTGATCGGTCACCACCACGTCGAGATGGATGCGGCCCTCCACTGCCGCGGGCGCGGGTTGTGAAGGCTGAGGCGCGGACTGCGATGAAGCTGCGGTTTGAGGTGCAGTTGTCAGTGGTGCAGGATTCTGTTGCGCCCAGGAAAGGCACGGCAAGCAAACAACGAGCGCCAGGCAGGCACACCGCGACAGAGTCATGGAATTTACCTCGCTTGAATCTCAATTGGATTCTTCGCTGAGGAGTATACACCGTTACGGCTGGTTGTAATAGCCGGCTCTGGTGCGGACCTCCAACCCCGGCTTGTCGATTCGCACCTCCAATTTGTGATATTCGTTGGCCTGAGCCGCGTGCGGCGGGTCGAAGGAAATGGTATAGAAGACCTGCGCATCCCGGACACAACGGTTGATCTGAGCGGTCAAGTCGTTATCCGGGCCGAAGACGGCTCCGCCGCTTTGGACGGCAAGCACCTTCAAGCCCAGGTTAGGGAGATACGCTTGCCCAGCCGTCTTGACCCCATTCAGATGATCTTTATAAAGCAATGTCTCAAAATTGGGTTGCCCCAGCGAAATGCTGTAAGCGGATATACGCGTCTCGCGCAGCCGGGTAGAAAGCTGAACGATTAAATCAAAGTCCTGCAATTGATCCTTGTAAGTGGATTTAAGTCTTGTGTTGTCGAACTGAGGCCAGCCGGGACCGGCCCAGATCAGCAACTTTCTCCCCGGCTTTTTTTCTTCATCCTGGGCGATCAGTAACATCGACTGGACGGAGAGCTGGTAGCGTTCAATTGCGCCCCAGAAGCCAGCCGAGCGGGGCAGTGTACGTAACTTGTTGTCGAGCTGACTGGCTTCAGCGGCTAGTGCGGTTCCGTCAAGAGTTGGCCGGCGCTGCACGTCCAGGCCCTGGTTGGTGAGCACGAAGAGAGATACCGGCTGCGCAAGATGGCCGCCGTTTTGGAGCAGGAAGTTAACAATCTGTTGCCGCACGATGGATACCGCCTGAAAGGGCAGATTTACGGTGTCGAGGACCAGAATGACCTCGACCGGCGGCTCGGCTTTTTGTACAGTTCCGCCGACGGCATGAAAGGAGAGAATCTTCGCGGGCTGGTTGTTGTCCAACAGGGTGAAGTCCTTGAGATCGAGGCCGGAGACCGGTTTGCCCGACTTATCGGTCACCACCACATCGAGGTGGATGCGGCCCTCCACTGCTGCGGGCGCAGGCTGTGGCACCTGCGCTGGGAGCCCGGTTCCACCGTTCAGCGGGGCGGCGGCGTTGCTGCCTCCGCCACTTTGAATCGCAGCAGGAGTATCCTGTCCGAGCATGGTATGAAATGAGAGAAACGCCAGGGCGAAAACTGAAACGTTGAATACAAATTGGTTTCTACACATAGAAACTTCCTCTGAAGAAAAAGCGTGTTTTACAACTCGACCTGATAAAGAACGAGGAAGCAGTCAAAGAGTTCACGGCTTCATGCGTATTATTATGACCTAATCAGCGTTGACCGCGCTGCAATCATCTTATCGGGAGTTACGAGAGGAGTTGCGACCGATGAAGAGACCTCTGGCAGGGCTTGTACTGGCGTTGCTGCCCACGGGATTGTGTGGGCAGGGCGTCGCGACGGCCCAGGTACAGACGGCAGCTTCACCGCCGTTGCCCGCCATTCCGCGACTCATGAAAGAGGTTTTCGAACACCAGAAGCAGCTTGATAAAGTACGTGAGAACTACACCTACAGTGTCGCGCGGGAGGTTCAGGAGATCGACGGCAAAGGGCAAGTGAACAAGACCGAGAGGGAAGAGTACGAAGAGTTTTTTGTGAACGGACACGAGGTGTGGCGCAAGGTGAAGAAGAACGGCCAGCCACTGACGGACAACGAGCAGAAGAAAGAGAGCGAGCGCGTGAGCAAGACGGTAGAGAAGGCGGAAGAGACGCCGCCGGATCAGCCGCTGGAAGGCCATGCGATCACGGTCGGCCGCTTGCTGGAGATTATGGATGTGCGCAATGAGCGTCGCGAGAGCTATCGCGGGCGGCCGGCGATCGTCTTTGATTTCGTGGGCCGCAAGGATGCCCAGACACACGGCCTGCTCGAAGATGTTTCAAAGAAATTGCAGGGTACGATATGGATCGATGAGGCCGACCGCCAGGTCGCCCATGTGGATGCAGCTTTCGATGACAATTTTCACATTGCCGGCGGAGTTGTGGTGAATATCCAGAAAGGCTCCAATTTTCATTTTGATCAGGCGCAGGTGAATGGCGAGATCTGGCTTCCAACCGGCGTTGAGGGAAGCGTGCAGGCCCGGGTGCTGCTGGTGAAAGGCTACCGTCAGCACTTTACTGAGCGCGACTACGACTACAAACGCTTCCGCGTGGAGGCTGAGCAGGGAAAGGGCGCCAAGGTTGTGCCGGAGAATAAACCGTAGCCAGATTACGGCGAGCGCCGGCGCTTCCGTTACAGTGAAAACATGTTTGCCCGCAAACTCTCCATCGAGCGCATCGACACGAGCGGCCTTCGCCACGCGTGCCCGATTGGCTGGATCGACAACTTTGCCATGCGCAACTTCACTAACGACCCGGCCTTCGACGACACGCTGCCTCAAGCCGACGGAGTGATGGAAGCGGGGACGCGCGTGCCTCTGGATCGTCTTCAGCCGGCCATGGAAGACTGGTTTCGCCGCAAGGGCTACCTGAAGCCCGGCGAGCGGCTTGAGGTGATGGAGATGGGCGGGGTTGCTGGTTGATCTTTTTGCTTCGTGTGCAGTGAATTCCACCCCGGAATCAGAGAGCGATTCAAATGCAAGACACCCAGCACTAAGCGAAGAAACGGAGAATTCAGGGGGGGGGTAGGGGGTCTACGCTGCCTGTTGCCGCGCCGAGGCGTTGCCCCAAAGCTCGGCTTCGGCCTCGCGACGAGTCTTCAAGGCGGGGATTTCCTGGCTGCCGGCATGATCCCAGCGTAGCAACTGCTCGGCGGCATCATCGTAGCGTCCCGCATTGAGAGACTTGAGGAGTGTGGACGTGGCCAGCCGCCCGGAGCCCAGGTTGAAGGTGAAGTCCACTAGAGCATCGAACTGGCCCTGGGTTAACGGAACCGTCACCAGGCGCTCGACAGCCTGTTCGGCGTCGCGTACGTCACAGGCCAGGAGATTGGCGGCCTGCGGCTCGTTGATTCCGTTGGGAAACGAGTCGGAGTGCAGCAGCCGGTGGCCGTAACCGATGGTTGGCAGACCGGCAACATCCAGATAAACACGATTGCGAAAGCCCTCGGACCTCTTCAGTAGCTCCATTCCAGCGGCGCTGAATTTCATGTTTCTCTCCTTTTTTTAGATCACGTTAATTTCACGCTAGCAGGAATGGGGAAATAATCTGCAAGCACCTGCGGGCACCTGCGGTGCGGCTGATCGCCCCTTCGACTACGCTCAGGGCAGGCTTTCGGCTCGGGATATGAACTGTGTCGGTTTCCCACCCTTTTGCAAAGAGCGCGAAAGGATGGGCACGGAGAGATTGCCGGGAGTTCATAAGGGCTGTGGGCTGGTCTTAGCGAAGAGCGTTTGGTGCTTTGCCGGCAAGTTTCTCGAAGTTCAACAGGAGAACCAGGAGAGCCTCATCGAAGTTGCTGTCGCAGGTCTTTTGCCGGCCGCAAGTTGTGATTGGTTCAAGCAGTGTCCACAGGAGAAAGTGGGTTTTGCGGTCATAGATGAGGAGCCTGAAGGTGGCAGACGGGGGGGCCGGGTCGGAGATCTGGAGTTCCAGGACCAGGTCGGCCTCTGCCGGATCACCCACCATCTCGAAGAAGCCGGAGGCCTGCAGGGCCGCATACAACTGGTTGTAGGCCCGATCCTGACCTCCGCTATATAAGGAGGAGTAAGCGCCAGAATTGGAAAGAAATATCTTTTTAGCGGCGAGGATGGACGGCGGGACAGGGCCTGGTGGAGTGGTAGCCGACTGCTGGGCAAGGGCGGCGAAGGAAGAAAACAGGAGAAAACAGGTAAGAAAACGGAAACCAGGACCGATGCGGCTCATCGGGAGTACCCCCTGAGTACAAAATACACTCGTCCAGGCAGCTCCGGCGGCGCGGAAATTGCTGCCGCGTGGGCAGCAGGGGTGATGGGCGGGGGAGTTTTTCGCGGCTCCGGCCCCCCTGAAGGCAAAATGTGAGTTTCAGGCTACACCCGGGGTTTTGGGGATGAAGGGTGCAAAATCATCGTTTCGAGGCAAAAAAAACGCCAAATTGCACCATTTTTTGTGCAACTTTTAAGTGATTGGGAGGTAAGAACTTATATGGGAAAGCCCCTAAAATGGTGCCATTTTGGGCAAGTTTTCCTCGTATTCAATTAGACAACATGCCGAATAAATAGTGTCTAGTTGGTAAAATAGGCAGATGGAGAAAAGACGAAAATCTAGCAAAGCGAACGCGAAAACTTCGCTACGAATCTGGCTGGCAGCGGGAACATCCTCTGTCTTGCTGGTCGTGGGGGTTTTGGCCGTTTCCCCAAGGACGGTAGAGGCGGATGCCCGGCTATCCCAGCCGGCGGTAACGGCGCCCCCAGTGGCACCGGTAGCGAGTGCTACGCCTGCCATGCTTGCTCCGCAAGAACCCGCGGAAAACTCAACAACCCACGCGCTCCACGGCGTCGCCTCCTGGTATGGCGGCGTGTTCAATGGCCGGAAGACGGCCAGTGGAGAACGCTTCGACATGTACGCGATGACCGCTTGCCATCCAACCCTGCCGTTCGGCACGGTGGTGCGGGTGGTGAATCGCAAAAACGGACGCTCGGTGGTGGTGCGTATTACCGACCGCGGCTACCTTTACAGCGGGCGCATCCTCGATCTATCGTATGGCGCTGCCCAGAAACTGGAGATGATCAAGCCCGGAGTTGCCAAGGTTGATCTGGAGGTTCTCTCCTGGGGCAAGAAGGCTCTTCACAAAGACAACTAATCAGCATTCAACCAGCAAGCAGGAACGGCCAGCCCTAAGGGCTGGCCGTTCCTGCTAGTGGGAGGGATTCCGCTGGCGGTTTATTCAACCACCATAGTCGGGGTCTTGTTGCTGATGGACGTGGGATGCGCCACGCCGGATGTGCCGGTTCCCGGGCTGATGGTGAGCGAGGGCGCCGGGGAACTTCCGCTGTAATCCTGCCATTCGTTGATGGTGCTGTCGGCGGGCGTTCCGTCGCCCTGCAATCCAAACCCCGACCCTGCCACGGTATAAGGGTTGGAACTGTCGGTGACAGTTCCCTTGAGAACGCCATCCACATAGACGGATAAGCTGACGGTGGATGTTCCCGATGCGACCAGGGCGAGAGTGTGCGTTGCGGTTGCCGAGACTGTGCCGCAGCTTCCGCCGTCCAGGTACTTGAAATTCTTCATCACATAACATGCGGAGTAATTGCCGCTGGATGCCGCGCTGAAGCCAACGCAATAACCTGCAATGCCGCCAGAGACTCTAACGCACGCCAATTTTTCGTAGCCGATGGTGGTGCTGGAGGGGGCAAGGGTAATCTGCGACGTGTTGGAGGAGGATGCGGAATAGTAATAAACGGAGCTGGCGGAGCCGGAGACCTGCGCGCTATTGGCGCCGGTGGTATAGATCGAGTTCGTGCCCCCGGCGAGCACCCATTTGGAGTTGTAAGCGGGCAACAGCGTTCCTGAAGCGCCGGTAAAATTTTCAGAGCAACTGCCGCTGCCGGAAGGGCATTGGATGGCAGGTATGTTGATGGTGTAAGCTGCCGAGCCCACCGAGCTCTGCAAATATCCGGAGGCAACGGCAATTGCCTCAACTGTTTCTGAGGCAGAGACGGTAATCGGCGCGCTATAGAGGGTAGAACTGGTAGTGGGCGCGGATCCGTTGGTGGTGTAATATATATTTGCGTTTGAAGTCGTGTCGGAGATAGTCACCGTCTGCGCCGAAGTATATGCTCCCGCTGCCGGGCTGAAGGTGGGCGTAGCCGCCGGAAATCCTCCACTGTAGTCCTGCCATTCGTTTACGGTGCTGTCGGCGGGCGTTCCGTCGCCCTGCAATCCAAATCCAGATCCGGCAATGGTATAAGGGCTGGAGCTGTCCGTGACGGTTCCTTTGGAAACGCCATCGACATAGATGGATAAAGAGACGGTGGATGTGCCGGATGCAACCAGTCCGAGTGTGTGAGTTGCGGTTGCCGAAATCGTGCCGCAACTTCCGGTGCCCAGGTACTTGAAATTCTTCATTACATAACATGCGGAGTAATTCCCGCTGGACACAGCACTGAAACCTACGCAGTATCCGGCAATGCCGCTTGAGACTCGGACGCACGCCAGCTTCTCGTAGCCGATGGTGGTGCTGGAGGGAGCGAGAGTAATCTGCGCCGTGTCGGAGACGGAGCCGTTGTAGTAGTAGACAGCGCCGGCAGAGCCGGAGACCTGCGCGCTGTTGACGCCGGAAGTGTAGATTGAGTTAGTTCCGGCGGCCAATGTCCATCTGGAGTTATATGTGGGCAGGAGCGTTCCTGAAGTGCCGGTGAAATTATCCACGCAACTGCCGCTGCCAGCGGGGCAGCCAAAGAAAGGAGGGCTGATGATGTAAGTTGCCGAGCCGACGCCGCTTTGCGTATAACCGGGAGCGGTTGCGATGGCTTCGATTATCTCCGAGGCAGAGACAGGGATTGCTCCGGTGTAAAGGGTGGAGTTGGTTGTCGGTGTGGTTCCATTGGTGGTGTAGTAGATTGCGGCGCCGGGAGCGGTGTCGGCAATGGTTACTGATTGTGCCGAGGTATATGTGCCTGATGCCGGAGTGAAGATGGGCGCAGGCACAGGGGAGATGCCGCTGTAATCCTGCCATTCGTCCACGGTGCTGTCGGCGGGCGTTCCATCACCCTGCAATCCAAATCCCGAACCGGCAATGGTGTAAGGGCTGGAGCTATCCGTGAGGGTGCCCTTGAGAACTCCGTCAAAATAGACGGATAGAGTGACTGTGGAAGTGCCAGAGGCGACCAGCCCGAGAGTGTGGCTTGCGGTGGCGGAAACTGTGCCGCAGCTTCCCCCGCCCAGGTACTTGAAGTTCTTCATGACATAACATGCGGTGTAGTTTCCGCTGGATGCCGCGCTGAAACCCACGCAATAACCTGGAATGCCGGACGACACTCTTACACACGCCAGCTTTTCGTAGCCGATGGTGGTGCTGGATGGGGCAGCGGTAATCTGCGATGTATCAGAGGAGGATGCGGAGTAGTAGTAGACGGCGCTGGCTGAGCCGGAGACCTGCGCGCTGTTTGCGCCGGTGGTGTAGATGGAGTTTGTGCCTCCTGCCAATACCCATTTGGAGTTATATGCGGGCAGCAGAGTGCCTGAAGTTCCGGTGAAGTTATCCACGCAACTGCCGCTCCCGGTGGGGCATCCGTTGACGGCCATGTTGATGATGTACATGGCGGAAGCCGTCGCACTTTGCAAGGAGCCAGAGGCCGCGGCGATGGCCTCGATGGGTTCAGAGGTTGAGACGGTGATTGCTCCGGTGTAGAGAGTCGAGCTGGTTGATGGCGCGGTTCCGTTGGTGGTGTAGTAGATGGCTGCGCCGGGGGTGGTGTCGGTGATGGTTACGATCTGGACCGCGGAGTAGATTCCCGAGGCCAGCGAGAGAATGGGAGTGGCGGCGGGAGTCTCAATGGTGTAGGTTGCCGAGGAGACGGTGGAGGGCGCGTAGCCGCTGACAACGGCGATAGCCTGGATGGTTTCAGTTGCGGAGACGGTAATGGCGCAGGTGTACCTGGTGGAAGAGGCGGTGGGGATGGCGCCGTTGGTGGTGTAGTAGATGGTCGCGCCGCCGGTGGCGTCGGTGAGAGTGACCTGCTGCGCGGTGGCGAAGGTTCCGGGCGTCAGAGAGAAGAGGGGCGCCGCGACAGCCAGAACGCGGACCAGAATCTGCGCAGTGTGCACGTGTCCGCCGCCGCTGGCGGTGATGATGAGCGGATATATTCCGGGAGCGGTGGCGGCGGCGACCTTGAGCGTGAGCACGTCCGTGGCGGGCGCGCTGAGGGCCAGGGAGGCTGCGGCCGGAGTCACCGTGATACCAGCGGGCGCAGTGGCGGAGAGCGTGACGGTACCGTTGAAGTTGTTGATGGGCGCGAGCGAAAGGGTGCTGGTAGCGGATCCTGAAGGAGAGATCTGGGCCTCAGGGATCAAGGCGTTCAGGGAGAAATCCGATTGCGTGATGGTGACGTTCACCGCATTGGAGACGGCGGCGTTGTAATTGGCGTCGCCCTGGTAGAAGGCGGTGAAGATGTTGGTTCCGTTGGCGGCGGAGTAGCCGGGAATGGTGAGGGTGGCCGTGCCGTTGCTCAGGACGGCGTAAGCACTGAGGCTCTGGCCGTCAGAGAAGAATGTAACCGTGCCGGTGGGGTTTGGCTTGCCGGAGACGCCGGCGACGGTGGCCGTCAGAGTAAAGTTCTGGCTGGGCGCGGGGCTGGCAGAGCTGGTGGTGAGCACGACTGCGGGGGTGAGCTTGCTGGACAACGCGATGATGGTTCCGGCGTTGTCGTAAGAGCCTAGCCAGTTGCTGTCGCCCTGGTAGTAGGCATTGAGGGGCAGAATGCCGGCCGGGAGATTGCTGAAGGTGACCACTGCTTCGAGACTGGCGTTGCCGGTTTTGCCATAAGGTTGCCAAGGGGCGGAGATCGACTGAGTGCCCAGAGTGACGGTTACGTTTCCGGTGGGCAGTGCTCCGTAGAGGGAGAGATAACCAGTGGTAAGGAGGACATCGACGGTCAAGCTGGCTCCGGCGGCAACGGAAGTGACCAGCGGCATGATGGTGAGGCTGGTGCTGCCCGGAATCACCGTGAAGGAGGCCGCGGTGGTGACGGAGGAGGGGTTATAGCTTAGGTCGCCGGAGTAGGATTCACTGACCGAGTGGTTGCCGGGCGCGAAGACACCCGTGGACCACTCCGCCACGCCGGCGGCGTTGAGCGGCTGCGTTGAGGAGATGGTTGCCGATCCCAGCTTGTCGGAGAATGTGACGGTGCCTGTGGCCGGAGTGGGCTCGGTGGCGATTGTGGCGTTGGCGCTGACTGGCTGCGCATCGAGGAAAATTTGCGCACCGTAGGGCAGGGTGATGCCAGAGGAGAGGGCATAAAGGTTGAGGTCGTAGGGGTTCCATGCCCAGCCGGTGGTTGCGAGCGTATTGTTTTCCGGAGTGACGGTGACGGTAACGGGCGCAGATTTGCTGGCGGCGTAGGTTCCGTCGCCGCCGTAGAGGGCGGTGAGCTGATAAGTTCCTCCGGGCAGATTGTCCACTGAAGCGTAAAAACTGCCCGCGGACAAGGCGATGTCGTCAATGGCCGTGTAGTGGGGGATGCCGTCGTTGCCTGTCAAGCTGACTGAACCGGTGGGCGTGCCGGAGCCAGAGGAGCGAGCCACCGAGCCGCTGACCGTGGCTGTATTGCCGTGGACAAGGCTGGCGGGGCTGACGCTGAGAGTGGTGGCAGTGGGAGTGAACGTCACCGAGTTCCAGAACTTGATCAGGTTGGCGACGTCTATCGAACCCAGCCCGGTGGCCAGATCATAGCCGGTGCTGGCGGAGTAGCCGTTTTCCACGTAGAAGCCGGTGGAATTTGAGGCCGAGGTGCCGGTTACGCAGTTGGTCGTGCTGGGGTAGCAAAGAACCTGGTTGCCGCCTACGGTCACGTCGTGGAAGGCTGACGGTTGTTTGACGGCCAGCGGATAGTAGATGAAGTTGGCTTGCCCTGCCCATGCGCCAGTGCTCTGGTTGATGAGGGCCTGGATGGCGGCCATGGCAGGGGAGCTGGCGGATGTGCCGCCCACGCCGGTGATGACCACGGTGCCGCTGTTAGTGAGGTTGGAGCAGTCGCCGGGGCTGGCGCAGATGGGATAGAAGCTGTAGTTATAGCCGTTGGCCGCGAACAGGGAGATGTCGGGAAGGTCGCGCACGTGGTCGGTGGGGACGCCGGTTCCGGTTTGCCAGGCCGGCTTGGGGTAGCCCGTGGCGATGCCGCTGGGATAAAGCGCGGCGCTCGAGGCTCCTCCACCGCCGGCAATGATCATTTCGCCGGGCTGAAGTGCGGGATTGCCGCTGTCGTACATATTGAAGCCGAAGAAATCGTTCCATGCCTGCTCGGGGATGGTCTGCTTGAGAGAGACGGCGGGCGTGGCGGTGGAAGTGGTGGACCAGTACGTGCTCAATTGCGAGCTGATGGCCGAGGACGTGCCGGCATACTGGTTGTAGTAAAAGTCAGTGCCGCCGACGGCGACGTTATAAGGCGTGGAGGCGATGCCGTTAACCTGAAGTCCACCGTATGCGGCCTGCTGCGCGTTGAAGTTGTCGCAGCCGGCGGAGCCGCCGTCGCCTGAAGAAACAAAGACCGTTTGGCCCTGCGTCGCTGCCTGCTGCCAGAGGGCGCTCCAGAAGGTGTTGCCGCCCTGGCCCAACTCCATCTCGCACTCGCCGTAACTGACGCTGATGACTCCAGCCTGATCGTCTTCCACGGCGCGCATTGCTGCCAGGGCAAGTCCGTCAGAAAGCGCCGTGCCGCCGGAGGTGTACAGCAGGACCGTGGCTCCGGGAGCAACCGAACCGGCAAGTTCGATGTCCAGATAAGCTTCGGTGGCTGCGCTGTTCTGGCCAGGGTCTGCGCCATCGACGATCACCGTGGGCAGGTTGGCGGTCAACCCGAAGAGGCTTTGGTAGGCCTGGACCAGGCTCAGGTCTACATTGGATTCACTGATGATGGCGATGGACTGCCCGGAGCCGATGATGCCGGTTGAGTAGGCCGGGATGTCATACTGCTTGGCAAAATCGCCCGGCGCCATGACGAAGACGACGCCTCCGTTCTGCGGATAGGTCCAGAGCGGGGTTGCCTGATGAGTTTTGGAATTGAACTGAGCTTGTCCCAGCACCTGCAGCCGGGGCTGAGGATGGAAGTCGTTTAACCGCGCCAGACCGGCGATGACAGGGGCGAGCGCGATGGGAACCGAAGGGTCGGTGGAGTTGGCAAGGTGCATCTCGCCGTTCACCTGATAGCGGTGAATCTGCGTCTGAAAGGCCTCGCTTACCTGGCCCGCGGTACCTGAGAATTCGATGGCCAGCCGCCCGGCGTGTACCTGGTTGACAGTGAGGCCGTGCGACTGCAGCCAGGCGGTGACGGCGGCGAGATCCGAGTCGGTTGGCCCGTAAAGGCGGCCAAAATCCGCCGGCTTGAGCCACTGGTGATAGGTGGAACTGCCCGGCGTGTGCGCGGCCTGGATGAAATCGGCGAGCGCTGCCTCCTGCTCCGGGGAGCGCTGCAGCAGGAGAAGCATCCGCCCGGCGGGCAGAGAATCATCGACCGCGCCCAGGTCAGTTGCGGAGTTAGCCGGAATGGACAGGGTCGATCCGGCGTGGCCAGCGGCAGCCTGGACCTGAGGATGCGTGTTGCCGCGGAGAACCACGCGCGCAGCATCATCGACGGCGCTTTGAACGCGCGGCGCGACCTGGGAGGCCGCGGCCGGCGAAGAGGGATTACTCGGCGCAGCCAAAGCGGCTGCTACGGCAATGTTCAATGCAGTAAAGAGCACGACCCGGATGAAAAAACGCAGCAGATTCATGCTTTCTTCATCGGCAATTTGCGTTACGGGCTATAGCGAGAAGAGCAGAGTGACGAAGAGATTTCCGGGACGTTTGCTCAGGATTAAACTCGTCTTAATGCGGGAAAAAGCGAGACGGGATTCTGCGCCAGATGAAGCACGAACTCCACACTTAAAAACAGAGTCATTAGAGAGATTCAATCTTCAGTAGTTCCAGCGCTACGGCAGCTACACGGTCGATAGCGCCGCAGGCTACGACGCCGTTCGCCGGATGGGTCATCAGCAGGCTGCGAATTCGCGCCAACTCTTCCATCATGGATTGGCGTGGCGGGCCGTCGGGGAGCAGCGGTACGATCTCGCGGAGGATGTGCTCCGAAGTACACTCACTTTGAATCAATTCGGGTACAACCCGCTTGCCGGCGATCAGGTTGACCATGGCCACGTGTGGGACGGTGACGATTCTTTTGGCGATGGCGTAGGTAAGCGGCGAGACGCGATAGACGACAACAAAGGGATTTCCGGCAAGCGCCGCTTCGACGGTGGCCGTGCCGCTGGCGACGATTGAGGCGCGGGCGAAAAAGAGGGCTTCGAGGGCGCCGGGAGTGCAGCGGACATCGATGCCGTGCGCGTGTTTGCGGATGAGGTCAAAAGCCATGCGGCGGCCGGCTGAGGTGAGCGTGGGCGCGAGGGGCAGCATGAAATTGCAGGGTTGTCGCGCGGCCAGCTGGCGGGCGGCGGCGAGCATGTGTGGCAGATTGTCATGGATCTCTCTGGCGCGGCTGCCGGGAAGCAGCGCGATCCAGGTGCGGTCCATTTGGAGATAGTTGCACATGGCGAAGTATTCGCGGCTGACATCGGGCAGCGCCGACTCCGCCAATGGATGGCCGACAAACTCGGCCTGGACGCCCTGACTACGATAGAAGGGCTCCTCGAAGGGGAAGATCACCAACATGCGGTCGATATACTTACGGACCAGCTTGATGCGGTGCTTCTTCCAGGCCCACAACTGCGGGCTGACGAAGTAGAGGACCGGAACGCCAAGCTGGTGCAACTGTTTGGCCAGGCGGAAGTGGATTTCCGGAAAATCGATGAGGATGGCGAGGCTGGGACGGCGGACGCGGATTGACTTTTTGAGCTTGCGAAACTCGCGCCAGATGCGCGGCAGATGGCGAACGACCTCGGTGAGGCCCATGACGGCCATGTCCTCGGAGCGGACGACGCAATCGAGGCCTGCTGTGGCCATGCGCTCGCCGCCCATGCCGAAAAACTCGGCCGATTGGCCTGCGGCGGCAAGCTGCTTTTTTAGCGCGGCGATTACCAGCGCGCCGTAGTGCTCGCCGCTGGCCTCGCCTGCCGAGATGAAGATGGTTTGGGGCATTATTTCCCTTATTGCGCTGGTGACATCATAGCGGTTTGGTTAGCGTGGCCGGAATTTCACACAATGGGTAATTTTCTGCAAGGCGCTTTCAACAGCCTGAGCCAAAATCATAGATTTTGATCCTTGATGAAGAAGCTCCCGGAAAAAACGGTAAAAAAGGGATTTTTCCGGTCATTTTCAGAGGCCAAATCTCACCACGTGGGAGAATTTGAGGCTATAAAATTTCCACAGTCGTTGATTCCAAAGGGGTTAAAAATAATCTGCAAAGTTTTGAGGGGAATTTATACCCCCTGGGGGTATGGGGGGGTGGGGGGTGGGGGTCAGATGGATTCCAGGGGAAGAAACGGGGAAGATCGGCCAGGATTGCGCACGTTGAAGATTGGACGGTGGTCATATAGGCCTCGCATTTGCGACTGTTTCTATTGTGCGCCGGGGAAGGGTAATTATCTGCAACCATCTGCGCGGGGCTAACTGCCTTCGGCAATGCCTCACCAATAGGATGCATGACTGGACGAAATTCTCCGAATCGAACATAATAGTCATGATGATCATATTGGTCAGTATGGCAGGAGGCAGCAATGGTTACTGAAGTGAGCGCAGTCCAATTTCGCCAGAATTTGGGAGAGATGCTCAATCAGGTGCAGTACCGAAATGACAGTATCGTGGTGAACAAGGACGGCAAGCCTGTGGCCGCTCTTGTGGGCGCCGATCTGTTTGCGCGCATTCGCGGAATGCGCGATCGATTTGACCAATTATGCAGCCGGATTGCCGAGTCGTATGCGGATGTTCCGGAGGACGAGGGCATGGCGGAGATTGATGCGACTGTCGCCGAGGAGCGGCACCGCTGATGGCGGGAGTGCGCGTGGTTTTGGACACCAACGTTCTGGTCTCCGGGCTTGCTTATCCGGGGAGTATTCCGGGACGCATTTTGAGCGCGTGGCGGCGGGGCGGACTCGACGTGGTGCTGTCGCGATCCATTTTGGACGAGATGGTTCGGGTGCTGCCGAAGCTGAAGCGTATAACGCTGACCCGCTCTGAGATCCGCGACCTTGCCGACAGCTTCATGTTGCTAGCGGAGGTGGTCGAGCCAAGCAACGACGTTGATGAGACGCTGCGGGACGACTCAGATCAGATGGTTTTGGGAACACTGCGAGCGTCGCAAGCCGACTATCTTATAACCGGGGACAAGGATTTGCCTGCGCTCAGCGAGCGATATTCCATTGTTACACCGGCTGTCTTCTGGGAACGGCATGGGGAATAGCATCAAGTTAGATAGAAGCGAAAGGATGGGGCACGGAATAATTGAGGAATGATTGGAGAAGACAATAATAGACATATAAAGAGCTATAGATATGTGGAGCTATCCCACCTTAGGCACAAAAACAAAGACGTGCCGAAGGTGGGGCACCCGTATGGGTTCGTGCATTCCAAAATCCGAGAATTCGGAGTTGGGGCACACGGAAGGGTTTGACAGTTTGTATCAACTGCAGCAGGTTAGCGCCCGCTTTGCGGGCATCGCAAGTTAGCAAGTTGGCGGATTCCTGCTATGCGCTGCGGCGGGCGCGGACGGCGGCGGCTAGTTCCTTGAGCAGGGCGTGGGTTTCTTTCCAGTCGATGCAGGCGTCGGTGATGCTTTGGCCGTAGACGAGGGGCTGGCCGGGGATGAGCTGCTGCGAGCCGGCGACGAGATTGCTCTCGATCATTACACCCATGATGCGGGTGTCGCCGGACTTGCTTTGAGAGCCGGCGATCTGCTGTGCGACATCGTGACAGACGATAGATTGGCGGCGGTAGTCCTTGCTGCAGTTGGCGTGGGAGAAGTCGATCATGATGCGCGGGGCGAGGCCGGCTTTTTCCATTTGCGTTGCGGTCTCGGCGACGCTTTCGGCCGTGTAGTTGACCGTATTTCTTCCGCCGCGCAGGATGATGTGGGTGTCGGGATTTCCCCTGGTGATGAGGATGGCCGATTGACCGGTTTTGGTGAGGCCGAGGAAGGCGTGGGAGTGGGCGGCGGAGAGGATGGCGTCGATGGCGATCTGCACGTTGCCGGAGGTGCCGTTCTTGAAGCCCACGGGGCAGGAGACGCCGGAGACCAGTTGGCGGTGAACCTGGCTCTCGGTGGTGCGCGCGCCGATGGCTCCCCAACTGACGAGGCCGGCGATGTACTGGGGCGAGATTACATCGAGGAATTCGGTTCCAGCGGGGACGCCCATCTCGGCCAGGTCGAGGAGCAGATGGCGGGCGAGGCGCAGGCCGTCGTTGATCTTGAAGGATTGATCGAGATGGGGATCGTTGATGAGGCCCTTCCATCCGACGGTGGTGCGGGGCTTCTCGAAGTAGACGCGCATGACGATGCGCAGGTCGGCGGAAAATTCCTGGATGGCGGCCTGGAGCAGGGCGGCGTACTCGCGGGCGGCAAGGGGATCGTGAATGGAGCAGGGACCGACGAGGACGAGCAGGCGCGGATCGCGGCCGTTGAGGATGGCGGAGATTTCGTTGCGGGCGTTGAAGATGGTGTCAGAGGCGGCATCGGAGATGGGCCGCTCTTCCTCAAGGAAAACCGGGGGCAGGACAACTTTTGTCCATTGAATGCGGAGGTCTTCGGTGGTGTGGAACATGGCGGGGTTCCTTGTTATGAATCTATCAGCCGGGGGCGGGGAGGGGACCGCTGCGATGGTGTGGCACTGGAGTTGGCGTGGAATTGTTCAAACCCCGGTCCCCAAATGCGAGGGACCGGGGGCACCCGCAATCGCATAAACGTCAATCGTCTGAGGAAAGATGGGTGTCACGCCGGCCCTACGGGACGGCTTGGCGCTTGATGGATCGCATTCCCCGGGTTGCGCTTCGCTTCACCCGGGGCTATTCTCACATCCTCCCTCTGGGAGGAACCGCGATGACTCTGCCTTCAACTTGCCTGCAAATGCATTGGGAGATCCGCAAGCGTAGTTCTGCTGATTTGCGTCTAAATCAATATTGGGCCTGTGGGCGTGTGTGCCCGGCGGGCGGCGAGACAGGATGCGCTCGCAGGCGGTACCCTGAGATAGAGTTCCGGAAGACGACGCAAAAGGAGCAGCGATGAAGATGGGGAAGTGGGCATGGATGTTGCTGGCGGTGGCGCCGCTTTTGGCAGGTTGCGGAGATTTCTGGGAGGCGCCGGGCGGAAACAGCGGCAGTTTCAGCCTTACCAACAGCGGCAACATCACCGTGGCCCAAGGAGCGACCGGCACCTCGACCATTACCGTGACGCCAGCGAGTACGTTTACCGGGACGGTTTCGTTGAGCTGCTCGGTGACCGCGCCTACGGGCGCTTCCAGCGCCGCCACGTGCAGCCTTTCGTCGACCTCGCTAACCTTCAGCACCACGACGGCGCAAACCTCAACGCTGACCGCGACTACTTCGGCGACGACGACCACGGGAGCATATCAGTTTTTGGTAACCGGCACTTCTTCGGGCAGTACCGCAGAGACCACTACGGTTTGCGTTGAGGTGGGCACAGGCACTTGCAGCAGCACGGCGAGCACCAGCGGCAACTTTTATATTTTGAACAGCAACGTCGGCAGCAACAGCACGATTAAAGGCTACTACATGAGCTCGGGATCGTTGAACACCATCTCAGGCAGTTCCGTCAACTTGAACGGCACGCCATACGCTGTTGCCATAGCTCCGAACGGCAAATTCCTGTGTGTGAGCTCAACGGCGGGTGTATATGCGTACCCCATCACCAGCGGCGCGTTGGGGACTGGGGTGCAGGTTACCGGCGATCTAGCCTACGCCCTGCAGGTGGATTCGACCGATTCGTGGTTGTTGGAAGCGATCCCTACCCTCAGTGGCGGCGAGGTGACACTGAGTGCCGTCCCCATTAATTCCTCCACAGGAACTTACACCAACACCACTGTGCACACGGCAAGTTTTACGATCACGAATGCCTCATTGGCTCAGGGACAAATGTTTATTTCGCCGGATAACAGCTATATTATTGTCGCCCTGGAAACCGGCGGCACGATCTTAGTTCCATTCAGCTCGAGTTCGCCATTTCCGGCCGGAGTCTCAGCCACGACGATTACGGTGGCGACTGCCGGCGGTTCTGCAAATTCGGTGGCCATAGATCCCAGCAGCTCGCCACGTCTGTTCTATATTGGTGAAACGCTGGGCGACAACGCCGGGACCTCTGGCGGGCTGCGCGCCTTCAACTACAGTTCGCTGCCAGCAAAGTCTGAGATCTCCAGCTCACGGATCGCAAGCGGAGGGCTGGCGCCCACCTACATTCTGCCCGTTGTTTCTCCCAGTGAAGTATATGTTGCCAACGGGGTCGGCAACATCACCGGATTTGCGGTTTCGGGAAACAGTTCCTCGGGTTATACGCTGACGACGGGCAGCACCGTTTCAGCCGGCGCTCAACCGGCGGGCATGGCTTTGGACTCGACCGGCTCCTACGTTTTTGAGGTGGGTTCGTCCCCCAGCATCTACTTCGACGCCTACACTTTTGACGTCACGACTACCGGCCAGTTGGACTCACAGTTCACGTCAACCACAGCGGCTAGTTCCATTGCCATCGTCGCCGCGCCGAAGTAGGTGGGCAACCAGCGCTGGAGCCGCGGATCGCGGAGGGGGATTCGGATTCAGGGAACCTCTGATTTAGTTCTCTTCCTAGCGGAGCATTCCCTCAGGGGCTAAGGCCCGACATTTTTTTTGTTGCGCTTGCGGCAATCAGGGTTAAAACCCTGACCTACCAGTTGTGCCCTGACGCTTCTTGCTGCACCATATGCATTTTTACGCAAGCTGTAAAGCCACCCCATCGACGAAGATCTGTCGATGGGGACCCCGGCGAAGTCGCGCCTTTTCAAAACGTCGACTTATTCAATGGTTCCCCAGATGTGGTATTCAAATAGAGGATTGCTTCATCTGACCGGAGGGTGCCGCGAATATGCTGCTGCAATCGTTGCGTGAAGAAGTGCTGGAGGCAAACCTGGAGCTGGTTCGCCGCGGGCTGGTGCTGTATACCTTTGGCAATGTGAGCGGGATCGACCGCGGCCAGGGGCTGGTGGCCATCAAGCCCAGCGGCGTGGCTTACGAAAAGCTGACTGCGGAGAAGATGGTGGTCACCGATCTTGAGGGCAAGATTGTGGACGGAACGCTTCGTCCTTCTTCGGATCTGGCCACGCATCTTGAGTTGTACAAGCACTTCTCGACGGTAGGCGGAGTCGTGCATACACATTCTGAATATGCGACCGCGTGGGCTCAGGCGGAGATGGATATTCCCTGCCTCGGGACCACACATGCGGATTATTTTCATGGGCCGGTGCCCGTCACCAGGCGATTGAGCGAGACGGCGATTGCGGGCGATTACGAGCGGGAGACCGGGGCGGCGATCTGGCGGAGATTTGCAGAGATTAATCCCGAAGCGATTCCGGCGGCGCTGGTGGCGGGGCACGGTCCATTCTGCTGGGGAGCGAGCGCGACGGAGGCAGCTCACAACGCGACGATTTTGGAGTATGTGGCGCGCATGGCCTGCCATACAATGACGGTTAATGGCGAAACCCGGCCGTTGCCGCAGGTGTTGCTGGACAGGCATTTTCTGCGCAAGCACGGCAGCCATGCCACCTATGGGCAGGCGAAGAAGCCGTGAATTCGGGGATGTAGAGCATTTTTGCATTTACAGATGGTTTAGAATGCGGCGTGGACCAGGAGATCCACGCAACAGCCGGCCGGGAGGCCGGCGCTACAGGTTCGCGACCCATCGGCACTATCCTAGCAATCGGAAATCGACTCAACACCAACAGGCGAAATGCTCTAGAATCGGGAAAATGTATTTTGCATGAAAGCTGACGGCTAATCTTGCGGCGGCGGAGAAGAAGAGAACGATGAGCATTGTCGCAGGGGTTGATTTTGGCACGTTGAGTGTGCGCGTCTCGCTGGTTGACAGCGAACGGGGGCTGATTGGTTCCGCAACAGCCGAGTATCCTCTGCATCGCAAGCGCGAGGACCCGGAGTATGCGACGCAATCGCACAGCGACCACATGCTGGCTTTGGCCGCAGCCACACGGCAGGCGCTGAAGGAAGCCGGAATCAGCGGCGAGCAGGTGGAGGCTATTGCGCTGGATACGACTGGATCGAGCGTGATTCCCGTGGCCGCCGATATGACCCCGCTGGACGACTACTATCTATGGTGCGATCACCGCGCAAAACAGGAAGCCGCCGAGATTACGGAGGCGGCGCATCGAGAGAAGCTGGAAGCGATTCAGTGGTGCGGGGGCGTCTACTCCTCGGAGTGGGGATGGGCAAAGCTGCTGCATTGGCTGCGCCACAATCCGGAGAAGCGCAAGAATTTTGCCAGCGCCTTTGAGCATTGCGACATGGTGGCCGCAACGCTGTGCGGGATTACGAACCCTGCCAAGGTGAAGCGCAGCGTTTGCGCGATGGGTCATAAGTGGATGTGGAACGCGGCGCTGGGCGGATTGCCTGCGGAAAAATTTCTGGCTGGCGTAGATCCGCTACTGGCCGGCGTGCGCGCGAAGATGGAGGGAGAGTACGCGACTTCCGACAAGATTGCCGGGAAGCTGGCGCCGCAGTGGGCGGAAAAACTTGGGCTGCGCGCGGGGATTCCCATTCCCGTGGGAGCCTTCGACGCGCACTGGGACGCGATCGGGGCGGGCGCCAGGGAAGGCGATGTGGTGAATGTGGTGGGCACATCCACGTGCATCATTGCGTACGTGAAAGCGGCGCAGTTGATTCCCGGCGTCTGCGGGGTGGTGCAGGGCAGCGTGCATCCGGAGTACACGGGAGTGGAGGCTGGGCTTTCAGCGACGGGAGACATCTTCAGCGCCATCGCGCGGCGGGCCAACACCACTGTGGCCGAACTGAGCAAAGGGCTAGAGACTTACAGCGCCGGGCAGACCGGGTTGCTGCGCATGACATGGGACAACGGCGACCGCACCGTGCTGGTGAATCCGAATCTGGGCGGTATCACGCTGGGATGGAATCTGCAGCACACCGCGCAGGATGAGCTCTTCGCGGCCATCGAGGGAACGGCGTTTCATACTCGCGTGATACTAGACCGGATGAGCGAATACGGCGCGCCCACGCTGCGGGTGATCAACGGCGGCGGCATTCCGCAGAGCAACGCGGTGCTGAACCAGGTGTACGCGAATGTGCTGGGAAGGCCGGTGCTGGTGCCGGCGAGCAAGGTGACGGGAATCGGCTCGGCGGTCTTCGCATTTTTGGCCGCAGGCACGTTCAAGAGCATCGGCGAGGCGCAGGAGAGAATCTGCCCGCCGCATAAAGTCTACGAACCGGAGAAATCGGCGCAAAAAGTTTATGAAAGTTTGTACAAATATTATCGCCAGCTTTATTTTGCCTTCGGCGAGCCAGGTAAAGGCGAATTTGGCAAGGTATTGCCGGCATTGATTCAAACGGCAAGGGCGGCGCACCCGTCCAGTTCCTGAGTTTTTACTTTCAAAAAGTGCTATCCTCAAGATGATCGCCACTGGCTGTGCTCACACTATCCTCCATCTCATTGGTCTCTTTCGCGCGGCGCTTGCAGGCTCCCGCTGCTTCGCTGCTTCTCGCTTGTTTTTTGGCGTTTTCATCGGGGTGCGCACATTTCCGTCATGAACGGCACGATACGGTGTACGTCTCCGCACGGCAGATGTACCTGCATGATCGTGTGGCCGCCGTCTCCAACCGCGTGGCCGAGGTGACGAACGGCCAGCGATTGGAAGTGCTAGAACAAAGCCGCCGCTTTCTCAAGGTGCAGACCGAAAAGAACGAGATCGGCTGGATTGAAGAGCGCGCGGTGATCGACGCCAAGACATTCCAGATTTTTGACCAGCTGGGGGTTCAACACCGGCAGGACCCGGTAGTGGCCAGCGGGGTTCTGCGCGACGATATCTACCTGCACCTGAAGCCCGGCAGGGAAACAGAGCGGTTTTATCTTCTGGGCGCGAACTCCAAGATTCAGCTTTTGGCGCGTACCTCGGTCCCCAAGGCTGAACCCGGATCAACGCAGGCTGCAAGTCAGATGACGTCGAAGCCAAGCCCGCCGGTAAAAACTCCTGCACAGCGGTCCCGGTCCAAATCAGGGGCAAAATCGGCTTTATCAGAGAGCACGGCGCACATTCCCGGCCAGACTAATGCAGTGGAACCTGTAATGGAGGATTGGTGGCTGGTGCGCGACAGCCAGGGCCGAACCGGGTGGATGCTCTCCAGCCGCATGGATGTGGATGTGCCCGATGAGATTGGCACCTATGCAGAGGGACAGCGCTACGTGGGCGCCTACGTGCTCAACAAGGTTCACGATCCCGAGGCCGCAACGCCCAACCACGAGGTTCCACAGTATGTGACCGTGCTCTCCCCGATCAAGGCCGGGTTGCCCTTCGATTTTGATCAAGTGCGCGTGTTTACGTGGAGTACACGGCACCATCGTTATGAGACGGCCTTCCGGCTGCATCCCATTCAGGGCTATCTACCGGTGCTGGTCACGACGGGCTCGGCCGGCGGCGCACCTACCTTTAGTTTTTTGATCGCCAACGGACCTGACATGACCACGGATCCGGCCACCGGCATCACACGTCCGGTTTCGCCGCGGACTATTACATATGAGATGCGCGACACGCGCGCGGTGCGCGTCGGCTCCGACCTGGGGCCGATCCCATTCAGCCACCAGCCCGAATCCAAACCTAAATCCAAACCAAAACCCGCCAGGACCAAGACATGGAAGAAGAATCGGCGGTAGGCAGAGCGCGGCCCGCCCAAGCCGGGGTTGTCTTTCCTTTGCAAATGTGAGAGTAGCGAAAAAGACCTAGAGCTTACCTTGTGGAAAATATGCTTAAATAAGCGCGTGAAACGGGCCGCGGAATCGTGATTAGCCGGTATTCGGCTGTCACCATTAGGGTTCGCGACATTCCAGGCCGCAGAATTGTTACTTAGGATACCCAGCCCGGTTACCACATAAACTGGCGCAATGTGGCATGAATGTAGGATGATATGGCGAGGAGAAAATATGAAAAAGTTATTGATCTTGATGACCTTCATGGTTTCTTTTGTAGCCATTGGCGTAGCCCAAAAACCCGTATATCACCCTGCACCGGCGCCCGCGTATCATCCGCCCGCAGCGCACCCCGCACCGCGTCCTGCACCGGCATATCACCCACAGCCATCGCGTCCCGCCCCACGTCCGGCAGCGCCGCGGCAGAACACGCAGCCTCGCCAGAACACGCATGCAACGACGCACAATACTACGCAGCACAACGACCGCACCGCGCAGCATAATCAGCAAAATGCCGATCGTAACAAGCGCAACGCGGACCGGAATGCCGCGAAAGCACACCAGAATTCTGTTCGGAGCGAAAATAAGGCGCGGCACGCCCGTAACAACGTTCGCCACCACGACAACAGGGCCGCCCGCGCGGCTTACAGGAATGGCCGCTTCAATGACCGGTATTATGCCGGACACTTCGGGGCAGCCCATGCTGTGGTATTCAGCACTCCCGGATTATGGGTCGGAACGCCCTATGCGTCGCCCTTCTGGTGGGGCGGATTTCAATGGGGCTTTGGCCCGGGCATCTTCTGGCCCGATGCATGGGGTATGTGCGACGGGTGCTTCATCGAGTATCTGGATGGAGGCGGTTACGCATTAGCCAACCCGGCATTCCCCGATACCACGCTGCCACTTGTCGCAGACGCCGATGCACAGCCCACGGATGAACCTGATCAGCAGTAATACAAGATGGGGCGGGGAAGCCGCTCACAGTTTTGACGAACAGAATTACTCAATGGGGCGGGGAAACCCGCCCCATGATTTTTGTATTCAGAATGATTCGTCGCGCTCCATCCTGTAATGCAATCAATTGATTTTGGATGTGTTGGATGGGTAGCGCGATGATTCGTGTCTCCCAAGAATCGCGCTTGGAATCAGGGAGACCAGAAATTCAGACCCGCATTTACCCGCGCCGACGCAGCTCCAGTTCGACCACGCGCATCATCTCCGCTTCGGGGGCGGGTTTTCCGGTCCAAATTTCGAATTGGCGTGCGCCTTGCTGGACGAACATCTCCATGCCGGTGATGATCGGGATGCCGCGGTCCTTAGATAATTTGAGTAGCGGCGTTTCCAGCGGGTTATAGACCATGTCGAAGACCAAGCCTGCGTTCAATTCTTTTTCCGTGATGGGCAGCGACTGCTTGTTGCCTTCCATGCCGCAGGGAGTGGCGTTGATGAGCACATCGAAGGCGCTCTTGGCGAAGAGATCGCGCTTGAGCGCCTTGGCCTTGGCCTGCTTGGCAAGCTTGACGGCGTCCTCGTGGACGATGTTGACGATGAAAACTTCGGCACCTTGTTCGACGAGGCCGAAGACGGCGGCCCGGGCCGCGCCTCCCGCGCCGAGTACAACGATGCGCGCGCCCTGCAACTTCAGACGCCTCTCGAGCGGGCGAACCACGCCGGCCACGTCGGTGTTGAAGCCGTAGAGCTTGCCGTCGGCGCCGGTGCGCAGGGTGTTGCAGGCGCCGATACGGGCGGTGAGCGGGTCGGAATTGGCCAGATGCGGGAGAACATCCTGCTTGAGCGGCATGGTGACGGCCGAACCGGCCAAGGGCAACTCGCGCGCCATAGTGATCAGGTCATCGACCTTGTGCGTAAGGAGCGGGAGCAGAATCGCGTTCACGTTTTCGCGGCGGAAAGCGGCGTTGTGCATGAGCGGCGAAAGCGAGTGGGCGATGGGGTCGCCGGCCACGGCGAAGATGCGCGTGGCCTGGTCAAGCTGCTCAACGCGATAGAGGTCGCGCAGAGTGCGGGCGGTCAACTGGCCGGGGGCGGTGGCGTGTTTGGAATTGGTTTCCGATTTTTCTGAGAGGGGGCCGTCGGAGAACGCGGCAAAGGTAAAGGGCGCGCCGGCGCGGAGGCCCAGCACGCGGCTTACGAGTCCTTCTTCTCCCATGGCGATACCGACTACCTCGGCAGAGCGAGAGTGGTCCTGGATGAGCTTGAGGACGGCGAGATTGTCGACCAGCGACTTGGCGGTCGACACCACTTTGACGAAATCCGGCTGGAAAACCTCGATGCGCAATGCCGTCTGATCAAGATTTCTGGTGCGTGAGAAGTCGTGAAAGCTGATCAACAGCGCCACGCCCGCGGCGCGCAACCTGTCGCGCAGTTGGTCCAACTGCCTGGGAGCGGCCTCCTCGGCCGATTCGACCTCCAGATCGACAATCTGGCAGCCAGCCTCAGCGGCTGCTAAGAGGACTTCGAGCTCGGCTTTCAAGGATCCCGTGAAGTGGCCGCCAAACTGCTTGCGCCGGCAAGTGGCCAAGACCGTTGCGTCGCGGTGGGCGGCAAGGAATTCCTTTACTTTGGGAATGGCCGAGGCCGGTTTGGGCAGCAAATCAAGGCGGAACTCAAGAAACCTGGATTCCGGCAGGGCAGCCACGGCCCGCTCGATCAGCTCCTGCGGGGAGACGGCCTGAATGGCTACGCACAGCTTGCCCAGGTTGATCAGGCGCATGCGCGGGGTGGGAGGCGCGGGCGCGGGAGAAGGCGGACTGGAGCTGAAAAAGGGCATATGTATCAATTGACGCATCTTATAGCGGTTTTGGCCAGGATGCAACAAAGAAGCATAGCGAGATGGGATGAACTTAGCGTATGTTATAGAAAATAAAAAGGATAATGTGTGAATAAACATGGGGATAGGACGATTTTTTGCTCTGATTTCCTAAGATTAAGATGAGGGGATTCGTTGAAACCCACTCCAGCCATCCAGCATTGATTCTGAAGGGCTTATTTATCTTCGATCCAAAGTTCATTCCATCAGCGGAATGTGCTTTTTTGAAGCCTGGATAGCGTGTACGGATGTGGTCTAGAATCAAGAAGCTACGAATGCTGAAGTCACAGAAGTACTTTCAGCCAGGGGAATCAACTTGTACACCGCAAACGAAGACCGATATGACACGATGCAATACCGCCGCACAGGCAAGAGCGGCCTGAGGCTGCCGGCCATCTCCCTGGGCCTGTGGCACAACTTCGGCGGCGTGGACAACTTTGAGAATGGCCAGGCAATGGTGCGGCGAGCCTTCGATCTGGGCATCACACACTTTGATCTGGCCAACAACTACGGCCCACCGCCGGGCAGCGCGGAAACAAACTTCGGCGAGATTCTGCGGCGGGAGTTCGCGGCCCATCGCGACGAGATGATCATCAGCACCAAGGCGGGCTACGATATGTGGCCCGGGCCTTACGGCAATTGGGGATCGCGCAAGTCCATGCTGACCAGCCTGGACCAGAGCCTCACACGAATGGGCCTGGAATATGTGGACATCTTTTATTCGCATCGTCCCGATCCGGAGACGCCCATCGAAGAGACGATGAGTGCGCTGGATCAGGCGGTGCGCAGCGGCAAGGCGCTCTATGTGGGCATCTCCCGGTATGACCCGGCGCAGACTGCGGCGGCCGCACGGATTTTGCGCGAACTGGGGACACGCTGCCTCATACATCAGCCCAGATATTCCATCTTCGACCGCGCGATTGAGAATGGTCTGCTGGATGTGCTGGGTCAGGAGGGAATAGGCGCGATTGCATTCACTCCGCTGGCACAGGGGATGTTGACCGACCGTTATCTGAAGGGCATTCCAGCGGACTCTCGCGCGACCAGGGAACACTTCCTGAAGACGAAAGACATCGACGAAGGCAAGTTAGCGAGGATTCGCGCGCTGAATGAGTTAGCCAAGCAGCGCGGTCAGTCGCTGGCGCAGATGGCGCTGGCCTGGGTGCTGCGCGATGGACGGATGACATCAGCGCTGATTGGCGCCAGCCGCGTGGAGCAGATTGAGCAGAACGTGGCTGCGCTGGGGAATTTGAGCTTCACAGCGGAGGAACTGGCGCGGATTGATGGGATTGCGGGGTAGGTTTGTGGTATCCCACCCATTCGCATCTTTTCCTGGAAAAGCTGCGAATGGATGGGACACGGAGAATGAAACGGCGGTGAAGGTAAAGCCATAAAAAACTTTAGGTTATAAAAAGCTATAGTTTTATATATCCCACCTTCACCAATGCGCAAAGTGCGCGCATTGGTGAAGGTGGGGCACCCAGATTTCAGTACATTGAAAGTATTCAGGCCTTGAACGCCGCGATGATCTGATCAGTGGAGCGGACGCGACCCAGGCGGGGAAAGATGCGCTCCACGCTGTTGGCGTGGCTTTCGGCGGTTGAGCTGGTCATGGCATCCTCGGCAAAGATAAGCTCGAAGCCGCGCTCGTAGGCGTCGCGCGCCGTGCTCTCCACGCCGGCATCGGTGGATATGCCGCAGAGGATGATCGTGGATAGATTTCGGCGGCGAAGTTGCAGGTCGAGGTCGGTGCCATAGAAGGCGCCCCACTGTCGCTTCAGAATCACAACGTCGCTGGGCTGGCGGTTGAGCTCGGGAATCAACTCACTCCAATCGGGCGGCAGGGGGCCGGTAGTCTTCCACTTCTGGTCGGTTGGAGTGTGCAGGCGGTCGGCGTCATCGGGTGAACCGCCAACGTGGACGAGGATGGGCTGTGCACCGGCGGCGCGGGAAGCGGAGAGCAGGTGCGAGGCGTTGGCGATGACGGCGGGCTTGGTGTGCGGCGCACCACCGGGCATGCGCGCAATGCCTTTTTGAAGATCGATGACCACGATGGCTGTGCGGCGCGCATCGAGTTTGAAGTCAGATTTATTGTCGCTCATTGCTGTATCTCCTCCTCCGCCAGTTGCAAGCCCTCAGCCGGAATGATGCCCATCTCGCGGTAGATGGGGCGAATCTGGCGGCGCAGCGCAGGCAAGCGCGTCACGAACCATGCCGCGCCTACGAGGACGACTGAGCCGTTGGCGATGACGGTAAGGGGCGCGCCAAAATTGTGCGCCATGGCGCCGGCAAGCAGGCTGCCGAAGGGCGCCATGCCCATGAAGGCCATCGTATAGTAGCTCATTACGCGGCCGCGCTTGTCGTCGGTGACGATGGTCTGAATGACGGTGTTGCTGGCGGCCATGCCCTGCATCATGCCCATGCCGGCGATGAAGACCGTGAGAATTGAAAGCCAGAATACGCGCGAGAGACCGAAGCCGATGAGACCCAATCCAAAGACGGCTGCTGCGATGGGGATCATCCGCACCAGCCCGCGCACGTTTCTGCGCGCCGCCAGCGAGAGCGCCGAAACCAGCGCGCCCAGGCCCATGGCGGCCATCAGGAATCCAAGGGTGTGCGGTCCACCGCTGAGCACTTTTTTGGCGAAGATGGGCATCAGCACGACGAAGGGCATGCCCATGAGGCTGACCACGGCGAAGAGCATCAGGATGGTGCGGATGGGTAAAAACTCCGAGACGTAGGTCCAGCCGGCCGTCAATTCGGTGAGCATGGACGCGGCCTTGCGCTCGGCCGCAGGCGCATGAAGGCGCATCATGAGCAGCGAGATGATGACGGCGATGTAACTGATGCCGTCAACGAGAAAGCACCAGCCCTCGCTGGAGACGGCGATCAACATTCCAGCCAGCGACGGGCCGATGAGGCGCGCCACGTTCACCATGGAGGAGTTGATGGCGATGGCGTTCTGCAGATCGTTTTTTTCTTCGACCATCATGACCATGAAGGATTGGCGGCCAGGCATGTCAAAGGCATTGACGCAGCCCTGCAACACGCTCAGCGCGAGCAGCACGGGAATGGTGATGTGGCCGGAAAGCGTCAGCGCGGCCAGGGTCAGCGATTGGAGCATGGAGAGAGTCTGAGTCCAGACCAGCACCTGGCGTTTGTTGAGCCGGTCAACCCAGACGCCGGCGAAGGGCGCGACGAGAAAGGTGGGAATTTGGCCGGCAAAGCTGACCGTGCCTAGCAGCAGGGCCGAGCCGGTGAGTCGGTAGACCAGCCATCCGGTGGCCACGCGGGTCATCCAGGTGCCGGTGAGCGAGATGGTTTGGCCGCCGAAGAAGAGGCGGAAGTTGCGATGGCGCAAGGCGCGCCAGGCGTGGGAAAAACCGGTGGCCTTGGCCGATTCCGCGCGCTTGGCTTGGTGATCTCCGCTCAAGATTGCATCCTTATAGGCAGTCTATCGCGGCGGGCGTTGGGGCAGGGCATATCTTGATTTTATTGAATCGCATTTCCTGCGGTTGCGGCGGTATTTGCAACGCATCGCTGGCCAAGGCCGGATGCTAGTAGAGCCTGAAGTTTATCTCGATGCTGACCATGACTGCAACGGGCTCGCCGTTTCTCATGGACGGCTTGAACCGAAAATTTGCTACTGCATCTATAGCATTCTGGTCCAAACCTGGGTCCAGGCTCTTGGTTATCTGAATATTCTGCGGCATGCCCTGCCGATCGACAATTAGCGTGACCACGCACACTCCGTTGATCCTTGCATTCTTTGCCTCTGGCGTGTACTGCGGGTTAGCGGAGATGAGAATAACGGGCGCTGTGACTGAGCCACCAACCTTAGCTGTGTGTGGGGTATTATTATCAATGCCGTTCAAGGAGATGGTGTCTGAAGAAAGAACAGCTTCTTCCGGAGGTTCCGGGAGGGTTCCTAACTTCTGCACTGGCTGGGACCGCAATCGCAACCAAGAGGCCTTCTTGCCGGCGTCGTCTGTTATCTCATCAATGCAGGCTAGAAAATCCACATCAACTGATAGCCCGACGACAACCGGAGCACCATCGTGGGTACCGGGTTTGAAGCGATCCGCGGCGACAAGTTTCAGTGCAAGCTTGTCCAGGTCTTTGCTGAGCGGGCGCAGAAAAATAATGTTATGCGGTTGGCCTGTTTCATCCACAAGGACAGAGAGCACGACCTTGCCGTCCATCTTTTTCTTGCACTTGCCGGAAGGAATTGGGGCCAAATTGGGCGGGAGAAGCTCTGGGGCTGTTACATCCGGGCCAACGGTATAAACCTTTACGCGGGGCGACTGGGTATCCGGCTTAGGCGGCGTGGAAGAACTAGGTTGCTGACCGCCGGAAATGCTAACGCCAAACCCAACGAAGAGCGCGGCAAACCATAACGTGCGCATGGATTCTCCGATGATTTCTCAAGAGGAATTTATCACACAAGCCCGGTTATCTCGATTAGAGCATTTTTATAGATGGTGTAGAGCTCGGCGTGGACCAGGAGGTCCACACAACAGCCGGCCGGGAGGCCGGCGTTACAAGGGGGCCGGTGCTACATGGAGGCTGGCGCTACAAGGAGGCCGGCGTTACAAGGAGGCTGGCGTTACCTGTTCGCAATTTATCGGCACTGTAAAAGTAATCGGAAATCGGCTCTGAACCAACAGGCAGAATGCTCTAATCTCCTGCGGCTTTTGCAGGCAGGCCATTTTTAATTGCTGGCGAAGTGAAGGGCGAGTTTGCGGCCTTAGATAATCTTCTGGTCATCACCTGGAAGTGATAACCCATGACCGCCAACGTCATGGCTGCGCCGAAGCAATGGCGGTAACGCGTGGCCACGGTCAGCAGAAACTTCCAGTAACTCCAGCGCTGCCGGCCGAAGACTCCCTGACGGACGATGGAGGTGACAAAGGCGCGCGCATTGCCCACGGTCAGCCACTGCTGGCGGGATTGTCGCTCGCCGGATTTTTGCTTGCCGGGTTTAGGCTGGGTGCGGTTCAGGTAGAGCTTGACGCGCTCATAGTATGCCCCGCTGGAGTAGATCCGTTCCAGCACCGAGCGATAACCTTCCACCAGCCTTGTGGCATCCATGCGGGGAAGAAAGTTCAACTTGTCGTCCGTATTGTCGCCGTGACCCGCGTGCAGTATTCGGCCTTCGCTCCACAATCGCCGGAATAGCTGGGTTCCGGGCATGGCTTGCAGCAGGCCGACCATGGCGATGGGGATGCCGCTTTTCTGAATAAACTCCACCATGCGGTCGAAGATGTCGTCACGATCGGTGTCAAAGCCCAGGATGAAGCCGCCCATGACCTGCATGCCGTAACTCTGGATTGCGGCCACACTGTCAAGCAGGCTGCGCCGCGTGTTCTGCGTCTTGTTGCAGGCGATGAGTGCCGATTCATCGGGGGTCTCGATGCCCAGAAAGACGGAGGCGAATCCGGCGTCCTTCATCAGCTGCATCAACTCCAGGTCGTCGGCCAGGTTGAGCGAGGCTTCGGTAATGAAGTCGAAGCTGGTTTTGTATTGGCTGCGCCACCGGGCGAGCGCGGTACATAATTCTTTAGCGCGCCCCTTGTTGCCGATGAAGTTATCGTCCACGATAAAGACCGCTTCGCGCCAGCCGGCGGCATATAACTGGTCCAGCTCGGCCAACACCTGCGCAACGGTTTTAACGCGCGGCCGCCGGCCGTAGATTTCGATAATGTCGCAGAACTCGCAGTTGAAGGGGCAGCCGCGCGAGGCTTGCACGGCCATGGTGGAGTAGCGATTCATTTTGATGAGACTCAGATCGGGCAGGGGACTGGTCTCCATCGCAGGCCGATCGACGGCTTTATAGACAGGCTCGGCCGTTCCCTGCTCCAGGCCCAGCGCCAGGCCGGCAATCAGGCTCTCGGCTTCGCCGATGACCACGTGGTCCACCTTGAGGTCAGCGGCTGAGATGCTGCTGGCGATGGGCCCGCCCACCACCGTTCGCAGCCCGCGCGCGCGGCAGCGCTCGACGATGGCCGCCAGCGAATCGTGCTGGATGTGCATGGCGCTTATCAGCGCCACGTCGGCCCAGGCCAGGTCCCGGTCACGCAGCCGCTCGACGTTGGTGTCGACCAGCCGCTTTTTCCATGCCTTGGGCAACAGCGCGGCCACCGTCATCAGCCCCAGCGGAGGCTGCGCCGCACGCTTACCCAGAAACTTGAGCGCATGCTTGAAACTCCAATAAGTATCGGGGAATTCCGGGTAGATCAACAGGGCGTTCATCGGCCGCCTCCAAGGGAAGAAGGGCGGCTGTCGTGCACGAATCGTGCGCCTTGCCTCGGAAACTATCTATCAATGAAGAAAAACCCGAGTAGGCATTCGCAATCTTGCACCGCCCTCAGATCAGCTTGTTCTATGGGCCACCGAAAAACTGTGCAAGATGGAACACTATGCGGAAATGTGGATCGCTTTGTCCCAACGCTTGAGAAAGGGGCAAGATGAGCAAATGCCAAAGACAGCAACGGCCTGGTGAGATTTCCGCCAGGCCGTAGCTGTTGCATCCTGAAGAGGAGCAAGCCGCGAGTGCGTCAGAATGGGTAAGTTTGGCCGAGGCCCAAATAATCGCTGGCTATGGTGGTGTTAAGCAGCTGGACGCTAACCGGATCGCTTACGAACATGCCCAACTCGCGGTTCTGCGTCATGGAGGCGCTGGAGTAGTTGATTGATCCCATGTAGGCGTTTTGCGTGCCCAGGCCGTAGTCGGCGACCACTGCCTTGGCGTGGACGTAGAAGAGGGTTCCGGTGCCGACGTAGAGATAGACCTTACACCCGGCGGCTGTGAGCTGATTGAACTGCGCTGTGTAGCTGGAGTCAATATTGCTGACGAAATGCACTTGAACACCGCGGGTCTGGCAAGCGTTGACCAGGGCGCTGACGATGTCTGATGCGCTTGAACTCAACTCCTCGTTCTCAATCAGCAGCGTCGATTGCGCGTTGTTGATGATGGAGAGCATATCAGGATCAGCGGTAGTGGGGCTCCAGATAAGGTCGTCGCCCGCGCCGGGTGAATAGCTGAAGTCGCTGGCCCCGCTGACTCCGGCGGCGGTTGTGCCGGCGGCATAGTCCTGGTTGAAAGTGGCCTCGATAGCAGCGATGTCGGTTGGGTCATTTTCCACCATGGCGAAGTCGCGCGTATCGGGGTAATCAGCCGTTACCAGGTTCAATGACAGGATCGCGGTCTGAGTTCCATCGATGGTGAAAGTTTTCTGGTGAGTGTTTTCAAAGGCGGTGTTGGCCCAGACGGCGCTGCAGTGGGTGACGGCGTTCAGCTGGTTAAATGCCGCAGTGTTGCTGGTTTTTTCGCCGCCGGCCATGAGGATGACACGCACGGTAACACCGCGATTGCAGGCCGCGACCAGATATCCGGAGAAGATCGTGTCCTTGAGCTCGTACATGGTCATGTCGATGGTGTTTTGCGCGCTGTTCACAAGCGTGTAGAGCGGCGTAACGGAGGCGTCGGGCTGAGGGAATGAGTACATAGCGTACGTAATGCCGGCGTTTGTACCTGAGCCGCTGAGGCTGACGCTCTGAGGCGAGTTCGCGGCGTTGTCAGAGATGGAGATGGATGCACTGTACGGGGAGGCGGCGGCGGGCGTGAACGTGGCGTAGATGTAACAGGCTGCGTTGACGGCAAGCGTGGCGCCGCAGGTGGTGCTTGGGGTTGAGAGGCTGAATTGGGTTGTGTTGGCGCCGGTGAGCGAGATGTTGATTCCTGTCAGCGTGGCGTTGCCGGTGTTTTTCATCTCAATGACGGATGGCAGGCTGGTTTTGGTGGCGCCGGTGGTTGGGAAAATGATGCTGCTGCCGGAAAATGTCACCTGTGGCTGTCCCGTAATGGTGTAGCTGGCCGAGGCGACGGTGCTGCTGACGTAGCCGGTTTCAACGGCGATGGCCTCGATGGTCTCCGCGCTGGTCACCGTGATTGCGCCGGTGTATGGCGTGGTGGGCGTGCAGGTTGTGGCGGTGATGCAGTAGTTGATGGATGCGCCGCTGGCGGCGGTGATGGTGACCAACTGTCCGGATGGGACTGCGCCGCTTACGGGCGAGATGGTGGGCGCGGCAAGCTGCGTTTCGAGCGTGTAGCTGGCGGAGGCGACGGTGCTGCTGACGTAGCCGGTTTCGACGGCGATGGCCTCGATGGTCTCCGCGCTGGTCACGGTGATTGCGCCGGTGTATGGCGTGGTGGGCGTGCAGGTTGTGGCGGTGATGCAGTAGTTGATGGATGCGCCGCTGGCGGCGGTGATGGTGACCAACTGTCCGGAGGGGACTGCGCCGCTGACGGGCAAGAAAGTGGGCGCGGCAAGCTGAGTTTCGAGCGTGTAGCTGGCGGAGGCAACGGTGCTGCTGACGTAGCCGGTTTCAACGGCGATGGCCTGAATGGTCTCCGCGCTGGTCACCGTGATTGCGCCGGTGTATGGCGTAGTGGGCGTGCAGGTTGTGGCGGTGATGCAGTAGTTGATGGACGCGCCGCTGGCGGCGGTGATGGTGACCAACTGTCCGGATGGGACTGCGCCGCTGACGGGCGAGATGGTGGGCGCGGCAAGCTGCGTTTCGAGCGTGTAGCTGGCCGAGGCGACGGTGCTGCTGACGTAGCCGGTTTCGACGGCGATGGCCTCGATGGTCTCCGCGCTGGTCACCGTGATTGCGCCGGTGTACGGCGTAGTGGGCGTGCAGGTTGTGGCGGTGATGCAGTAGTTGATAGATGCGCCGCTGGCAGCGGTGATGGTGACCAACTGTCCGGAGGGGACCGCTCCGCTGACGGGCGAGATGGTGGGCGCGGCAAGCTGCGTTTCGAGCGTGTAGCTGGCGGAGGCGACGGTGCTGCTGACGTAGCCGGTTTCAACGGCGATGGCCTGAATGGTCTCCGCGCTGGTCACCGTGATTGCGCCGGTGTATGGCGTGGTGGGCGTGCAGGTTGTGGCGGTGATGCAGTAATTGATAGATGCGCCGCTTGCGGCGGTGATGGTCACCAACTGTCCGGAGGGGACCGCGCCGCTGACG